>NZ_NCJT01000044.1 GCF_002282565.1 Hyphomonas sp. 34-62-18
CCGCGCAGGATCATCATGCGAATGCTCGGCTGTTCCGAAATCATCGTGAACACATCCGTCAGCTCGGCAATCAGCTCGGCATTGAAGGCATTGTGAACATCCGGACGGTTCAGCGTGACGACCGCCAGCCCCTCTTCCGTCGCTTCAAACCGGATCAGATCATATTCTGCGTCGCGCATGGGGTATGTCCCTGTTTCAATTATCTTTGGCTACCCTGCGATAGTGGCTCGTCGGGCGCAAGGCGGGCTTCTCGACAAGGTGCCACAGCACGAAGCTCACCGCGAGGGTCAGCACTGTCGCAAGCGCCAGGAAGCCGGCCAACCCAAGGCTCGCCGCCAGCCCCGCCGCCGCCAGCGCTTGCAGTATCGGAAAGTGGGTAATGTAGAGCCCATAACTCACATCGCCGAACCGGGCCACGTTCAGCTTCGGTCCTGGCGCCCAGGCCACTGCGCCGATCACCCCAGCCAGCGCAAACGCCCTCAGCGGCTCCAGCAGCGGATAGAGATACGTCGCCCCGAGCAGCCCGGTGCCGCACAGCGCCAGCGCCGCCCATCGCCGCTGTATGCCAGGCGAAGCTTTCCACAGCGCAATGCCCATCGCGAAGTAGGCCATCTGGCCCGGCAACTGCCGCCCCAGCTCAGGCCCATACCCGCCCGCCACCAGCTGCGGCACGTAATACGCCCAGGCCTCGCCCGCCGCATAGATCGCCGCAATTAGAATCCACCAGAACGCCCCAAACCTCTTCAGCACAAGGAGGATAACCGGCAGGGCAATATAGAACATCACCTCAATCTTGAGTGTCCACAGCGCCCCATTCACCTCCGGAAACCGGTTCCCTTCAAACAGGCCCGGCAGCGTCGGCGACAGGAAATTAAGGAACACCAGATTGGCACCTAGATGGCTTGCAACCCCTTGAACATCCTGCGTCATCGCCAGGCTGATCAACGCCGGCACCAGGATCACCGCCGCATAAGCCGGATAGAGCCGGCGAACCCGTTTCCCGGCATAGTCCAAAAGCCCGGCCGACCGCTCCAGCGATCCGGCCACCAGCAGGCCGGACACGATGAAGAACCCCTGAATCGAGAGTTCCGCAAAATAGGAGAGATGCCGTTCGAGTTCACCGGAAGGCAGCGCTGCGCCAATCGCCACGCCGTGATACACAAACACACCGGCGGCAAAGGCCAGCCGGATGAAATCAAAGCGGTTCGGCGTCTCAGGCATGATCGACAGGTCTCTTTCGCAGCAATCCCGGCCCATCGACGGCACACCGCGAGAAATGTCCAGTACCCGGCCTGGTGCGCCGCAATTATTCCATGAAAATTTTTGCGCGGCCCACGCCGAAGGCCTGCCTCCTATGAGAGACAGGCCTCGTCATCACGCAGAAGGGTCATGCCAGCCCTGAAGATCGAGACGGAAGAACCTTCCGGCCAGCCAACAGCCTTACCAGTTCTGATCGCCGGACTTTTCGGCTTTGTCGGCCTTGTATTCAGCCTTCATCGCTTCCCAGTCTGCTTCGGTGATCTGGCCATCCTGGCCGGCTTTCTCTTCAAACTTCTCGGCAGCTTCTGCTTCCGTGTATTTGCCGTCAGCCGTCTTGTGAGCGATGAACTCCGAGGCGCTGATCACGCCATCGGCGTTGGTGTCGACATCGGCAAACGTCATCTTTTCACCAGCAGAGGCGCCCATGGCACCAGCAAGCGCGGCAGCGGAAATCAGGGTTACGCGGATCATGTGTTTCACTCCTTTGACTCTGACACCGGATTGCCCGGCGCCTTGTCTGAAGGACGCGTGAACAGATAAATCGATCCGTTAAAACCCTGTCAGCCTGATGGCCATTTTGGGGCACGCTTAACGCGCCTGCAGCTTAGGCTGCAGAATGGCCCAGTTCCCACATCTGGCTTTTCCAGCCGTGAAACCGCTCAGAGGATATGTCACCCGCACCGCCCAGGATCGTGTGACGCACCGGGCGAAAGCCCGAAATTCCCAATATGCCCCGCTCCAGCGCCTTGAGGCTGCCTGCATCCATAAACACGCGGTAAACCGATCCCGGCATCCCCATGGTGATCACAACGCGCGCGGATTTTCCCGCCATCATCTTGCGCGGCCAGTCGCCCGCCTTCTCTGGGTCAGCGAGGAAAAAGCCGCCCCGCGCCGCCTGCTCGAAGAAGGCGCGCAGCTTTGATGGCATCCCGCCCAGCCACAGCGGAAAAAGGATCACGATATGGTCGGCCGCAGAGATCTTCTCCCGCTCACTGAGCAGCGGTTCGGCAGGCGGCGTGAGAAAGTCCGCATTCTTCTCCAGATGCGGGATCGTCAGTTCCCAGATATTTATGCGGGTAACGTCATACCCTGCCGAAAGCGCCCCCTCGGCATAGGCGTCGGCCAGCGCGCGGCAAAGCCGGGCGGGGTCAGGATCAGGATGCCCATCAATAATGCAGATGGTCTGGGTCATGACTGTGCCTCCTCTGGTGGCAAGCACTACCCTGACAAGCGCCGGAAATGGATAAGTAGGTCTCCCTATCCGGCTTTCCGGAGATGTCGCACCCCCTTTGTGGAACATGTGGGCGCTCCCTGCGTTGACGTGGGAAACGGAAAAGGAGAACGGACATGGCCAATCTGAAAAAATTCGAACGCGATCCGCAACGCCAGCTTCTGGAAGAAATCAAAGACACACGCTGCGTCATGCTTGGCTCACCGGACCATTCCCAGCACATGCAACCCATGGCCCCGCAGGTGGATGAAGATGCCAGGGAGATCTACTTTTACACCGACAAGACGACTGATCTGGCCCAGACGATCCTGAAATCGCCTGGCATCGTGCATATGTGCCACATCGATAGCGACTATCAGGCCTGCGTACGCGGCGAGCTTCTTCCGCATAATGACAATGCCACCATCGAAAAATTCTGGGGCCCGATGGTCGATGCCTGGTTCCCGCGCGGCAAGGACGATCCTAACCTCATGATGCTGAAATTTGTGCCGCATGACGCCGCCCTCTGGGCGTCAGACAAGTCGGCTCTCGGCGTCATCTTCGAAGTCGCCAAGGCCAACATCAAGGATGAGCAGCCCGAGCTCGGCAAAAGCAAGCACGTCCAGCTCTGAGGCGGGCCGCGTTGCCAAAAATGGCCCCTCCCGCTTTCGAGCGGGAGGGGTTGCCTACATCCGGAACACACCGAACCCGCGCTCGCCGAACGGCGCATTCAGGCTCGCCGACAGCGCCAGGCCCAAAACCCGGCGCGTGTCCGCAGGGTCGATGATGCCATCATCCCACAGCCGCGCCGTGGAGAAATAAGGGTTGCCTTCGGCCTCATAGAGATCGCGGATCGGCTGCTTGAAGCTCGCCTCCTCTTCGGCGCTCCACTGCCCGCCCCGGCGCTCGATCCCGTCGCGTTTCACCGTCGCCAGAACGCTCGCCGCCTGTTCGCCGCCCATCACGGAAATCCGCGCATTCGGCCACATGAACAGGAAACGTGGGCTATACGCCCGCCCGCACATGCCGTAATTCCCCGCGCCAAAGCTGCCACCGGTCACCACGGTGAACTTCGGCACACTCGCCGTCGCCACCGCCGTCACCATCTTGGCGCCGTCCTTGGCAATGCCGCCCGCTTCGTATTTTGAGCCGACCATGAAGCCGGTAATGTTCTGCAGGAAGACGAGCGGAATCCGCCGCTGATCGGCCAGCTCGATGAAATGCGCCGCCTTCTGCGCACTCTCTGAGAAGAGAATGCCGTTATTGGCCAGGATCGCCACCGGCATCCCGTAGATATGCGCAAATCCGCAGACCAGCGTTTCACCGTAAAGCTTCTTGAACTCGTGGAACTCAGACCCGTCCACGGTGCGCGCAATCACCTCGCGCGCGTCATAAGGCTCGCGCACATCCTGCGGAACCAGCCCATGCATCTCGCGCGGATCATACAGCGGCTCGGCCGGCGCCTGCAGCTCGAAAGGCTGCGGCTTCGGTTTTGCCAGTGCACGGACAATCGAGCGAACGATGGACAGCGCATGCGCGTCATGCGCCGCGTAATGGTCCGCCACGCCAGAGCGGCGGGCATGCACATCGGCCCCGCCCAGGTCTTCGGCGGAAATCTCTTCGCCCGTCGCCGCCTTCACCAGCGGCGGCCCGCCCAGGAAAATCGTCCCCTGCTTGCGCACGATCACGGTCTCATCGCTCATCGCCGGCACATAGGCGCCGCCTGCGGTGCAACTGCCCATCACCGCGGCAATCTGGGGAATGCCCTTCGCGCTCATCTGCGCCTGATTGTAGAAGATGCGCCCGAAATGCTCCCGGTCGGGGAACACTTCAGACTGATGCGGCAGGTTCGCCCCGCCGCTGTCGACGAGGTAGATGCAGGGCAGATGGTTTTCCATCGCCACTTCCTGCGCCCGCAGGTGTTTCTTCACGGTGACCGGGAAATAGGCCCCGCCTTTCACGGTCGCATCATTGCAGACAATCAGGCATTCCCGCCCTTCCACGCGGCCCACGCCGGTGATCAGGCCCGCGCCCGGCGCTTCGCCATCATACATACCGTTGGCCGCCAGCGCGCCAATCTCCAGGAACGCGCTGCCAGGGTCGATCAGCCGCTCCACCCGCTCCCGGGGCAGCAGTTTGCCGCGCTCTGTATGGCGCCGGCGGCTCTCTTCCGGGCCGCCCAGGGCCGCCTCGGCCGTCTTGGCGCGCAGCTCCGCCACCAGCTTTTCCATAGCCGCGCGATTGGCCGCAAACTTGGCGCCGGAAACATCCAGCGCAGACTTTAGGACCGGCATAGGCCCTCCCTTACTTTTCGTTGCGGCAGGATTAACCGCCCGGCTCCGGGCTGTCACCCGTTGGTAAACTCTTTTGTGCTAAGGGTCTTGAAGCTGCCCTCTCGAGGATTCAGGTAACACCGGCATGTTCGGCCTCCTACGCAAGGAAATCACCCCAGATCTGAAGACGATCCCTCTCCTGAAGGACGTCTCCCAGCGGGCTATGCGCTCTGCCGGCAAGGAGGCCCGCTGGTTCGCCCTGCCCGCTGGCCAGCCCCTGTTCCTGGCGGGGGAGCCGGCCGATTCCATCTATTTCGTCCTTTCCGGCGCCCTCGGCGCCTTTGGATCAAAAGGCGAGTTCGTCGGCCACATCCGCCCCGGCGAGCCGGTTGGCGAGATGGCCCTCTTCCTCGGCGGCGTGGATGCAAATGGGGATGGGGCAGGCGATGATGTGCCTCATTCCAGCTCAGTCTATGCCCTGCGCGATTCTGAAGTCATCGGCCTGTCGCGGGCAGGCTGGAAAATGCTGGTGAAGTCAGAGCCTGAACTGCTGGAAGGCATGATCCGCATCATCCTGCGGCGCCTCGGCCGGGGCACGTCCCACAAAAGCGAGGCCGCCCCAAAGGTCTACACCCTCCTCTCCACGTCTCCCACGATAGACGTAACCCTGCGCGCCCGCGCGCTGAAAAACGCGCTCGCCCGCTTCGGCAAACGCGCCGTGATCGTGGATGAAGCAGACGGCGCGGAAAAGCCCGCCGCCTTCTTTGACCAGCTCGAAACCAACCATGACGCCGTCATCCTGACGGCCACCATCGGGGACACGCCCTGGTTCCGTCTCTCCACGCGTCAGGCAGACCGTATCTGGGTGCTGGCCCGCTCCGATGCGCGCCCGTCCACCCCGTTGATGCCGGAAGACACCTCCCCGGCCCAGCGGCTCAAGCTCATCGACATCATCCTCATCCATCCGGGCGCAGAGCGCCGCGCCTCCCGCCCGCAGGAATGGCTGCAGGCCGCCGGCGCCAAGCGCCTGTTCCACTGGCAGGGAGACGCGGGCGCCGACGCCATGCGCCTTGCTCGCATCATGACCGGCCGCTCGGTCGGCCTCGTGCTCTCCGGCGGCGGCGCCCGCGCATACAGCCATATCGGCGCCATCCGCGCCATCCGTGAACTGGGCATCCCGATAGACTTTGCCGGCGGCGCCTCCATGGGCGCGGTTGTCGCTGCCTGCGTCGCCATTGGCTGGGACGACGCGGAGATAGACCGCCGCATCCGCAAGGCCTTCGTCGAAACCAATCCGCTGGGAGATTACACCCTGCCCGTCGTCGGCATGGTGAAGGGAAAACGCGTCAACCAACGCCTGCAGGAACATTTCGGCGAAATCGAAATCGGAGACCTGCAGATCCCCTTCTTTGCCCTCTCAACCAACCTGACGAATGGCCAGGCGAAGCTGCATCGCTGCGGCCTCCTGCGCACCGCCCTGCGCGCAACCATCTCCCTGCCCGGCATTCTGCCGCCCTTTGTTGACGGTGAAGACATCCTCGTAGACGGCGCAGTGCTGGATAATTTCCCCGTCGAATCAATGCGGGAACTTCATCAGGGCTTCGTCATCGGCTCGGATGTCTCTGCCATCCGCGATGGTCTGAACCGGGAAGAATTCGTTCATCCCGAAAGTTTCTGGGAATGGGTGTTCAAGCGCGGCTTCTCCTCCCCGCCCCCAATTGCCGGCCTCCTGATGCGCGCCGCCACCATACGGGACGACCGCCTCACCCCGCGCGACAAGGCTGACATCATCATCCTGCCGGAACTGCCAGACATCGAACTGCGCGACTGGAAAGCCTACGACGCCTCCGTCGAGGCAGGCTACAAGGCTGCAATGGAAGCCCTGAAGGGCCACGAGATCCTGGATCTCTGCTGCCCGGCCTGAGGCAAATCCCGGCCCTGCAAAGGCGTGAAATATCAACGCTCTGTTAAGCTTGTAGGCCGATGATTCCGTTATAAGAAAATAGATGGCCTCAAGGATTCGCTAAATGGATGCACGTCTTTTTGACCTGCTGCCAGTTGTCGTGTGTGAAATTGCTCCGGTGCGCGACGAAAACGGCGCGATCATCGACCTTCAATGGATCGACGCCAACCGCCTGATGAACGAGACGATCCTGCCCAAGGGTGGCAGTGTTGTCGGCATGCGCGTCTTTGAATTCGACCCCGCCTACCGGGAGTCCGAGATGACGAAAAACGTCATCAAGGTCATCGAAACCGGCGAGCCCATCACCTACATGACCGGCCATGGCCGCGCCGCCAAGATGCTCGGCAAGGTCATGAAAACCGTCATTACACCGACGGAAAATGGCGCCCTCGCCTGCTCTCATGAAGTCACTGAGCTTGCCGAGGAACGCGACGCTGCCCAGAAACGCTTCGAGCTTGCCCGCGCCGCCTGCGACCACGCCATCCACGGCATCGTCATCACAGACCGGGTCAGCCGCATTCACTATGTAAACCACGCCATCTGCGAGCTGCTCGGCTATTCGGAGGAAGAGCTGCTTGGCAAGGATGTCGGCATCCTGTTCGGCGTCAAAACCTTCGAACCGCAGAAATCGCTCGGCAACAAGGTCGTCTCCGATATCGAGGACGGCAAGCTCATCCGCCACGTATCCGATGCGGAGGCCTTCACGCGCGACGGCGAAAAGATCCGTGTCCAGGCCTCCACCTCCAGCGCTCACTGGGATGGCGGCGACGAGATGGTGTTCATCACCTATATCCGCGACGTGCGCGAAGAACGCCGCAAGGCGCACGAGCTGCGCGACGCCCTCCACCGCGCCGAACAGGCCACGCGCCTGAAATCGGAATTCCTCGCCAATATGAGCCATGAGATCCGTACACCGCTCAACGGCGTGCTTGGCATGGCGCAGGTGCTCGCCCACGGAAAGCTGACGGAAACGCAGGCCGAGCAGGTCGGCGTCATCCTGGACAGCGGCAACACGCTGATGGTGCTGCTGAACGATATCCTCGACCTGTCCAAGATAGAAGCGGGCCGGATGGACCTCTCCCCGGTCCCTGGCGACCTGCGCCACAAGCTCAGTGGACTGTTCAAGCTGCATGAGGCCGCCGCCCGCGAAAAAGGCATCAATATCCGCCTTTTTGTGGACCCCAGCGTCCCCTCGCGCCTGCTTTTCGATCCCGTGCGCGTGCGCCAGTGTGTCGGCAACCTTGTCTCCAACGCCATCAAGTTCACCAGCCAGGGTGAGGTGATGATCGTCGTCACCTCCGAGCCGCAGGAGAACGGCGCCCACCGCGTCGTCGTCCACGTCTCCGATACCGGCGTCGGCATCGCCGCCGACAAGCTGGACCGCATCTTCGAAAGCTTCGCCCAGGAAGACGGCTCCACCACCCGCAAGTTCGGCGGCACGGGCCTTGGCCTGTCAATCACCCGCCGCCTCGCCCGCATGATGGGCGGCGATGTCACCGCCGTCAGCCAGGCTGGCCGCGGCTCCATCTTTACACTGAAATTCATGGCCCAGCCGTCCAGCATGAGCGTGGGCGACACCTCAAACATGATCCACATGCCCGTGCGCACGCCCCGCACCGGTCTCACGGGCTGCCGCGCGCTGGTGGTAGATGATAACGGCATCAACCGCCGCGTCGCCCGCTCCTTCCTCGAATATTATGGCATCGTCATCCGCGAAGCCTGCGACGGCAACGAAGCCCTCGAGATCATGAACCGCGAAACTTTCGACATCGTGCTGATGGATATCCACATGCCCGGCCTCGATGGCGAAGAAGCGTTCAAGCGCCTGCGCACCTCCGGCAGCCTCAACCGCCTCGTCCCCGTCGTCGCCCTCACCGCCGACTCGATGCATGGCGACCGGGAGAAATACCTCTCCAAAGGCTTTGATGGCTACGTCTCCAAGCCGATCGAGGAACGCACGATGATCACCGTCATCAGCCAGATCCTGTCGGTCCCGGCGGAAGAAACCGAAGCGCTCCTTGCCGCTGGCTGACGTTGCGGCGTGACGCTGCGTGACCCCGCCAAACCGGCCGCCCGTCCGTAGACGGCCAGACAGCCGCGTCTATACTTCAGCCCAACAGAACCACCGCTTCAGGCGTATCGGGGAGAGCAATCCATGGCCAAGCCGCTGAAAGTCCACAAATCCGTCGGTGAGGAATACCTCGCCACCGCGAAGCAGAACAGCGCTGTCCATCGCTATCCCTTCCCGCCGGAAATGGTCTGGAACGCCCTGCTGGACGCCGAGACCTGGACCCAGTGGCTCCCCATCACCAAAGTCACCTGGACCAGCCCCAAACCCTGGGGGCCGGGCACCACCCGCACCGTGGAAATCGGCGATCAGAAAGTCGAAGAAACCTTCTTCGCCTGGGAAGAAGGCCGCCGCATGGCCTTCCGCTTCGAACGCTCCACCCTGCCCGTCTCCGCCGCCGTTGAGGATTACCGCGTCGTGCCCGTTGAAGACGGCTGCGAAATGCGCTGGTCCGGCAAGGCCAGCGCGCCCCTCTTCCTCGGCGGCCTCATCACCGGCCAGCTCACCAAGGGCCTCGTCCAGGGCCAGCCGAAGCTGGAACAGATCATCGCCGCCAATCCGGATAAATACAGGTAGCCTTCAAGGCGCCACGCCCGGTCGCCGGTTACATTCCGGCGCGCCGTAGGCCTCCTTATAGCTGCGTCCGAAGCAGGCGATCAGACCGTCAACGACGCCGAGATTTAGGTCGCCATAACCGGGACCTACTTTGCTGGATAGCGCTTCGCGCTCTGCTTTAAGCGTATCAAGGTCGCCCTCAAGAAACGCTATGCTGGCCCGGACGTATTCGTTCCAGCCCGCATAGCTCTTCGCGGCGGGCTCAATCGAGAGCCTGAAGAGTTCCGTAGCGTACTTGTTTTCTCCATCCATCGCCCGCGCCTGCCCCTCATGCCAATACAGCATTGTGACCTCGCCATTGTCACTGAACACCATCTCGCCTTCCGGAAACACATGTGTGACGGGCTCGCCCTTTGCTCTCAGCGCAGCGTGGTAATCTCGAATCAAATCCGCGCCCGCGTGCCGGCAGCCGGGCTTGTCCAACACTGAGCGGACTCCCTCTGGTGACTGATCAAACTCCCAGTAGCTCATCGCCATAAAGGCAGCGCGGTCCTCGACGCAATGCAAATCAATCTTGATTGCTTCAGGTGGCGTTGGCACCGGCCCTGCCGCGCAAGAAAGCAGCAGGATAAAAGGCAAGAAGATCAGCTCCCGCCTCACGCCGTCTCCGAGAACAGCTCCCGGCCGATCAGCCAACGGCGGATCTCGCTGGTGCCCGCGCCAATCTCGTAGAGCTTGGCATCGCGCAGCAGGCGGCCGGTAGGATATTCGTTGATATAGCCGTTCCCGCCGAGCAGCTGGATCGCGTCCAGCGCCAGCTTCGTCGCCGTTTCGGCCGCATACAGAATGGCCCCGGCCGCATCCTTGCGCGCCGTCTCGCCCCGGTCACACGCCTTGGCCACGGCATAGACATAGGCCTTGGCCGCATTCATCTGCACATACATGTCCGCCAGCTTGCCCTGCACCAGCTGGAACTCACCGATCGACTGGCCAAACTGTTTGCGATCATGAATGTAAGGGATCACGACATCCAGGCACGCCTGCATGATGCCGGTCGGCCCGGCTGACAGCACGGCGCGCTCATAGTCGAGCCCGCTCATCAGAATGCGCGCGCCCGCGCCCACCGGCCCCATCACATTCTCTTCGGGCACTTCGCAATCTTCAAACACCAGCTCCCCGGTCTCCGATCCGCGCATACCCAGCTTGTCCAGCTTCTGCGCCACGGAGAATCCCTTGAAGCCCCGCTCGATCAGGAAGGCCGTAATGCCTTTCGATCCGCCCGCCGGGTCAGTCTTGGCATACACCACCAGAGTGTCCGCATCCGGAGCATTGGTGATCCACATCTTCGTGCCGTTCAGCACATAGCGGTCGCCCTTCTTGTCAGCGCGCAGCTTCATGGAAACCACGTCCGACCCCGCCCCGCTCTCGCTCATCGCCAGGCTGCCCAGATGCTCGCCCGAGATCAGCTTCGGCAGGTAGCGCGCCTTCTGGCTGTCATTGCCCCAGCGGCGGATCTGGTTGACGCAGAGGTTTGAGTGCGCGCCGTAGGAGAGGCCAACGGAGGCAGACGCGCGGGAGATCTCCTCCATCGCCACGACATGCTCAAGGTAGCCGAGCCCCGTGCCGCCCCATTCTTCTTCCACCGTGATGCCGAGGAGGCCAAGCTCCCCCATCTTCGGCAGCAGGTCGCGCGGAAATTTGTCCGTCCGGTCAATCTCGGCGGCGCGCGGGGCGATTTCCGTCTGGGCAAAGTTTTTCACGGTCTCGCGGATCATGTCCGCAGTTTCACCGAGATCGAAGTTCAGAGTGGGATATGTGTTCGTCAGCATGGCCTTGCCCTAGCAAGAACCTGCCCGCCTGTCACCGGTTCACTCGTCCTGCGTCATCGCCCGGTAGAGGTAGTAAGTGGCCACCACAAACAGGAACCCGCCGCCGAGCGACAACAGCGGCCCCAGCCACGCTTCGCCCTCATAAAGCGCCGGCTCGGCCGCTGCGCCCACAATCTCGCGCACACCCAGCACCAGACTCACCAGCCCCAGCCCGGAAAGCAGCGCATACGGCACCCACCGGCCCAGCGCCTCCGGTCCCATCCGGCTGTCACTCGCGCCGCCATTCTCTTTCAGCGCCCGCTGCATCCCCGTCTCGTCGATTTCCACAGGCGCCAGATCGTCCACGATCACGCCCTCTGCCGGGGGCAGCGGCGCCTCAGGCACGGGCGGCGGCGGGATCACCGGCGGCAAGGTCGCCGGCACTTCCGGCTGCGGCGCTGCGGGCGCTGGCCGCGCGGTGCGCCGGCGCTCTATCCCGTCCGGCGGGCCTTTCACAACGCCCGGCGGCTGCGGCAGCGGCTCGTCCTCCGCAGGCCCGGCCAGATCGGCAATGGCGCGGGTAATCTCTTCAACGCTCGGGCCTTCTTCGCCCGGCTCCAGCGGCCGCGTCGGCCGGGATGGCGGTGGCGGCGGGCTTTCGCCCAGGATCCGCGCAATCCGCTCGCTCACGGCCCGCGCCGCCGCCTGCGGCCCGGTATCGCCTGCCTGCGTGCGCGTGGTGGTGGGCCGCGCCTCTTCTGCGCGCGCCTCGATGATCACGGTCCGCTCCGGCGCCTGCGGGAAAGGTTGCCCGCCATCCTCCGGTATCGGCCGGATCAGCGCGCCGGGGACAGCCGCCGGCCCGGAAGGATGCGTCAGGAACAGCGAAATCTCCGCCGCCCGCCGGCGTACCAGCGCGTCGATGATCTTCACCTCGCCGCTCACCCGCCCCCGGCGCCACAGCCACATGTCGGAGGCCGCCGCCAGCCGGTCACCCTCATTCAGATTGGCCAGCACGCTGGAAGACTGGAATGCCCCCGGCCCGATATTCCAGGCAAAGGAGACCAGCGCATCAAATTCATTCTGCGTCAGCGGGGCCAGCACTTCGTCCTGGATCAGCTGCTCGATGGGCGGAAGGTCGGAATGGGCCAGCACCAGTTCGGCGTCCCGCGGGCTCACGGCCAGGCCTGCCCGCGCCGTGCGCGTATGGCCATAGCCCACGATCCATCGCCCATCCGGCAACCGGCTGGCGCGCGGCCGGAAGCCCTCGAAGCCCTTGATCAGCTCGAGTCCCCTGGCAGATGTGCGAAGCGGACCACCCAAAGTCCGTTGCTCCCATTCTGGTACAACTGGCAAAATGCCTACAGGGCCGCCCTGCAAAAGGCGCGCCTTTTCGCCTGAAAGGTGAGATTCGGCGAGATTATGGCCAATTTACAAGAGCACGATGCTCGCAAGGCCCAGGAAACTGAAGAAAGCCATCACATCGGTCAGCGTCAGCACAAACACGGAGGAGGCCACCGCCGGGTCCGCGCCCAGCCGTTTCAGTGTCAGCGGCACCAGGATGCCCGACAGCCCCGCCCAGATAAATGTGCCCAGCATCGCCACCGCAATTACGATGGCCAGTTGCACATCCTGGAACCAGAGCAGCGCCGCCGCGCCCACGCCCACACCAATGATCAGCCCGTTGATCAGCCCCGCCAGCGTCTCGCGCAGCACGGCCCGCCGCGCCGCCGCCCCGTCCAGCTCCCGCGTCGCAATCGCGCGCACCGCCACCGCCAGCCCCTGGCTCCCGGCATTGCCGCCCAGCGCCGCCACCACCGGCATCAGGATCGCCAGCGCCACGATCTGCTCGATCGCGCCCTCGAACATCGAGATGATGCCCGACGCCACAAACGCCGTGATGAGGTTCACCCCCAGCCATGGCACACGCGCCTTCACTGTCTCGAACACCGTGTCGGACGCGTCAGCAGAAGACACGTTGGAGAGAGCGAGCAGGTCTTCAGAGTGCTCTTCCTGGATAACGTCAACCATATCGTCGACCGTGATCATCCCCACCAGCCGCCCGGCGCTGTCGGTCACCGGCGCCGAGGCAAGGGAGTATTTCTGGAAGCGGAACGCCACCTCTTCCTGGTCAAGGTCCGGCGTCAGGGTCGTCATGGGGTCTTCCATGATGTCTTCCAGCGCCGTGTCGCGCGGCTGGCGCAGCAGCGCCGAAAGCTGCACGATCCCGAGCAGCCTGTGCGCCGGGTCGATCACATAGATCTCGTAGTCTGCATCAGGCGGCCGGCCGAATCCTCTTCATAGGAAAGGCTGCGCTCCAGCTCCGCCCGGTCCACCGGCGCCAGGTCTTCCAGGATGCGCTCGCGGCGGTCATCCTCAAGGTCTTCCAGGATGGTCGTCGCGTCATCGGAATCGAGTTCATCGAGCGCCTGCGCCACCGCTTCATCCGGCAGCACGTCGACGGCGCCCTCGCGATACGCATCGCGCAACTCGATCAGGATTTCAGACGGCAGCTCCCCGCCGAGCAGTTCGACCGCCTCCTCGAACGTGTCATAGGGCAGCGCTTCCAGCGCGTCGGCGGCATCCGCCGGGTGCATCCGCTTCAGCGTGCGCGACAGCCAGCGCGTATCGCGCTCATCGATGGCATCGATGAGGTCGTTGAGCAGCACGGGATCAAGCCCGTCAGACTCCTGCTGGATGGGCGCGCTGGTGTCGGTCATGAGCGCCTGTCATGCCGGGGTTGGTGTTCCCCGGCAAGAGCAGGCGCTCATACTGGCCTCAACTGTAACGGAATTCTTCCCCGTCGAGGTCGATTTTCGGGAACTCGTCCTTCTCGCGCCAATAGTCCTGCGTATGTTGCCATTCCCGCGCGGCGCCCCGTTTCGGCATCAGATGCATGGACCGGGCAAGGTAGCCGGGATTGAAATTGCTCTCATCGATCCAGGGCAGGATTTCCATATTATGGTCCTGCGGCCGCAGGGCCACTTCCACCTGCTTCACCTTCTTCTCGTCCATATGCTTCAGAAGGCGGCAGACGAGATCGCCCATCATGTCCACCCGCAGTGTCCAGCTCGCCCGGAAATATCCGAACACCCACACCAGGTTGGGCACGCCGGTGAACATCATGCCCCGATAGGTGATTGTGTCAGACCAGTTGACTGGCTTGCCATCCACCTCAAACGGAATGTTGCCGAGCACGGAAAGATCAAATCCCGTCGCCGTGATGATCACATCCGCTTCCAGTTCGGTGCCGGATTTCAGCAGGATGCCTTTCTCCGTGAACCGGTCGATATGGTCGGTCACCACGCTCGCCTTGCCCGCCTTGATGCCCTCGAAAAGGTCCGCCTCGGGAACGAACGCAATCCGCTGCTGCCACGGCCGGTAGGCCGGCGTGAAATGGCTCATGTCGAAGTCTTCCGGCAGGCACGCCTTCACCCCGTCCAGCAATTCCTGGCGCAGCGCCTCGGCATCCTCGAAAGAGCGGCGGGTGAACTCGGCCTGATCGTGATTGTATTTCCGGCGCACGATCTCATGGATCCAGGCCTCATCCACGCCCAGCATGCGCAGCTCATCGGCAAGCAGGTTTTCATTCCGTGCCGGGATGAAATAGGTGGGCGAACGCTGCAACAGCGTCACATGCTCACACTTGCCCGCAATCGCCGGCACCACGGTCGCCGCCGTTGCGCCAGACCCGATGCAGATCACCTTCTTCCCGGTCAGGTCCAGGTCTTCCGGCCAGGTCTGCGGGTGAACGATCTGCCCTTTGAAGTCGGCCATGCCCGGCCATTCGGGCGTATAGCCCTGCGCATGGTTGTAATAGCCCTGGCACATCCAAAGGAAGTTCGCCGTGAAGGTCAGCACGTCTCCGGTCTCAAGGTTCTCCGCCTTCACCGTCCACTTCTTCTTCGCGGTCGACCAGCTCGCCGAGCGGATCTTGTGGCGATAGCGGATGTATTGGGCGAGATCGTTTTCCTCGATCACCTCCTGCATGTATTTCAGGATCTCTTCCCGGCTCGCAATCGGCGGGCCCACCCACGGCTTGAACCGGTAGCCAAATGTATAAAGATCCGAGTCCGAACGGATACCAGGATAGCGATGCATGTACCAGGTGCCGCCAAAGCTCTCATAGGCTTCCAGCACCACGAACTTCTTCTTCGGCATCTGCGTCTTCAGGTGATACGCCGCCCCGACACCGGAAATCCCCGCTCCGACGATCAGTACATCGAAATGTTCGGTCTTTGCCTTGGGTTTGCGCTCTTTGAGTGTCGCGGTATCCGCCATGCATTCCTCCCTGGGCCCCGTCCACTTGCCGCGGGGCCATCAAACTACGTGCAAATTTTGCCCTGGGAGGAAGGCCGGTGAATACGTAATCGGCCCTAGATGACCCAAAGGCAAGCAAGCGAAATCAACCGCCCCGCTGCTTGCCCCGCCGCCTCAGCTGGATCGCCAGCCCCAGCGCCGCCGTCAGGAAGATCATCCCCACTGCCGTCATCAGCAGGTAGTCCCGGTTGCGTGTCCCGATGGGCCGCAGGAATTCCCATTTGTGCAGCACGTCAAAGCTCCAGCCCTCGGCCTTCCGCAGCGCGCTCTCGCGCGGCGCCGCCGCAATCAGCCCCTCGCGCACCTCCACAAACACAGGCCCGTCTGCGCTCTCCACCCGCAT
>NZ_NCJT01000045.1 GCF_002282565.1 Hyphomonas sp. 34-62-18
GGCGGCGATCTATATGATCCAGGCGGCAGGCTCGGCGGATTTCGAAGTCCTGGAGAAGTTCTCGTTCGATCCGTCTGTGCAAACCTGGCTATGGCTGGCATTCCTTGCATCTTTCGCGGTCAAACTCCCGATGTGGCCGGTCCACACCTGGCTTCCAGATGCGCACGTTCAGGCGCCGACAGCAGGCTCGGTCGTCCTGGCCGGCGTGCTTCTGAAGATGGGCGGCTACGGGATGCTGCGTTTCTCGCTGCCAATGTTCCCGGATGCCAGTGCGTACTTCCAGCCAATGATGTTTGCGCTCGCCGTCGTGGCGATCATCTACACGTCGCTTGTGGCGTGGCGGCAGACAGACATGAAGAAGCTGATCGCCTATTCGTCAGTCGCGCACATGGGCTTCGTGACGCTGGGTATTTTCGCATTCAACGAAACCGGTATCCAGGGCGCCATCTTCCAGATGCTTAGCCACGGCCTGATTTCTGGCGCGCTCTTCCTGATCGTTGGTGTGGTCTACGACCGTATGCATACCCGCGAAATCGCAGCCTATGGCGGGCTTGTCGGCCGTATGCCGATCTATGCGGGCTTCTTTATGCTGTTCACGATGGCCAATGTCGGTCTCCCGGGCACCAGCGGTTTCGTCGGCGAAATCCTTACCATGGTCGGCGGCTTTCAGGCTGCAACCTGGGCGGCCTTTGGCGCGGCCTTTGGTGTGATCTTCTCTGCCGTATACATGCTGACGCTTTATCGGCGCACCGTGTTTGGAGAGATCACCAATCCCCACCTTGAGGATATCAAGGACATGAACCGTATCGAATGGGTTTGCATTGCACCGCTGGCGGCGCTGACGATCCTGTTCGGTGTTGCTCCGAACCTCATTTTCGCCGTCACCAGTGGTGCTACAGGGCGCATCATCGCGCTCATGGCGGGAGGCCAGTAAGCCTATGCTCGACACACAATCCATCCTGCAGGCTCTCGCGCCCGAACTTTGGCTGGCTGCCTCGGGCCTGGTGCTGGTACTCGTGGGCGCCATTGTCGGAGAGCGCTTCAACAGCCTGTCCTATAAGGTGGGCGCGTTGGTACTGTTCGGAGCCGCTGCGCTTTCGGCCATCCATCTTCAAGGCGGTGAGGCTTTCAACGGCCTTGTCAAAACAACGACGTTCACGAACTTCACCAAGGTTATCAGCTTTACGCTGGCCGGCATTGCTGTCTTTGTTTCGGAGGGTTTCCTGAAGCGACATGGCATCAGCCGCTATGAATACCCTCTGCTGATGGTGCTCGGCTCACTCGGCATGGGGATTACCCTGTCGTCGAACGACCTGATGACGCTTTATATGGGGATCGAGACGCTCAGTCTGTCTTCCTATGTGTTGGCAGCGTTCCATCGCGACTCGGCCCGCTCGTCCGAAGCAGGCCTTAAATACTTCGTCCTCGGAGCACTGGCGTCCGGCATGCTGCTTTACGGCGCATCGCTGGTTTATGGCTTCACTGGCACGACCTCCTTCGATGGACTGACGTTGGCTGGAGAGTCCGTGGGCGCGATGTTCGGCATGGTGCTCATGATCGTCGGCCTTGCATTCAAGATTTCTGCTGCGCCGATGCACGTCTGGACGCCAGACGTTTATGAAGGTGCGCCTACGCCTGTTGTCGCGTTCTTTGCCTCGGCGCCGAAGTTCGCAGCACTGGTCGTGTTTGCAAACGTGATGTTCACGCTGTTTGGCAGCGTCATTCATCAATGGCAGCTGATCGTAGCGATCATCGCTGGCCTTTCCATGGTCATTGGGTCTCTGGGCGGTCTGACTCAGACGAATATCAAGCGTCTGCTTGCGTATTCATCCATTGCCAATGTCGGCTACGCGCTCGTCGCGGTTGCTGCCGGCCAGGCACTTGGCGCGCCCGCACTGCTTACCTTCTCCACGATCTATGTCGTCTCGTCGCTTGGCCTGTTTGCCGGTGTCTTGGCGATGCGACGCCGCGGCGGCATGGTCGAGAGCATTCAGGAGTTGGGCGGCCTCGCACGTCGCCAGCCTGTCTTTGCGATTGCGATGACGGTCCTTGTGCTCTCGGTTGCAGGTTTGCCGCCTTTCGGTGGCTTCTTCGGAAAGTACGAAGTCCTGCGCGCGGGTGTGGATGCCGATCTTGTGCCCCTCGCCATTGTTCTTGTGATCGCATCGGTCGTATCGCTCGGATACTATCTCCGGCTGCTGAAGGTGATGTGGTTTGATGAACCCAAAGAGGCCTTTGAGCGGGTGGATGTGTCCGTACTGGGCACGGTCATCGCCTGCGCGGTTGTCGCCGGTGTCATCTTCATGATCTTCATCGGTGAGCTTGGGACGGGTGGTTGGGCGAGCTATGCGGCTGCGGGTCTTGCCCCTTGAGCGCTTCCTGGCCGGTTTACCGGTTTCAAGAAATCGACAGTACCAATACTGAGGCAAAGCGGCGTGCCGCTTCCGGGCAGTTCGGCGATCAGTGGATAGTGGCCTCGTCGCAGTCAGCTGGCCGGGGCCGGCAGGACCGTGTGTGGTCGTCACCAGTTGGCAACATCTTTACAACAGCACTGTTCGCTGAACCCGGCGGAATACAGGTGGCGCTGCGCGTTCCGTTTGCGGCGGCGATGGCGGTTGTCGACACGGTCCGTACCTTTGCTCCAGACGCGCCGGTCAGGGTGAAATGGCCGAATGATGTCCGGATCAATCTTCAAAAAGTATCTGGTATCCTCGCCGAAACAGGAGGTTCCGGCCAAGATTTGTGGATCGCTGCGGGGACGGGCATCAACGTCGCATATGTCCCAGAAAGTGTAGGGCAGGCGGCGACCAGCCTCAATATTCTCAGCGGCAGGGTGCTCGACATCAATGAAGTTCTAGGCGTTTACCACTCATCTTTTGAGAACCGCCTGGCGCAGGCCCGCAAGGGCTTTGACAGACTCCGTCAGGATTGGCTGAACTATGCCGAGGGGAGGGGCGAAGAAGTCTCTGTGCGGGTCGGTGACGCCTTTGAGCGGGGTATCTTCGAGGATCTTGAACCCGATGGCGCTCTGCGTCTGCGGTTGCCCGACGGACATGTGCGCATCATAAGAGCGGGCGAAGTCAGCCTTATCGGACGAGCCTAGTTCATGCTTCTGGTCCGCAACAGATTCCACCAAAACAGCCGATGATCACGCCTCCTGGCTCTGGCGCCTGGCAGATATGCACGGCGTTGACCTTTCCCAGGTTAAGGGCTGCGTCGTGTCTTCTGTTGTGCCCCATGCACAATTCAACTTCAGAAACCTGGCACGCCGGTATCTCAATGTAGAACCCATGTTCATCGGTGATCCGGGCCTGAAAACGGGCATGCAGTTGCGCGTACGCCACCCGGAACAGGTCGGGGCTGACCGTATCGTCAGCGCTCTGGGAGCCCATGTGGCGTATCCGGGTGACCTCGTTGTCATTGATAGTGGAACGGCCACGACATTCGACATTGTCTCGGCCGATGGTGCGTTTGAGGGTGGCATCATCTCGCCCGGCATCTATTTATCCATGCGAGCGTTGCATGATGCAGCCGCCCAGTTGCCCCGGATTGCGATACAGAAGCCAACACAGGTGATCGGGAAAGATACCGTTTCGGCCATGCAGTCCGGCGTCTTTCTTGGATATATCGAGTTGATTGATGGCCTCGTGCGCCGGATCAAGAAGGAATGGGGGCGGCCCATGACGGTGATCGCGACGGGGGGCGTCGCATCATTGTTTGAAGGCGCGAGCGAGACGATTGATTATTATGACCAGGACATCCTCATCCGGGGGCTACTGGAAGTCTGGAAGCGGAACCGTTGAACATCAGAAACACATCTCTCGATCAGTCCAAAGACGAACTCGTCTTCCTTCCTCTCGGCGGCTGCGGCGAGATAGGGATGAATCTCAACGCGTACGGCTATGGTCCGCCCAATGCGCGCAGGTGGATCGTTGTCGATGTGGGTGTGACTTTCGGAAACTCCGAAACGCCTGGAATTGATCTGATCTGTGCTGATCCAGATTTTCTTGTGGGAGAGCAGATCGACGCGGTTTTCCTTACGCATGCACACGAGGATCATATCGGCGCTGTTGGGCTGCTCTATCCCTTGTTGCGTACCAAAGCGCCCATTTATGCAACGCCGTTTACCTGCGAGCTCGTGCGCTCAAAGATGGATGAGCGCGGTGTGGATCACAAATGGCTGAAAACGATTTCCATGGGTGCGACGGTCAAGGCGGGGCCGTTCGAAGTAACCTATGTCACGCTCACACACTCCATTCCCGAGCCGAATGCGCTTGCCATTCGTACGCCTGCCGGTGTGATCCTGCATACGGGGGACTGGAAGATTGACCCAAACCCGCAGATTGGTTCGACAACGGACATTGAAGGACTGACGGCACTTGGGGACGAAGGTGTCCTCGCCATGGTGTGCGACTCGACCAACGTGTTTGAAGATGGCGAGGCAGGCTCTGAAGAAACAGTACGTCAGGGCTTGATTGAGCTGATCGCTGAGCAGAAGCAGGCTGTTGCAGTCACCACATTCGCCTCAAACGTCGCGCGCGTTAAATCGGTGATCGACGCGGCAAACAGGGCAGGGCGGAGCGTTTGCCTGGTAGGCCGCAGTATGCACCGTGTAACCGCAGCGGCAAAAGCAAGTGGGCTATCTGCCGCCGGAGAACATCCTGTATCTCTGCACGGGCAGCCAAGGCGAGGCAAATGCCGCGCTTTCCCGCATTGCAAGAGGCGACCACCGGCATGTGGCATTGCGTGAGGGGGACACCGTAATCTTCTCATCTCGTCTCATTCCTGGAAACGAAAGCAGTGTCTACAGCCTTCAAAATGCGCTGGCGGAGCAGGGTATCCGGGTGATCCATCCGCGTATGGTGCCGCAAACGATTCACGTATCAGGTCATCCCTGCCGGGACGAATTACGCAGGATGTATCAGTGGGTCCGACCGCGCATCGCTGTGCCTGTACATGGTGAGCGCCGGCATATCCTGGAGCATGCGTCATTCGCGAAGTCGCTTCAGGTGCCAGAGACGGTTGCGCCACGGAACGGCAGCCTGATCCGACTGGCGCCCGGCGAAGCAGAAATTCTGGATGAAGTGCCCGCCGGCCGCCTCTTCCTGGATGGTAGCCGCCTCGTTCCGGAAGGCGCGCAAGGGCTGATAGAGCGGAAGCGCCTGCACAACAGCGGTATCATTTTCGCGACTGTAAGCCTGGATCAGGCAGGGCGCATTGTGGATGGCCCGGTCGTGGTGGTGAAAGGGCTTTCCGAAACCGATGGCCGGGTCGCTGAGGAAAGCCTTGAAATTCTGGACGACGCAGCCGAGGCGGCCCTTGCTGGTCTTTCGAAGAAAGACCGCAATGACGATGAAGCGATAGAGCGCGTCATGGGCCGTGCATTGCGGAAAGCTTGTGATATCAATTTCGGCCTGAAGCCGATGATAGAAGTTGTTGTGCTGAGGAGCTGAGATTTTCATGAGCGAATTCAAAATCGGGCCGCTGAACCATGTTGGCGTTGCGGTACCCAACATCGAACAGGCCTGCGACACCTACCGGACGCTGTACGGCGCGACAGACATTACGACGCCCTTCGATATGCCTGAACAGGGCGTCAAGGTTTGCTTTGTGAACCTTCCAAACAGCCAGATCGAGCTGATTGAACCGCTCAACGATGCGTCCCCCATCGCAAATTTCTTGAAGAAAAATCCGGCTGGCGGCCAACATCACGTCTGTTTCGAAGTGGCGGATATCAATCAGGCTGTCACCGAAATGGAAAAGCGCGGCGCCACTGTGCTGGGTAAACCGCGGATCGGCGCTCATGGCACGATGATCATTTTCGTTCATCCCAAGAACTCCAACGGCGTTCTGGTTGAGCTGATGGAAACGCCGAAGGGTCACCACTGATGGGGATTGCGGGCGCCACGATCGTCTTCGTGCTGGGATGGTGGATCACCTTCTTTGCCGTTTTGCCCATTGGGGTGAAGGGGCAGTGGGAGGATGAGTCTACGGCGCCTGGGACGGAAGAGGGGGCGCCCAAGAACCCTATGCTCGCCAAAAAAGCCATTTGGGCCACAATCGGCGCAGGGGTGATCACGTTGATCGCTGCGCTGGTTATCCCTCTCCTGCTTGCCGAACCGGTCTAGCTGCGGCTAGTGAGCGTGAAAGAATTCCGTAAAGTCTGGATGATTCATGCGCCTGTCGAAGTTTTTCCTGCCAGTTTCCAAAGAAGCGCCTTCTGACGCTGCGATCATCTCGCACCAGCTGATGCTGCGTACCGGCATGATCCGCCAGAATGGGGCGGGCATCTACTCCTGGCTCCCGCTTGGCTTCAAGGTTCTGAAGCGCATCGAGCAGATCGTTCGGGAGGAGATGAACCGCTCCGGCGCCATTGAGATGCTGATGCCGACCCTGCAGCAGGCAGATCTCTGGCGCGAGTCTGGCCGTTATGATGATTACGGCAAGGAGATGCTGCGGATCAAAGATCGACATGAGCGGGACATGCTCTATGGCCCGACAAATGAGGAATTGGTCACCGACGTCTTCCGGACCTATGTGAAAAGTTACAAGCAGTTGCCGTTGAACCTCTACCACCAGCAGTGGAAGTTCCGGGATGAGGTGCGCCCCCGCTTCGGCGTCATGCGGGGACGCGAGTTCCTGATGAAGGATGCCTATTCCTTCGATTTGACGGAAGACGGCGCGCGCGCTGCCTATCGGAAAATGTTCTGCGCCTATCTGAATGCTTTTGACAGGATGGGGCTTACGGCGATCCCGATGCGGGCAGACACCTGCCGGCGCCTGGTCTTGACCTTGATTTCGATGCGGACCTGACTCCCTTCGTCGAAGAGCGGACAGGATACTACGCGGCTACAGAAGAAATGCATGACGAAGCGGCTTTCAACGCCCTTCCAGAAGACCGCCGCGTCTCTGCGCGTGGTATTGAAGTTGGCCACATCTTCTATTTCGGCACCAAGTATTCCAAGCCTATGAACGCCGTCGTTCAAGGGCCGGACGGGCAGATGGTTCCGGTTCAGATGGGCAGCTATGGTATCGGTGTGTCGCGCCTGCTCGGCGCCATCATTGAAGCGTGTCACGATGAAAATGGCATTGTCTGGCCGGAAGCCGTCGCGCCATTCGATGTCGGCCTGATCAACATGCGCCCCGGCGATGAAGCGTGCGATGCGGCCTGCGAAACGCTTTATACTGCGATGACGGCTGCCGGCCGCGAGGTTCTTTATGACGAAACCGATGATCGCGCCGGCGCCAAATTTGCCCGGATGGACCTGATCGGACTGCCCTGGCAGACGACGGTTGGCCCGCGCGGTGTGGCTGAAGGCAAAGTCGAGGTGAAAAACCGCAAGACTGGCGAGAAGCACGACGTGAAAATCGAAGACATGTTGGCTCAGCTGAAAGGCTCCTGATGAGCGCCATGCCTTCCGCCACGCCTTTTGGCAAACTTGAGCGTACGCTCGCCTGGCGATACCTCCGTGCGCGGCGGGAACACGGTGGTGCCAGCCTTATCGCGGTTATCTCCTTTATCGGGATTTTCTTCGCGGTCGCCGCGCTGATCATCACCATGTCGATCATGAGCGGGTTCCGAGCGACCTTGCTGGACGCGCTTCTTGGGGGAGAACCCCACATCTCAGCGGCAGTCGACGGCATCCCGCAGGAAGATGCGCAGGCGCTTGCGAAGGTGATTTCTGAGACGCCGGATGTCGTGAGCGTTTCACCTTATATCGAGCAGTTTGTTCTCTTGTCCGCAAATGGCGTCCGCACGGGCGGTGTCGTGCGCGCTGTGCCGCCGGCCGATCTCAAGACCATGCCGATCTTGAAGGATGGCGGAGCGGCCGCTTTGGCAGCTGGTTTCGGAGAAGGTCGTAATGGTGGCAATGTCATCATGATCGGCCAGTATCTGGCAGCTAATCTGGGGCTCCAGCCTGGTGACAGTGTCGAGGTAGTTACTTCCCAGATGCGGTCAGGTCCGATTGGCCAGACTCCGATCAGCAAGTCATATGTTGTGGGTGATATATTCCGTACAGGATCGGCTCAACTGGACAATGTGTATGTCTTCATGCCGATGGAACAGGCGCAGATCCTGTTTCAGTCCAAAGGCCGTTATCAGTATCTGGATATTCGGGTGAAAGATCCCGATACTACCGAGATAGTGATGCAGCGCATCGCTGAAACTACCGGTTACAGCCTCCTGCTGCGCGACTGGAAAACCAAGAACCGCACATATCTCGGCGCGCTGAGAACAGAGCGCGTCATGGTCCGGCTACTTGTCACCATCATCATGATGATCGCGACACTGAATATTATCGTCGGTGTGGTCATGCTGGTGAAGAACAAGACGCGCGATGTGGCAATCCTGCGCACAATTGGTCTAAGCCGTGGAGGCGTGCTCCGCGTATTCCTGATGGTGGGGACAGTGCTCGGATCGCTCGGCGCGCTATTGGGAATGATCGTAGGCGTCCTCTTCATTCTCAACATCGGTCCGATAGAAGCGCTGATCAATATGGCGATAGACGGAGAGGTGTTTCCCGCCGAGCAGTACGGTCTTGACCATCTTCCGGCCGTTCTGGACTGGGGGGAAGTCTTCAGCACAGGTGCCTATGCGCTTGTCATGTCGATGGTCGTATCATTGATCCCGTCCATCTGGGCCTCGTCTCAGGATCCGGTCAAAGCGTTGAGGTTCGAATGACACAGCCCGTGCTCGAACTTCTTGGAATTGACCGAACCTACCGCACAGCTGCGGGAGCGCTTCAGGTGCTTAGGGGGACTGATCTGCGTGTTTCGCCGGGGGAGCTGGTGGGGCTGGTCGGTCCGTCAGGTTCCGGCAAATCAACACTTCTGCACACCGCCGGTTTGCTCGAGCGCCCTGAAGGCGGGTCGATCTTTCTGGACGGTATCGATTGCCTGAAGCTCAACGATAATGGCCGCACCGGTATCCGCCGCCGCAAGATAGGCTTCGTGTACCAGTTCCATCATCTGCTGCCCGAGTTCAACGCAATCGACAATATCGCCATGCCGTTGATGATCGCGGGGGTGAAGAAGTCAAAGGCTCGGGAAAAAGCGTCTCGCCTGCTGGCAGAGATGGGGCTCGAGGAGCGCGCGTTTCATCAGCCGGGCCAGCTGTCCGGCGGCGAGCAACAGCGCGTCGCTATTGCCCGCGCGCTCGCCAACGACCCGAAGCTGGTTATTGCGGATGAGCCTACCGGCAACCTCGACCCCGCAACAACGGAGCGGGTCTTTGGAACGCTCATCAAGATGGTGCGGGAAGAGGGGGCTGGGGTGCTTGTCGCGACCCACAATCTGGCGCTGACGCGGCATATGGACCGGGTTCTGACCCTCAAGGACGGTAAACTCGTCGATTATACCGAATGATCGCTTGTGGACTGCTGGCAGCAGCTGCTTCCAGCTTTGATGATTCGGTGTGATTATCCGCGCGGAAGAGGATTGCCGCGTGACAAAGCCCGTTTTCATACATCTTGCCGTCCGATCCAGCTATTCGCTGCTCGAGAGCATGATTACGCCGTCGGATCTGGCGAAATGGTGCAAACAGCACAGTATGCCGGCCATGGCGGTGACGGACCGGAACTGCCTGTTCGGCGCGCTGGAGCTATCGCTCAAGCTGACAGACTACGGCGTTCAGCCGATCATGGCGTGCTGCTTCGATGTGACGGATGGTTCGCCCAAGGCGGAACCTTTCCGGCTCACGGCCTATGCGCAGAATGAAGCGGGCTATAAGCGCCTCATGTTCCTGTCGTCTCGAGCTTACCTCGAGGCTGATGACGGCGTTCCGCGGCTTCACAAGAAATATCTCCTTGAGGAAACAGAAGGCCTCATCCTCCTGACCGGCGGTTCGGAAGGTGAAATTGCGCGGCATATCCTCAAAGGGCGTATGGCGGATGCGCGAACAGAGATGGCGACGCTCGCTGCCGCTTTCCCCGGACGCTGCTATGTCGAGATCACGCGTCACGGAACCCAGGATGAGATCAAGTCCGAACAGGGACTTGTAGAGCTTGCCTATGAACTCGGCTTGCCAATCGTCGCTACTCACGATGCGCGTTTCATGAAGCCTGAGGACATCACGGCACACGATGCCATGATGTGTATCGCCAATGGGCAGTATCTGGGGCAGGATGACCGCAAGCGTGTCGAGCCAGATCAGTATCTGAAATCTCCGGAAGAGATGTCGGCGCTGTTTGAAGACCTCCCGGAAGCAATCGCGAACACCTTTGAGATCGCGATGCGCTGCTCGGTGCGCGCGGAAACCCGCAAGCCGATCCTGCCGAATTTCAGTAAGGAAGGCCGCTCGGAGGCTGAAGAGTTGGCATTTCAAGCCCGGGAGGGGCTTGAGCAGAGACTTGCGGAAGCTGATCGTCTTTATGCAGATAGAGAGAAATATTTCGAGCGACTGGAATACGAACTCGGCATTATCGCCCGTATGGGTTTTCCGGGCTACTTCCTGATCGTTTCCGACTTTATCAAATGGGCGAAGGCCAATGGCATCCCGGTCGGGCCAGGCAGGGGCTCAGGCGCAGGCTCGTTGGTGGCATGGGTTTTGTCGATCACAGATCTTGATCCACTGCGATTTGATCTTCTCTTCGAACGCTTCCTGAACCCGGAACGTGTCTCGATGCCGGACTTTGACGTGGACTTCTGCCAGGAACGCCGCGGCGAAGTGATCCGCTATGTGCGGGAAAAGTACGGCGCTGACAGCGTTGCGATGATTATTACCTTCGGTACGCTTCAGGCGAAGGCCGTCGTGCGCGATGTTGGCCGCGTCATGCAGATGCCGTATGGCCAAGTTGACCGCCTGGCGAAACTCATACCGTTTAACCCAGCCAAGCCACCGACGCTTGATGAGGCGATTGCCGCAGAGCCGAAATTTGATGAGGAAATTGCGGCTGATCCTCGAGTGGGTGAGTTGATTGATACGGCCCGTGCATTGGAAGGGATGTATCGGAATGCGGGCACCCACGCGGCAGGCGTGGTCATCGCTGACCGTCCGCTGGTGGAACTTGTGCCGCTGTATAACGATCCGCGTACAGATCTTCCGGCAACGCAGTTCAATATGAAGTACGCTGAGATGGCGGGTCTCGTAAAGTTCGACTTCCTTGGTCTGAAAACCCTGACAGTGATTGATAGGGCACTGAACTTCATCAGGCGTGAAGGGGGCGATGTAGGCCCGGCCTGGCGCAGTATGGATGATCCGGCCACCTATGAACTTATGGCCAGCGGCGAAACGCTCGGAGTCTTCCAGCTCGAGGGCGCGGGCATGCGCGATACGCTTCGGCGCGTGCGGCCCAACAACATTGAAGACCTCATCGCAATTATCTCGCTCTACCGGCCTGGCCCCATGGAGAACATCCCGGTTTATGTTCAGGGCAAGGAAGATCCTGCGTCTGTTCGCTATCAGCACCCTGACCTGAAGCCCGTATTGGAAGCCACTTATGGCGTGCCTGTCTATCAGGAGCAGGTCATGCGGATGGCGCAGGAGATCGCGGGATACTCACTTGGTGAAGCTGACCTGCTCCGCCGCGCGATGGGCAAGAAAAAGCTTGAAGAGATGATCGCGCAGCGGAAGCGCTTCGTGGAAGGTGCAGCAGCTAACAAAGGGATGAAGGAGGCCCTCGCCAACGAAATCTTCGACACGATGGAGAAGTTCGCAGGCTACGGTTTCAACAAATCTCACGCTGCAGCCTACGCCCTGATCGGCTATCACACCGCTTTCCTCAAGTGCCACTATCCAAAGGAATTCATCGCGGCCTCGATGAGCCTCGATATTGGCAACACCGACAAGCTTGCCGCCTTCTTTCAGGAGGCGAAGCGCCTGCGGATTCGCGTATTGGCGCCCGCGATCAATTCTTCTCAGCCGGACTTTGATGTGAATGAGGAGGGCATCGTCTACGCCCTTGGCGCCATCAAAGGCGTTGGCATTGAGGCGATGAAGCATGTGGTGGCGGTTCGCAACGAAGGTGGCCTGTTCAAGGATCTTTACGATTTCGCAGAGCGGGTCGATCCGAAACACGTGAACAAGAAGGCCCTTGAGTCCCTCGCGAAGTCGGGAGCCCTCGACGGACTTGAAAGCAACAGGTCCAGGGTGCTGACCGCCGTGCCCTTGCTGGCTCAGTATTGCGCTAGCCAGGCTGAAGACCGGCAAGGGGGTCAGGGCGGCCTGTTTGGCGAGGCCGAGCCGGCTTTGCGGCCGGACTTTCCGCCGGCAAAACCCTGGACGGCGCAGCAAAAACTCGACGAAGAGTTCAAGTCGATTGGTTTCTATTTCTCAGGCCACCCGTTGGACGATGTGCTTACGGCTATCGACCGAGACCGGGTAACGCTGGCCATGGAAATCCATGAACGGGCAGCCGATGGCAAGCCATTGGAAATGATCGGCATAGTGCGAGCCCGGAACGACAAACCGAGCAAGAATGGCGGTAAATTCGCGTTCCTGACCATTTCTGATCCCACCGGCGAACTGGAGATGATGGTCTTCAATGAGGGTTTGCAACAATATGGCGATCTGCTTCAGCCAGGTAAGGCGGTTGCCCTCACGGTGACGGCCAAATTGAACGGAGAAGAGCTCCGGCTCAACCTTGACCGGGCGATCGAGCTGGAGGCCGCACGGCTTTCCAAACCAGCGGGCTCTCTGCTGGTGCGACTTGGGCCTGACGCAAATCCGGCAGACCTGGCAGGCGTTGTTCGCCGATTGGAGCAACTTCCGGATGGAGATAGGGGCGTTATTTTCGTTGAGTTGATCCTGGAAGACGGCCGGATCGTCACGATGAAGCTGCCCCAAACCTACACAATTGGCCTACGCGCTCAGCGGGCCCTTAAAGAGGTTCCGGGGGTTGAGAAGGTCGATCTGCGCCAGGCAGCCTGACTTTACGGCGTTTTGGGACTTGTTGTTTTGCCCGAATTGAGTATACGGCGCGCATTCTAAACCATGTCGCGGGTGCATCCGGTGCGACGGGATTTCCCGTAGTTCCCCCTGCGACGGCCAACCGGATGGAGAAAATCGATGGCCCTTCCTGACTTCTCGATGCGTCAGCTGCTCGAGGCTGGTGTTCACTTTGGTCACCAGACCCACCGCTGGAACCCCCGCATGAAGCCGTACATCTACGGTGAGCGTTCCGGCATCCACATCATGGATCTTTCGCACACTGTTCCGGCGCTGCATCAGGCGCTCGTTTTTGTGCGTGACACGGTCGCCAAGGGTGGCCGTATCCTGTTCGTGGGCACGAAACGTCAGGCACAGGACCCCGTCGCTGAGGCAGCGCAGCGTTGCGCACAGTATTACATGAACCACCGTTGGCTCGGCGGCACGCTGACCAACTGGTCGACGGTTTCCAATTCGATCAAGCAACTGCGCGAACTGAACTCGATGTTCGAAAGCGGTGGCGGCTCCGGCCTGACCAAGAAAGAGCTGCTGGACCTTCAGCGCCGCCGTGAAAAGCTGCAGAAGTCGCTCGGCGGTATTGCGGACATGGGCGGCCTGCCGTCGGCCATCATCGTGATCGACACCAACAAGGAAGCGATCGCTGTTCAGGAAGCCCGCAAGCTGGGTATCCCGGTTGTTGCTGTTCTGGATACGAACTGCAACCCGGCTGACGCCGATTACGGCTTCCCCGGCAACGACGACGCAGCGCGTGCGATTTCGCTCTACTGCAACCTGTTTGCTGATGCTGTGCTTGATGGCCTTGCTGAATCCACCGCCGGTCTCGGCGTTGATCTTGGCGCCTCTGCAGACATCGCGTCTCTCGCAGATGCAGACGTCAAACTGGCTGACGAAGAAGCTGCAGGCGAAGCGTAATCGCTCCTCCTGCCAACCCAAGATGAAGGAACAATCTCATGGCTGAGATTACTGCTGCACTTGTGAAGGAACTGCGCGAGAAGACCGGCGCAGGCATGATGGACGCCAAGAAGGCGCTCGTCGAAAACAATGGCGACCAGGCTGCTGCGATCGAATGGCTCCGCGCCAAAGGTCTCTCGAAAGCTGCCAAGAAATCCGATCGCGCCGCTGCTGAAGGCCTCGTTGCTGTAAAGCTTTCGGCTGATGGTAAGTCGGGCGCAATCGTCGAGCTGAACGCCGAAACCGACTTCGTGGCACGCAACGAGATCTTCCAGAAGTCACTGGACGGAATCGCTGAGGCGGCTCTGAAAGTTGACGGCGCGGTTGATGCGCTCGCTGGTGCGCCGTCGCCGGACGGCGAAGGTAGTGTTGACGACCTTATCAAGCGCATGATTGCCACCATCGGCGAAAACATGACGCTCCGCCGCTTTGGAAAACTCACGGCTGAGGGCCGAGTGTCAGCCTACGTGCACAACGCTGTTGTGCCGGGCATGGGCAAAGTTGGCGTTCTCGTGGCGCTGGATGGTTCGGGCGATCTGGAAGATGCGGGCCGTAAGGTTGCAATGCACATAGCTGCCACTTCGCCTGCTGCCGCAACCACCGCAGAACTCGATCCTGCACTGGTCGAATCGGAGAAGCGCGTGCTGACCGAGCAGGCGCGTGAGAGCGGCAAGCCGGACGCCGTTATCGAAAAGATGATCGTTGGCCGGATGCAGAAGTTCTACAAGGAAGTCGTCCTGGTTGAGCAGCCGTTCATCATGGACACCGACAAAACTGTCGGCGAATTCCTGAAAGAGCAGGGCGCTACGCTCAAAGGGTTTGTTCACTACAAACTCGGCGAAGGCGTGGAAAAAGCTGCGGACAACTTCGCAGACGAAGTCGCTGCACTCACAAAAGGCGCCTGATCGGGCTTGCCTTTCGGCCCGCGAGGGGCTTTGAACAGTCCCGGCTGCCCCCCTCAGGAGCAGCCGGGATTATTGTATCCAGCGCTCATATAAATAGGGATTGGGGTGTCATTATGCCGGCCGGCGAGCCTGAAACTGGCGAACTGAAATACCGTCGCGTTCTTCTGAAACTTTCAGGAGAGGCGCTGATGGGAAATGGGCAGTTCGGGATTGATATCCCAACCTGCGAGAAGTTCGCCCGCGCTATTGCAGAAGCTCGCGAAGCAGGCGCGGAAATCTGCCTCGTCATCGGTGGCGGTAACATTTTCCGGGGCGTCGCAGGGGCCGCCAAGGGCATGGAGCGGGCTCAAGCCGACTCCATGGGGATGTTGGCGACTGTCATGAACGCGCTGGCGATGCAAAGCGTGCTAGAGAACATTGGCGTTCCTACCCGGGTCCAATCAGCCCTGAACATGGACGCGATTTGCGAGCCCTACATTCGCCGGCGCGCACAGCGGCATATGGAAAAAGGCCGCGTAGTCATCTTTGCGGCAGGGATCGGCAATCCCTTCTTCACGACCGATACGGGCGCAGCTCTGCGCGCAATTGAAATGAACTGCGACGCGCTTCTTAAGGGCACGCAGGTGGATGGTGTGTATACCGCTGATCCAAAGCTCGATGCCACCGCAACCCGGTATCATCAGGTGGCTTACCAGGAGCTGCTCGCAAAAGACCTTCGTGTCATGGACTCTTCAGCTGTAAGCCTGATGCGAGACAACAATGTGCCGATCGTGGTGTTCTCACTGAAAGAAGAGGGTTCACTGCTGAATGTCCTTTACGGCCGCGGCACATCGACGACGATTACCAATGAGGGAGCAGAGAAGCCATGAGCTACAGCAAACAGGATATTGAGCGCCGGATGGAAGGCGCGCTTGCGTCTCTGGCATCAGAATTCGCCGGTTTGCGGACAGGGCGTGCCTCCGTGAACCTATTGGACAGCATACAGGTGTCCGCCTATGGCGGCGTTTCTCCGTTGAGCCAGGTGGCCTCGGTCACTGTATCCGACACGCGCATGTTGTCGGTGAACGTCTGGGACAAGGCAGTGGTCGGTGCTGTGGACCGTGCCATTCGCGAGTCCGGCCTCGGACTGAACCCCGTTATGGATGGCCAAAACCTGCGTATCCCGATCCCGCCGCTCAACGAGGAGCGCCGGGTTGAACTGACAAAGATCGCAGGGAAGTATGCCGAAGCAGCCCGCGTTGCAGTACGAAATGTGCGCCGCGACGGAATGGATGCCCTCAAAAAGGCCGAGAAGGATGGCGAGATCAGCGAAGATCGCCACCGCGCCTTGGCAGACGAAGTTCAAAAGCTCACAGACGCATTCGTGAAGCGCGTCGATGAGGCTTTGAAATCCAAAGAAGCGGAGATCATGCAGGTCTGATGTCGCGGGCGGCTGCCCCTTTTGATCCTGTGCCGGCGGGCGAGCAGCCCCCCGCTCCCCTCCATGTGGCAATCATTATGGATGGAAATGGACGCTGGGCGACAGCGCGCCATCTTCCGCGCTCTGCCGGGCATGAGCGTGGCGTGGAGGCGCTGCGCCGCACAGTCGATGCTGCTGGCGAATTAGGTATCAAATACCTTACCGTATTCTCCTTTTCGACGGAGAATTGGCGCAGGCCGGCAGCGGAGGTGAATACGCTATTCGCCCTTCTGAAAGCTTATGTTCAGCGGGATCTTGAGCGCCTTAAGGCAGAAGGGGTCCGCGTACGCATTATCGGCCAGCGCGAGGGGTTGCCGCCAGACATTGCCCAGCTCGTCAAGAAGGCTGAGGAGGAGACCCGTAGCAACACCAAGTTCAACCTGACGATCGCATTTAACTACGGTGCCCGGGACGAGATTTTGCGCGCCGCTCAGGCGGTCGCTCGAGATGTAAAAGCAGGGCGCCGGGACGACACGTTCTCCGAAGCAGAATTTGAGGCCTATCTCGACACGTCCGGCCTTCCAGATCCAGATCTCCTTATCCGGACGAGTGGGGAGTTTCGCATCAGTAATTTCCTGCTTTGGCAGGCAGCTTATGCGGAACTGCTGTTCTGCGATGTTCTCTGGCCAGATTTTGGCCGTTCCCACCTTGAAGCGGCTCTCAAAAGCTACAATGAACGGGAACGCCGTTACGGCGCGGTAACTCCGGGGGCGGGCTGATGGGCGACTGGACGCCAGCCGAAAGGCGGTTTTCCGAACTTCCTGCTCGCCTGGTGTCTGCTTTCATCCTCATCCCGATGGCTCTGGCGGCTGTCTGGATGGGCGGATGGTGGCTCGCTGCAGCGTGCGCCATATTTGCGACAATCATGATGCTGGAATGGTGCGCCATGAGCGCAACGCCGCATCATTATTTGCTGGCGGGTCTCGGAGGCCTGTTCGCGCTATCGTTTCCGTTTGAAAATCTATCCGTTGCGCTGGCCATCGGGATTGCTGCATTTTCACTGGCAGCATTGTCCGCGCGCGCAGGCGTCCGCACGCGAATTGCGGCCGGGTTTGGCATCATTTACGTCTTTGGGATGGTCGCCGGCCTGTATCACCTCAGGGAGGGCCCCTGGGAAGGCCGGTCTGCGGCTCTCTACTTCATGTCATTCGTGTGGGCATCTGACGCGGCCGCCTATTTCTTCGGCCGGACATTTGGCGGTCCCAAGCTGTTGCCCCGGGAAAGCCCGAATAAGACGTGGAGTGGTGCAATTGCTGCTGTTATCGCATGCGCAATCTGTGGTTATTTCGCTGCGATGATTGAAGACGTTGATCCGCTGGTGTGGATCGTTTCAGGGGTGGCAATATCGATCGTGGCTCAGTCAGGTGATTTGTTTGAAAGCGGACTTAAGCGCCGTTTCAAGGTCAAGGATTCCGGCAAGATCCTGCCGGGCCATGGCGGCCTTCTTGATCGTGTGGACGGCCTTGGTGCCGTCAGTATCGCCGGTAGCCTGGCGCTTAGCGCGATTCCCGGTCTAGCGGCTTCTTTGGGGCTCTGAGGCTGGTGACGCGCCGCATCTCAATCTTTGGAGCCACAGGGTCCATCGGTCGGTCTGCGTTCGAAGTAATTCGGCACGCCTCCATGACCGGCGCCGCTGAATTTGAAATCGAAGCCCTTGCTGCTGGAAGTGATGTACAGGGGCTTGCGGACCAAGCGCGCGTTTTGCGGCCACGTGTTGCGGTCATTGCAGATGAAACGCGTTTTGATGAGCTGAAGTCCAGTCTGTCGGGCACAGGTATCGACGTTGCCGCTGGAAACGCCGCTCTGAATGAAGCCGCTGCCCGGCCATGTGACCGGGTGCTTGCGGCAATTGTGGGCGCTGCGGGGCTTGAATCCACGCTGTCTGCCATCTGTGCTGGCAATGATGTCGCCATAGCCAACAAGGAAAGCATCGTTTGTGGCGGCCCTTTGATGGTTGAAGAAGCAAGAAAATCGGGCGCCCGGATACTTCCCGTTGATTCGGAACACAGCGCGATCTTTCAGAGCCTCGGAGATGGAAAGAGCCTGGAGCGGCTGACGATCACAGCCTCCGGTGGCCCGTTCCGGACGTGGACTCTGGATGAAATGGGGGGCGCGACGCCCAAACAGGCGGCCGCACACCCGGTTTGGTCCATGGGGATCAAAAATTCCATCGACAGCGCGTCCTTGATGAACAAAGCGCTGGAGTTCATCGAGGCGGCCGTCCTCTTTGACATGCCGGCGTCTGAAATCGACGTTCTGGTGCACCCACAGTCAATTGTTCACGGTATGGCTCACTTCAGCGATGGATCCGTGATTGCGCAGCTCGGCGCGCCGGACATGAAAACACCCATCGCCTATGCACTCGGTTGGCCTGAGCGGATACCGACGAGTGTATCCAGGCTCGATCTGGCCCAAATTTCGAGGCTGGAATTTACCAAAGTCGATGAAATCCGGTTTCCGGCTATCCGTCTGGCCAGAGAAGCAATGATGGCGGGGCCGGGTGCCAGGGTGGTATTAAATTGCGCTAATGAAGCGGCTGTTTCGGCCTTTGTCGCTGAAAAATGTGGCTTTCTTGACATCGCCAGAGTTGTGGAAGCCGCACTCGAGCGCTTTTCATCGGGTGGTTTTGCCTCTAGCAAATGCGAAACGCTTGAAGAGATAGCAGAATTAAGCCGGTACGCACGGATGCTCGCTTCCGACTGGTTAAGCAACGCCCCTAGCCGGGCAGGGGAATGATCGAGTGGATCAGATTCTGAGCCAGGGGCCACTTTTTCTTGTCTGTCTGATTTTCATGATGGGCATTGTCGTGGTCATTCATGAGTTTGGCCATTATCTGGCGGCGCGTTTCTATGGCGTGGCCATCGAATCCTTTGCCGTGGGGTTCGGTAAGCCACTGCTTGAGACGCGTGACAAACGAGGCACCCGGTGGCGGATCAACTGGATACCACTCGGAGGCTTCGTGAGCTTTCTGCCCGCCGGAGCGCGCGAGGAAAGTGGGCCGCTTTCCGAGGTTGTGGGCAAGTCGTTCGATGATCTGAAACCCGTCCCGAAAATCGTTGTCAGCCTGGCTGGTCCATTTGCCAATTTCATCTTGGCAACGCTGATTTTCGCTCTGGCGGTTGGTGTGTACGGTGCGCCCAAATTCGAGGTTCAGATCACTGAAATAGTTGAAGGCATGCCGGCACAGGAAGCGGGACTGGCCCCTGGAGATGTCATTCGGCAAATCAACAATCGCGACATCTTCAGCGGCGCGGATGTCACCGCGATGGTTCTCGTCAGCCCGAACAAAGCGATGAACTTTGTGGTTGAGCGTGGAGGCATGCCGCTGGACATCTCCGTCACCCCGCACGAGATCGTCCGTCCCAACGAGTTTGGTCAGATCGTTCCCCAGAGCACAGCTGGATTCACTCTGGCGCACACGCAGCTCATTGAGCGCGTGCAGTACGGGCCGGTTGGATCTTTGATTGCCGGCACACAACAAACCGGGCGAACGATTGATCAGACGGTCAAGATGCTCAGCCGGATCGTGACTGGAAACATGTCTGTTCACGCAATGTCCGGACCGGTCGGCGTGGGGGACATCTCCCGCCGGGCAGTCAATCGCGTGATGGAACAGACCCAGCTCACCTCCTGGCAGAAGACAGAGCAATTGTTCTGGATGCTTATGAGTGTTTGTGCAGCTGTTTCTGTAGGTGTGGGCTTTTTCAACCTGTTGCCACTGCCTGTGCTGGATGGCGGTCGTGTGGTGTTTCATGCATACGAAGCCATTACCGGCGCAAAG
>NZ_NCJT01000237.1 GCF_002282565.1 Hyphomonas sp. 34-62-18
TCGCTGGCCCAGGTGGCCAACTGGTGCAAGTCGCCAATCGCACGCTTGGTTTCATATTGCAGATACTGGCGTACATCCACGCCCATCAGGGCCGCCCCCTTCATCAGGGTAAGGTTGGACGGCAGGGCAGGGATCGGTCCACCGACGAAGCCGACCACCAGGTGCCGCCCCCGCCAGGCCAGCGAGCGGAAGGCGGGCTCAAACAGGGGGCCGCACACAGGATCGAGGATCACATTCGGCCCCTTGCCCTCGGTCAGCGCCTTGAGCCGGTCGCGCCACCCCTCCGGGGACGTATCAATCGCGAGGTCTGCGCCATGGGCCAGCGCAAAGGCACGCTTCTCCTCGGTGGAGGCCGCTGCGATCACCCGCGCGCCCAAGGCCTTGGCCACCTGAATGCCGGCAGAGCCCACCCCTCCGGCCGCCCCGAACACCAGCACGGTCTCGCCTTCCGCCACAGCGCCGCGATCCTTCAGGGCATGCATCGCGGTGATGTAGTTCAGCGGTAGGCTCGCTCCTTCGGCAAAGCTGAGCGCTGCAGGCAACTTCACCACCATGGGCGCAGCGGCCACAGCGTATTCGGCAAAGCCCTTTGCTGTCATCGTCATCACCCGGTCGCCAGGCGCCACATGCGTCACGCCTTCGCCAACGGCTTCCACCGTTCCGGCCACTTCCTGGCCCGGCGTATGCGGCAGCGGCGGCTTCACCTGATACCGGCCCAGCGCCACCAGCGAGTCGACATAGCCCACCCCGCAGGCAGCGACTTCGATCAGCACCTGGCCTGGCCCGGCCACAGGCATGTCCACATCCTTCAGGCGGTAGCTTTCAAGGGACTCCAGCGTATCGGCGACGGCAGCTTTCATCGGTCAATCTCTCCTTCAGGTCTGCCACCCTCAAAGCATGCTCGCCCGCGCATTGGCCATACCCGACGAAGGGGAAACCTCAGTGCGGCCGCGTCGGATCGCTGGAGGTGGGCGAGGCGAGCTCGGGATTGTAGGTCACGCTTGTCACCTGCCGCTCCAGCATCCGGTGAACTTCCGGGGGCCAGCTGCCTTGATGCAGGGATTTGATGATGTTGTTGCTCACATCATCGGCATGGGTGCGCCGCTCATTGTGCAGCACATAATCCAGCCAGCGGGCAAAGCTGTATTGCTCGATCCAGATTTCGGCGTCGCCCAGATCCCGCACCAGAGACCAGGCCCGCGCCCCGTCGCGCAGGTGAATGCGCCGCCGCTCGTTCATGGTCGCCAGGAAGCGGGGAATATCCGCCTCGCGGATGCGATACTTCGCCGATACATGCACCGGCCCGCTGCGCGGCTCCACCGGAACCTGCGTCTCCGGCGCCCGCCAGCGGCCCGTCAGATCAAGGTTGAGTTCGTCCACCTGCGGCAGGCGCAAAAACAGTCCGGCAAACAGGCTAATGGATTGCACCGCTGCCATCGTCAGCAGCGCGGCGGATACACCATGGTTCTCTGCCAATTGCCCGGTAATCCAGCTCCCCACCGCCATCGCGCCGAACACGGCCATCTGGTAGAGCGACAGGGCCCGGCCAACCACCCAGCGCGGCGCGGCCATCTGAACGGTCACGTTCATTGTCGCCATCGACAGCAGCCAGCCGGATCCGCAAATCACAAGGCCAAACACCGTCAGCGGCAGCGACCGGCTCAGAGCGACGATGACCACGCCCGCGATGATCGCGCAGATCGTCATCCGCAGAACCGTTTCCGCAGTGAACCGGCGGCGCAGGCGGCTATTTGAAAGCGCGCCGATAACAGCGCCGATGCCGAACGCGCCTGACAGGATGCCGAAGGTGATCGCCCCTCCGCCCACCAGGTCTTGCGCGACAAGCGGCAGCAAAGACAGCGCCGCGCTCGCGGCAATGCCGAAAAGGGCCGCCCGCGCCATCACCTGCCGGATCGGCGGAGACATCGACACATAGCGCACACCGGCGCCAATGGCGGTGCGGAGGTCTTCCTTCAGCGCAGGCTTGGCGGGCTTCTCCGGCTTCCACGCCAGCAGGACATAGATGATCCCCAGATAGCTCAGCACGTTGACCGCGAAGGCGGCAGCGGCGCCAGCAGCGGCCACAATGGCCCCGCCCAGTGCCGGGCCGGCCGTGCGCGCAATGTTGAAGCCCAGGCTGTTCATCGCCACGGCAGCAGCAATCGTCTGCCGGGGCACGATGTCACCCACCGTCGCCTGCCAGGACGGCGCGTTCAGCGCCGTCCCGCAGCCCAGGAGGAAGGTGAACGTCAACAGCAGCCAGGGGTTCAGCCCGTCCATGAAGGCAAACACGCAAAGCACTGCCGAAACCGCGAACATGTAGAACTGCGAAACCAGCATTACGGTGCGGCGCGGGAAATTGTCCGCAATCGCGCCAGACAGCAGCGACAGGATCATGATCGGCAAGGTGACGGAGGCCTGCACCAGCGCAATCTGCGTTTCACTTCCGCCCAGCTGCACCATCAGCCAGGCCGCCCCCACGCTCTGGATCAGCCCGCCGAACTGTGAGGCAATATTGGCCACCCAGATACGTTTGTAGAGGGGGATAGAAAAGGGGCTGGGGGCCGGCGCGTCAGTCATTGGAAACAATCTGGATCAATTGTCCAATGGTGGAAGCGATTGCCCCCCGGCGCAAGGGTCAGAGCCCAGCCTTCACTCCTTCGCGCCGTAAAACCCACAGAGCGCATCGATGATGTCCTGCGCAATGCCGGGGCGGCACCGGTAATAGATCGTCTGCGCCTCCCGCCGGCTCTGCACAAGGCCCGCCGCCCGCAGTTTGGAGAGGTGCTGGGAGATGGCCGACTGGCTCTGCCCGGTCAGCTCAGCCAGCTGGTTCACGGGCAGCTCTCCGCCACTGAGTGCGCACATGATCTTCAGGCGCGTCTCGCTGGACATCGCCTTCATCACCTCGGCCGCTTCCTGAACGCGGGCGGAAACCACCGTCAACGCTTCGGTCTTTTTACGTCTGCTGAGAGGCACTCGTTGAGTCTCCCGTGGCTGGATTTGCAACAGTCTGCAACGGATTGGAACGATCTGGCCGCCAGTCTGGCCCCCGAAGGGCCACATAAATGGCCGGAATTACGAGCACTGTGAGCGCTGTAGAAGACGCGAGCCCAAACAGCAGCGAAATCGCCAGCCCCTGGAAAATCGGGTCTGTCAGGATCACAGCTGCCCCAATCATCGCGGCCAGCGCCGTCAGCACAATCGGTTTGAACCGGATCGCGCCAGCCTCCAGCAACACCTGTTTCAGCGGCTTTTCCCCATCGGTTGTGTGCCGGATGAAGTCCACCAGAAGAATCGAGTTCCTCACAATAATCCCTGCCAGTGCAATGAAGCCAATCATCGATGTGGCGGTGAAAGCGGCGCCAAACAGCCAGTGCCCGATCATGATGCCGATCAGGGTGAGGGGAACAGGCGTCAGGATAATCAGCGGCACACGGAAGGTTCCAAACTGGCCGACCACCAGGATATAGATCCCCAGAAGCGCCACGCCGAAGGCCATGCCCATGTCGCGGAAGGTCACATAGGTCACCTCCCATTCGCCATCCCAAAGCAGTGTTGTGCCCGTTTCATCTGCTGGCTGACCGTATAGGCTCACCGCCGGCATCTCCAACCCCGCAGACGCCCAGTCGAACGCCTTTATCCGGTCCTGGATTTCGAACATGCCATAAATGGGCGCTTCATAGCGTCCGGCCAG
>NZ_NCJT01000238.1 GCF_002282565.1 Hyphomonas sp. 34-62-18
ACATAGGCGATCAGCCAGGCGGAGATGACCATGTAGAAGGTGAGGATGAAGAAGGCCGTGAGCGAGCCGATCCAGGAGACGATGCCCCAGTTCTGGCTTTTGCTTTCGGCGCGGGCGAGCGACTGGACGCCTTCAATCGCGGACATGCCGGATTTGCGGCCCATGGCATATTCCGCCATCAGCAGCGGCAGGGCGATAAACGAGACGCAGAGAATGTAGATAACGATGAAGGCGCCGCCGCCATTCTCGCCTGCCGTATAGGGAAACCGCCAGAAATTGCCGAGCCCGACAGCAGACCCGACCGAAGCCATGATGAAGCCAAAGCGCGAGCTGAACGTATCTGATTTGCGGCCAATATCTGCCATGAATCCCGATCCCCTTGGAAATGTTTGGCGGGACCGTAACGGCAAGCGGTGAGAAATCAACGCAAATGGCGCATTTCAGGGTCAAATAGGTCCGTGCGTCGACATCTTCTCGTCGCGGTGGAGATGGGCCGACAGGATGAGGCCGAAACAGGCCATGACCGTGATGAGGGCGGTACCGCCATAGGAGATGAGCGGCAGGGGCATCCCCAGAACCGGCAACAGGCCGAGGACCATGCCGCTGTTGAAGATGGTGAAGAAGGCAATCGTAGAGGTTGCCCCGATAGTGGCGAGGCGCCCGAACCAGCTGCGATTGCGCGCGGCCACCCGGAAGGACCAGACGAACAGGAAGGCAAAGACGGTGAGCAGGCCAACCGTTCCGATGAAGCCGAACTCCTCGGCGATCACCGTGAGGATGAAGTCAGTATGCTGTTCGGGGACGTATTCCTGCTGGGACTGGATGCCCTGCAGATAGCCCTTGCCACTTATACCCCCCGCCCCGATGGCGATCTTGGCCTGTTCGATCTGGTAGCTTTCGCCAAGGCCATTGGTGGTCTGGCCGGTGATGCCGGCGATCAACGTGTCCACCCTCTGGCGCTGATAGGGTTCCAGCACGAAGGCATAGATGGCGGGCACCGCCGCTATGCCCGCGATGATGGCGGTGATGACATAGCGGTAGCCGATGCCGGCGAAGAAGACGATCATCACGCCCGAGGCCGTAAGCGCCAAGGCGGTGGAGAGGTTTGGCTGTTTGAAGACCAGCGCGGCGGGGATGAGAATGATCGCGAGGGCGCCCAGATGCACCCAGAGCGGCAGGCTGCGCCCGTTGAGCGGCATCATGCGCTGGTAATAGCTGGCAACAGCGAGGGTGACGGCAAGCTTGGCCGGCTCTGACGGCTGAAGCACGATGGGGCCGACCTTGAGCCAGCGGGCCGCGCCGCCGCCCATGATGCCGAAGAAATCGACCAGCACCAGCAGCACCACAATCCCGAGATAAGCGATCCAGGAGAGCCGCGCCCAGACGCCCAGCGGCAAAAGCGCGAGCAGGATCATCAGGACGCCGCCAATGGTGAGGCGTGTCAGCTGTTCGCGCCAGAGGCCTGCCTCTTTCGCGGAGGGGGCCTGGGCAACCGGATCCCAGCCGACCGAAAACAGCATGGCCACGCCGACAAGCCCCACACCCAGGATGAGCAGGACCACGCCCCAGGGCATCCGCGCCAGCTTGCTGAAAGGGCCAAGCTCGGCAAATTGCAGGGTGGAGGCGGCGGTGCGCACGCGCGCTTCGCCCCTGGTGAACCCTGTGAAGCCGTCGCGGCTCATGCCGGATCACCCGTTTCCGGCTCAGGCTCGGTTGAGGCGCGCCGGGCATAGGTCGGCGTGCGCCCGCTGTTCATGCGGATGGCTGCGGCGAGAATATCACGCGCGACCGGCGCGGCGGTGCGCGAGCCGCCCTCGCCATGCTCGACGATGACGGAGATGGCGTATTTGGGATTGTCCGCCGGGGCATAGGCCACGAAGAGGGCATGGTCGCGCAGCTCCCGCGCAATGGCATCGCCGCCGCGCACGACCCCGCTTGCGCGTTCCGCCGCCGTGATGCGGCGCACCTGGGCTGTACCGGTCTTGCCGGCAAGGCGCGGGCCGCCAAGGCCAAGGTCGCCCGAGCGATAGCCCGTTCCGCCCGGTTCAGACGTAACCCCGAACATGCCCGCCTTCATCCGTTCCATGATGGCCGGATCGAGCGGTTCATCCAACAGGGCATCATCCTCATCATTCGGGCCAAGGCCGATCATCCGGGGACGTATCGGCGCGCCGGTAGCGGCAATCCGCGCGGTCATCAGCGCCAGTTGGAGCGGCGTGGTGCCCAGCTGCCCCTGCCCGATACCGAAGTTGAGCGTTTCGCCTTCAAACCAGGGTTCGCCGCGCGCCTTCTGTTTCCAGGCAGGATCGGGCACAAGGCCGCCCCGCGCGCCGGTCATCCCCAGCACCCAGGTGTGGCCAAAGCCGAATTTGCGGGAGACTTCAGCGATCTTTTCCACGCCCGCGCGCCGCGCGATTTCGTAGAAATACACGTCGCACGAATGCTTGATGGCGTTGTGCATGTTCATGGCGCCGTGGCCGCCCCGCTTCCAGCAGTGCCAGGTGCGGTTGCCGAAGCGATAGTGACCGGGGCAACGGACATGATCTTCCGGCTTTATGACACCGGCTTCGAGCGCCGCGGTGGCCACAACCATCTTGAAGGTAGAGCCCGGCGGATAGACGCCGCCATGCGCGCGCGGATAGAGCGGCGCACGCGGATCATCACGCAGCACGGCATAGTCTGCGCCGGAAATGCCGTTGACGAAGGCATTAGGATCAAAGGCGGGGGTCGAGACCATGGCCAGGACATCGCCATTTTCGATGTCGACGACGACGGCCGCGCCGCTCTCGCCTTCGAACCGGTCAATGGCCGTGCGCTGAAGCTCGGCATCAATGGTGATGTAAAGATCCTTACCCGGAACAGCGGCCTGTTTGGGATCCTGCTCCAGCTCCCATAGCGGGCGGCCATGGGCGTTGGCGACCACGCGGCGCCGGCCGGGACGCCCGCGCAGCCAGTCTTCGGCAAAGCGTTCCATGCCCTGACGGCCCGTGCGCATGTCAGGATGGCGGAACATTTCCTGATAAATACGCTGATCTTCGGGAACCAGGCCTTCGGTCAGCCGCTCAAGATCGTCCGCGCTGGCGCGCGCGACATAGCCGAGCACATGGCCAAAATCCCGCCCACGCGGATAAGACCGGGTGGACGCCATCTGCACATCCACACCGGCCATTTCCACGGCATGCACCTGCATGCGGGAAAATTCCTCAAAGGTCAGCTCCTGCGCGACGATCACGGGCAAGAAGGCTGCGTTCCGGCGGCGGGCGTTACGGATTTCCTCCACCAGCCTTTCGCGGCGGGCATCGGGAAGGTCGATCAGGTTGGAAATGCGATTGAGGACCGTTTCAGGATCACTCATCTGTTCCGGGATGACGGACACCCTGCCCGCCTGGCGCTGGGATGCGAGGGGACGGCCGAACCGGTCAAGGATCTGGCCTCGCTCGGGCGGGGCCATGACGAGCTTCACATGGTTGGCTTCGGCGAGATCCTGATAGCGCTCGGCTTCGAGGAATTGCAGCTGGAAGAGACGCCCCACCAGCGTGGCCCAAACCACGCCGCCAGCACCGGCCGCAATGAACATGCGGCGGTCGAACATCTCATCGGCATTCTTGCTCTTGCGGCTCATGTCGACTGCCCCGGTGGTTCACCTGGCCTGCGCC
>NZ_NCJT01000239.1 GCF_002282565.1 Hyphomonas sp. 34-62-18
GATGTTGACCAATAATACTTTCCGCGCTGCGCTGCTCGGCTGCGCTGCAGTCGCGCTGCTCGGCGCTTGCAGCGGCGCTGACGGTGTCGCTTCGCCTGGAGTTGGCGCGTTCGTTCCGCCGCCCTCGCCTCCTCCACCGCCGCCGCCTCCGCCCCCTGCTCCGCCCCCGCCGACAGGTGGTCCGGCAGCAGATTGCCCGGCAGGCTTCTCGAACGTCGGCGTGCTTTCCGATCAGCGTATCTGCCAACTCCCCAATACCATCACCGGTAACCTGGTCGTTCCCCAGCGCGACGGCACGGTCTACTCGGTTGCGGGCCGCACTCAGGTCGGCACCGATCTGGGCCCGGATCCGGCGAACCCGCTTCCTGGCGGTCAGCAGGGCATCCTGACGATCGAGCCCGGCGTTACCATCTTCGGAAACTCTGGTGGCGATTATCTTCTGGTGAACCGTGGTTCGCAGATCTTTGCTGAAGGCGAAGCGGACAACCCGATCATTCTCACCAGCCGCGCGAATGTGGAAGGCACGGCAACGGAAAACTCCATCGGTCAGTGGGGCGGTCTCGTCATCAACGGCCGCGCTCCGACCTCTGATGGTTGCGGCGCCGTTACGCCTCCGAACATTGCTTGCGAAGCCCAAGTAGAAGGTTCCAACGCATTCTACGGCGGCAACACCCCAACCGACAACAGCGGCCGTGTACGCTACGTTCGCCTGTCCTATTCGGGCTTCGAAATTGCGCCCAACAACGAACTCAATGGCATCACGCTGGCCGGTGTCGGTAATGGCACGACGTTTGAGTACGTTCAGGTTCACAACAGCTCCGATGACGGCATCGAAATCTTCGGTGGCAATGTGAACATCCGCAACATCGTGCTCACCGGTATCGATGACGACTCGTTCGACACCGACTCTGGCTGGCGCGGCGCAGCGCAGTTCGGAATCGTGGTACAGCGTCAGGGCGGTGGCGACTTTGCCTGGGAAACAAGCTCACGCGGCACCAACACGACGGACTATTTCACCCGTCCGACCTATGCCAACTGGACCATCGTGATGCGTGACAACAGCACGCGAGACGCGATTGTCCACAACACCGGTCACACAGCGCGTGTTTACAACACGGTTATCCGCCATCCGGGCGACCACCAGTGCGTCAACATTGCCACCAACTCGACGCTGAACAACCCGAACGGCGTGGATGGGAATGGCCCGCTCTATCGCTCGGTGTTCTTCTCTTGCGCCGGCGGCAATGGCGACGGCGGTGCTGCAGGTACGGATCCGGCTTCGGACATTCCGGATGCGACCGTGGAGGCCCTTCTGGGTGACGCGAGCAACGTTCTGGATGGCACCTCCACTCTGACTGGCGGTTTCATCAATGGCGCGAACGAGAATGCGGTTGCCGCGTCAAGCTTCCCGACCACACTGAACGCAGGTGTAGGTCTTGGTACCAACAATACCTTCATCACGAGCTTCCTGACGCCGGTCGACTATATCGGCGCCGTCCGTGATGCCAGCGACAACTGGTATGAAGGCTGGACCTGCAGCCTGCCGGGCCAAGCAACCTGCCACTAACTCCCGAACATGACGGAGGCCTCCAAAAGGGGGCCTCCGCCTTTTCTCATCTCAAGCATCCACTCAGGATCTTATCTCATGAAATTCAGTCCGCTGTCCCTCCGGGCCCTGCTGATCGCTTCGACAGCCATCCTTGTGCCGGCTTTCGCATCGGCTCAATCCGAAAACACCTCCGATACATCTCCTGAGGCGGCGGCACCCGAAACTCAGGATCTAGAGCTTCAGGAAGTTGTTGTTCTCGGCCGCTACATCCCCGAAGTGCTGCGCAGCACGTCTGAGGTCGCCGCGTTCCTCGCGCCCGAAGATCTCGCCCGCCAGGGCGATTCAGACGCTGCCGCTGCGCTTGCGCGCGTGACAGGCCTGAGCATAGCTGAAGGGCGCTTCGTATATGTTCGCGGTCTCGGCGAGCGCTATTCTGCCGCCCGCCTCAACGGTTCACCTCTTCCCAGCCCGGAACCGCTTCAGCGCGTTGTTCCGCTGGACCTGTTCCCCACAAACATTCTTGAAAACGTGCTGGTCCAAAAGACCTATTCTGCGGAGTACCCCGGGGAGTTTGGCGGCGGCATTATCGATCTGCGCACACTGAATATTCCGAACGAGCCGTTCCTCGAACTCAGCGCCACCGGCAGCTACAACTCCGAGACAACAGGCAAAGACGGCATCACTCACTATGGCGCCGACAGCGATGTGCTCGGCTTTGATGATGGCACACGCAAAATCCCCGGCCCTGTTCGCCGCGCCATGGCAACGGGTCAGCGCATCCAGAACAGCAATTTCACCGATGCCGAACTGCAGGTGATGGGCCAGGCGTTCACGAACGCACCGATTAACCTGATCCAGTCCAATGACAGCATCCCCGCAAATGGCAGCTATGAAGCCTCAGGCGGCACGTCATTTGATCTGGGGGGCGCTGAGCTCGGCATCATTGGTGTTATCGGCTATAGCAATGACTGGCGCACCCGTGATGGGCGTCAGGAAGTTGGTGAGATCAACGGCGGCGTTCTTGGCGCCACCTCGACTTATGATTATCTGACGACTGAGCAAAATATCGGTTGGGATGGTCTTTTCGGCGCCGGCCTTGATTTTGGCAACGACAAGATCAACTGGACCAACCTCTACATCCGCAGGACCACGAAACAAACAAGCATCCGCGAAGGTTATGATGATCTGGCGTCTCGCGATGTACGCGATGACCGCACCGGCTGGTATGCCCGAGAGCTTTACAGCACCCAGCTGAATGGCGAACATTTCCGTGGCCCCTGGACGCTTGACTGGCGGACCGCCCTCTCTCAAACGAAACGGGACGCGCCGTATGAACGCGCCACACGTTTCGTGTTCAGCGAGATCACCGACAGCTATATCTATGATCCTTCGGGCTCTGGCTCATCGAACAGCACCACCTTCTCCTATCTCGACGACAAAGTCGTAAGCGGTGGCGCAGACGTAAAGTATGTTCAGTCGCTCTCATCGGCCCGCGATATTGAGTATTCCGCCGGTGTAGAAGCTTACCAGAACGAGCGGAGTGCGCAGTCGCGCATCTTCACGTTCATCGTCGGCAATCCGCCACTGGATTTCCTTGTCTCGCAACAACGGCCGGATTTCCTGTTTGCCAATTTCAACATCAATCCAGATCTCTTCGTCCTGCGTGAAACCACCGGCTCATCCGGCGCGGCCGCATATGATGCTGATCTCCAGGTCTTCGGTGCCTACGCCAAGGTCGACGCGGAAATCATTCCGCTGGTGCGCACTGCTGTTGGTATCCGGTTTGAAGATGCGACCCAGTCGGTAACGCCGCTTTCTTTGATCGCCGCAGAAACTGCGCCCGATGCCCCGCCAGAGCTGGAAAACCAGTACCTCCTGCCAGCGGCAACTCTAACGTGGAACTTCGCCGAAGATCAGCAGCTTCGTCTCGGCGCTTCAAAGAGCATCGGCCGTCCGCAGTTCCGCGAACTGGCGCCGCAGCAATACTTCGACCCGGAAAGCGGGCGGATCTTTATCGGTAACCCCTATCTGACCGATACGGAAATCCTGAACCTCGACGCGCGCTACGAGATGTACTTTGATCGTGGACAGGCCCTGACTGCA
>NZ_NCJT01000007.1 GCF_002282565.1 Hyphomonas sp. 34-62-18
AGCCATTTTTCCGGATGCTCCAGCATATGAAATCCGCGCATCGCCTCGCGCAGAAGCCGCGTATCGGAGCGCAGCGCAATCTTCACGCCGTCCTCCACAAAGCTCTCCATCAATTTGGAGCGCAGGCTCTGCTTCGCGCCCGGCGTCAGGGTCTGCCGCGCCCGCTTGATGGCGCTGCGGTCCTGCCGGCGCTGCACCATGTAGAAAGGCCGAAGCTCCTCCACCACGCGCTCATGATATTTCAGCGCGCGCTGTGTCGGGTCTGTCGTTGCGTCCAGCGTCTGGCGCAGGGCCTGCGCCGATACCGCCGCAAAGGAACAGCCCCGGCCGTACAGCGGATTGGTCCGTACAAGCGTATCGCCGAGGGCAAAATATCCCCGCGCCGCCGGTTTGCCGTCAACAACCATGTCCCGCCAGCGGCTCACCAGGTCGCCCATGCCGAACACCTTGCTCGTCGGTTCGGCCTGCTCCGAATTCGTCCACGGACGAAGCCCCGGCAGCATCAGCGTGATCTGATGGAAAATTTCAGGATCGAGAATGGACTTGCGCATTTCCATCTCGATTTCCGGAATGGCCACCGTGATGGAGAAGTTTCCATTGTCGCCTGGAAACACGCCGAACTTGAGGAAGCCCAGGTCTCCTGTTGGCGGTGGGTTGGCCGTCCGGTCGGGTTCGGTCTTTCCCGGCAGGAAGCGGTAATGCCGCGTGAAATAGAGAATGCCTGCGCTCTCGCTTTCTTCGCGAATGCCTGCGCCTTCCTCCATCAGCTGCTCGATGGTGAAGCCGCCCTTGCCGCCCGCATCCACGATCACCTCCGCAGTCAGCGTAACGGGCGCGCCATTCTCTTCGCCCTCAATGCCGGTCACATCGAACACGCCATCTTCGCTTTTTTGAGAGATCAGCTTGCGGACAAGAAAACCCGACCGCAGCGTCACATTCGGCAGCGTTTCCACATAGCGCCGCATCGCCATTTCCAGCGTTGTGCGGCGGCTGGTGATGATCGTCAGCTCGGCATCGCTCGGATCGGGCTCATAGCGGGCCTGCTGCTGCTCCGTCAGCATGTTCTCGAAGGGCAGCTCCCGCACGCCAATCGCCATCAACTGTTCCAGCAGGGCAGGGTGCTCGGCCTTCATGATCGTGCGCAGGCGCGCCAGGAAAGCATGGCTCTGGCGCAGATGGCCCACGCCTACGCGCTTCCACGTCTTGAACAGCTCGTTCGGGTCGCTGGTCTCCACTGGCCCGTCCCGTTCCAGAACGATCACCTCCCGGCCCGATGGCGCCAGCATAAGCGCCGTACACAGACCGCCGATCCCGGCACCGATAACAATCACTTTTTCACGCATGCGTCCCCCCACCTGTCAGGAGTCGATATTGCGAAGGAATTCCAGAATGGTCTCGTTGACCTCTTCGGGCGCTTCCTGCTGGGTCCAGTGGCCAATGCCGGGGATCATCTTGTTGATCCGCAGGTCCTTGACGAAATGCGGCATCGCCTCGATGGCCGCTGCCGCCATCATCACCACGCCATCTGCTGTTCCGGCGATGAACATCGCAGGCTGATGGATTTCCGTCGGCGCGCCTTCGGTCAGCCGCCAGTGCAGATCATGGTTGCGGTAATAATTGATCGGCCCGCGCATGCCCGATGCCTTGAACTCCGACACATAGAAATCAAGGTCAGCGTCTGTCAGCCATTTCGGCAGCGTTTCCGGATAGGGCAGGCTGGTCAGCAGGTCGTCATGTTCGGTCTTCGGCGTCAGCTTGGTCAGGTCCGTCTCGCCTGCCGCCATGATCAGGAACTTGCGCAGCGCAGTGTGCATGTCCTTCTCGAATTCGGCCTCGGCTACGCCCGGCTCCTGGAAATAGAGCTGGTAGAAGAACTGCCCCTTGAACATCTCCCGCATCATCGGCATCGGCTGCACGGGCGAGCGCGGCATGAACGGCACGGATAGTCCGCCTACGGCACGCACCTTGTCGGGGTGGAACAGCGCGGTGGACCATGCCGTCGGCGCGCCCCAGTCATGTCCGATCACAACCGCCTGTTCATAGCCCAGCGCCGGGATCAGGCCCATAATGTCCTTGATCACTTCCGTCTGAACATAGTCGGTAATATTGGGCGGCTTGTCGCTCTTGCCATAACCCCGCATGTCCGGCGCCACGACATGATAGCCCGCCGCCGCAATCGGCGCGAACTGGTGCCGCCAGGAATACCAGCTCTCCGGAAAGCCGTGCAGAAGAAGCACCAGCGGGCCTTCGCCCGCCTCGGCAATGTTCAGCTCGATCCCGTTGGTGGCAACCCGGCGCTGTGTAACGCCCGGCCAGCTCATGCGGCCACCAGCGGGCGCGTGTCGGCGTCTGCGCCCGGCAGGATCGCGCCGCGCGTGTCCTTGTCGGCATAGCCAGTGTCCGCAGACCAGGCGATGCCGCCGCCAACCACGACTGTGTCCACGCCGCGCGAGTCGCGTACATAGCGCTTCCCGTCGCCCGGCACGTCCTGAACATAGGTTTCTTCGCCCCGGTCAATCGTCGCCGGGTCGAACACCACCAGATCGGCCACATAGCCTTTCTGGATCAGGCCGCGATCCGGAATGCCCCAGATGCCGGCGGTGTCAGAGGTCACCTTCTTCACCGCGTCCTCGATGCTCATGGCTTTCAGATTGCGGACGAAGTGGGAGAACAGGTATCCCGTATCGCCATAGGTGGAGAAGGAGAGAATATGCGCGCCGCCATCGCTGGCGCCGATATGCACACGCGGATGCTTCAGCATCGCGCTGACACGCTCATCATTGTTGTGGCCCATGTTCGCGGCCGTGAAATGCGCGTCCAGCTTCTCCTCCACCGAAAGGTCGATCATCGCTTCCAGCGGTGTGCAGCCGCGCATCTGGCCGATCTCCGCCAGCGTCTTGCCCACATACTTCTGGTTGGCCTCGGTCTGCGCAAAGCGCAGCGTCAGGAACGACCAGAGGCCCATATTCGGCGTCGCTTCGGCGATCAGCTTCTTGCGGCTTTCCGGATTGGTGAAGCCCTCGATGATCTGCTCCGGCGTGCCAAAGCGCATCAGCTTGTACCAGCCCGGCAGGCGCACGAAGATCAGGCTCGGCACAGCAAAGCTGAAGCTGATGTCGATCGGCCGCGTCTGCACCTGCGGCCAAACGCGGGCCCCGCGCGCAAACTGCTCGTCCACCCGCGCCATCACGCGCTCGACAGCCTCCACATTGTCCGCATTGATGAACAGCGGCGAGAAGGTCGTCGGGATGGAATACTTCAGCGAGATCTCGGCCAGCTGGTCGAGGCGCGCAATCGTCAGGTCCGGATCATAGAATTCCGGCACGATCTGCAGGATACGGCCATACTCGCCCAGAACGCTGGCAAGCGCGTCGACTTCGCTCGCGTCGGCATACCGGCTCGGCACCGGCAGCAGCGTCTCGTCCATGTCCACATAGCTCGTGGAGAGGCCAACCGCGCCGGCATCGAGGCACTCGCGCAGCACGCTCTGCATGCCGGCGATTTCCTCGGCCGTCGCGGTCCGCTCCATCGCGGCGTCCCCCATCACCCAGAGGCGGATCACGCTATGCCCGACCAGCGGCGCCACATTGATGGCCAGCCCCTTGCGGATGCGTGTGATATATTCGGAAAATGTCTCCCAGTCCCAGACGACGCCTTCTTTGAAGGCTTTGTACGGCATTTCTTCAATCTGGTTGAACATGCCGACAAGCTTCATGCGGTGTTCCGCTTTCAGCGGCGCCAGGGACAGGGAGCAGTTGCCAGGAACTATCGTTGTGACGCCATGCGACAGGGCCGGCTTGGCATAGCCATCCCACAAGAGCTGGGCGTCAAAATGTGTGTGCGGATCAATGAAGCCGGGCGCCACCACCTTGCCGGCGGCGTCCACTTCCTCGCGGCCTTTCTCGGCCACGCGGCCAATCTTGGCGATGCGGTTGCCGCTCACGGCAATATCCGCCTTGTAGGACGGCATGCCCGAACCATCGACCACCGTGCCGTTCCGGATCACCAGATCATACATGTCAAATTCCTCCCGAATGTCCTGTTGCCGATGCGCCGGCATATCTTTGTGATGAAGCGATGAGCGCGTCGCGGACATGCTCCCAGCTCGCCCCGATGAGGTCTTCCGGCACCGTTGTCCCGCAAGCGTCAAACAGCGCCCGCACGGCATACTCGTCCAGCGTGACGAGGGTGGTGCCGCCATTGTCGTATTTCAGTGTCACGAGAAGTTCCGCGTCGCCGTCATGGGCGGCCGCGATCTGAACTTCACTGATGACAGCCAGGCTCATGCCTTGGCCTGCGGCGGCTCGATGAAGATCACATCGCTCGGCAGGATCGGATTGTCCCCGCGCACACCGCCTGCCGCGCCCACGGCGCGCATGAACACATGCAGGTTCCAGCTCTGCAGGCTGGAGACCGCCTTGGCCTCTTCCATCGCGGGCAGTTCCCGCTTTGCGATGCTGCTCCAGGTGTCGCCCGGCTTGGGCAGCACAGACTTGCGCACCCGTGAGAGTTCCGCTGCGGCCATGAGTAATCCTCCCGATTTTCGAGATAATTGGAACATGTTCTAATTTTTCTGACAAGCGGCTCCCTAAGGGAAACTCCTGAGCGATTTTCATGTTTTCGCGAGAGCCAGATCTCCCGCCTTGAATTCAGGCCAAAAAAAGGGGGCGCCCCGAAGGACGCCCCGAAAGTTCGGGAGGAAACTTGCCGCTTCTGCGGTGTCAGTGGGCGTCGCGTACTGCGACCCCCGTCTCCGGGTAGTCCACCCAGATTCCATCAACGCCAGCGCCGATCAGCGCCGTGAGTTCAGCCTGCGCATCGGCATAGCCCTTCAGCGGCTGGTCATCGCGCACGGTATAGACATGCACGAGAAGGCCCTGCGCATGGGCGCGGTCCACAAAGTCCGTGGTCGTGCCGTCTTCCTTCAGGATGAAAGACTTCTCGGCGCCCACACCCGCCGTCTCCAGCGTCTCGAGGTCATAGGTCACGCCCATCATAGAGGCGTAAGGCTCGCCCACCATGTTCTGGATGGTCGGCAGAGCGCTCTTGGCAGCAAAGGCGGCCAGGAATTCCGGCTCGAAGCTCTGGATGAACACCGGGATGCCGGCTTCCTTCAGACCCTTGGCCTTCATGCCCTCAATGATCGGGTCCACCATGTCGAGGCCGACCGAGGAATAATAGCCCGGCCATTTGGCTTCGATATGCAGGCCAACCGTCTTGCCCTCCGCCGCCGCCTGCAGCGCCAGATCCATCACCTCGTCAAAGGTCACGATGTCCAGCTGATCGTTCAGCTCCATATTGCGCGTGGCAAACTGCTGGCGTGCCTTCAGCGTCTTGATCTCGGCCAGCGTGAAATCGTCCACCCACCAGTCTTCCTTCTCCCCCATCGGCGTCACGCGCTTTACCTTGCGATCGGCAAACTCCGGGTGATCGGCCACATTCGTCGTGTCCGACAGGTAAGGATCGTGGCGCGTAATCAGCACGCCGTCCTTGGTCATCACCAGGTCCGGCTCGATGAAATCCGCTCCCTGATCAATGGCCGTTTGATAGGCGAGGATTGTATGTTCCGGATAAAGCCCGCTCGCGCCGCGATGGGCGATGATGATCGGCTTTTCCCCGGTCAGGGTGGCATAGGTGGCAGTCTTCTCTGGCGCCGCCACCGGGGCCTCTCCCGTGCTCGCCACCTGCGCCGGGGCGCAGGCGGAAAGCAGCAGGGCGGCAATGGCTACAGTGTATTTCATGAACCCTATCTCCTTGCCGGTCCGGATCAGAACTTGATGTAGGCGCCGGCCTTCAGCATCTGCGGCTTGCCGCGAATGATGGTGTGCAGGCCAAAAGCGCCGCCGGTATTGCCCACGTCGATCAGGTATTCCTCGTCCAGAAGGTTGTCGCCCTGAACATAGACACCCCAGCGCTCGCTGGCGCTGTCAAAGCCGGCGCGCAGGTTCACCAGGCCATAGGCGTCGGTCTCTTCAACCACAGGCGTGCCATCCGGATAGGTTTCGCGCACGCGGGTAAACCCGCCGCTGCCATTGGCAATGTAGTCGAAGCCGTTGTCGTCCTCGAAGAATTGCTGGCCTTTCCAGATATAGCTCGGCGTAATCGAGAATGATCCGTGCTCGGCAAAGGGCAGGGTGATGTCTGCCGCGATCGAGAAGCTGTTCTCCGGGCTCATCCGGAAACGGTTGCCGGCAAACTGCAGTGGGTTACCGTTGCTGTCCTCGTCATCATACTCGGAGAAGTTATAGGCATAGCTGCCCAGGAGGCGGATATTGTCGGTCAGCAGCGCCTGGCCATCAAATTCAAAGCCATACTGCGTCGCGTTGCCGGAGTTCTCCACCACGAACACGCCGTTGATCGGGTCAAAGCGGCTGGTCTGGAAATTCTCATACTGGCCGTAATACACAGAAGTCGTCATCTGCAGGCGGTCATCGAAGAAGCGGCCAAACATGCCTGCTTCCACGTTATCCAGCGTTTCGGCGTCGACCACGGACGAAGTACGGCCCGAAATCGAGATGGCTTCCGGGCGGCGGCCCCGGCCATAGGAAACCCAGGTATTCACATTGTCAGACACGCGATACGCCGCATTGAAACGCCAGGTGAACGCGCCATCGGGCTCTGCAGATACGCTGTAGGGATTGTTCAGCAGCGCTGCGTTGATCAGGAAACCCGGCGCAAAGGTCACGGCATTCGCCGTCCCGCCAAGTGCCGCATTGCCGCGCAGTAGCTCGCCAACGCTGGAGGCTTCCAGTTCGTTCACGGTATAGCGCAGGCCCGCCGTCAGCGACAGGCGATCGGTGACGTCATAGGTGACATCGCCGAACAGGTCATAGCTCGTGCGGGCATCTGTGGTGCGCGATTGTTCCAGATGCGCCGGGTTCAGCGGAATGAGGGCGCCCTGGGTCAGAAGTCCCAGTACGGAATACTGGAACGGCGTTTCAAAGCTGCCGACATTCTCGGCGCCCGGAACGCCCTGCATCATCAGCAGCCCGCGGATCTGGGCCACGGTCAGCCCGGCGCCGCCGGCAATCTGCGGCAGGAAGAGGGATTGCGCATAGGCTTCGTCGGTTGAGAAGGTCAGGCTGTCGCGGGTTTCATAGTCGAAATAGTTGGCGCCGAAGAAGCCGGTCAGCTTGCCGCCATTGTCATAGTTGAGGCGGAATTCCTGGCTGAGGGCGTCGCCTTCCCGGGCCTGATAGAATTGCAGCAAGTTGAAGGCTGCGCCGTCTGAATCCCAGGCCTCGTTGGAGGTCAGGTCGCGATAGTCGGTCAGCGAGGTCAGCGTCCAGGCCTCGTTCAGCGCGTATTCCAGGTTGGCGGTGACAGCGAAAATCTCGCGGTCATTGCCCAGCTTGTCGCGCACCTGGTCGGCGTTGATATTCATCGCCGTCGGGCCGTAAGGGTCGATCACCCCGTTGACGGGGAAGAAGCCGGAAGTGAACTGCGTGCCGGTGGATTCGTCGTCCTGATAGTTCACGAACACATCGGCGGTGAGGGCAGGGATAGGCTCCCAATGGATCGCGCCGCGCACAGCGGTCGTGTCCTGGCCCATCAGGTCAGGCGAATTGGCCGTGTTCGGAACATAGCCATCCATCCGCTTCACTTGGCCAGCAACGCGCACAGCCAGTGTGTCGCTGAGGGCGAAGTTGTAATGGCCCTCGCCGCGCACAAAGCTGTAATCGCCGCCTTCCAGCGTGAACTTGCCTTCATTGCCGGCAGTGGAGGCGCGGTTCTGGATATAGTTGATGCCGCCGATCAGGGCGCCCTGGCCGAACAGGGTTGCCTGCGGGCCTTTCACCACTTCCACGCGCTCAATGTCATAGATGGCAATGCTGGTGGCATAGCCGGGCGTGCCGATGGAAACGCCGTTCTGGAAAATGGCCACGCGCGGCGCGCCGCCATCGGCCACAACCCCGCGCAGCGAATAGGTCGGCGCGTTGAGGCTCTGCGCCTGAACCTGCAGGCCGGGAATGAAGTTGGCGAGGTCTTCAATGTCGTCCCCGCCCAGCTTGTCGATCAGGTCCTGGTTGGTCACGGAGATGTTGATCGGAACATCGATCAGAGACTGCTCGGTCTTCTGGGTCGTCACGGTCACGACTTCCAGGCGGCGCGAGTCTTCTGCGTCGGGTGTTTCGGCAAAGGCGGAAAGCTGGCCGGAGACGCTGAGCGCGGCAACGGCAGTGGCGGAAAGGATGCGAAGTTTCATGTCAGACCCCGGTTACACGGCGCGGGAGGAGCGCCGGTTGCCGGGTCATTAACGAGCGCCTCAGGGCCGTTCAAATCAAGGTTTTGCGAAACTAATGCGTTGAAAATATTAAAAAGTTACGGCTTTCTGGCTGTTGCGCGGGCGCCACGCATGTCGCCAGTCTGCGCCGTAAAGTTGGCCCATTGGGTGGGTGGGAATTGTCGCTGCGCGCTCACTTGTTGGATGAATATCCAATAACAACCGGCCGCTTTCACCACAGCCGCCGCCTCCCGCCATCCTTCGCTGCCTTCGCGCCTGGGCGCCGCTGCAGGAAACCAGAGGTGACGCCCGCCCGGGTGCGTCTCCCCTCCGGCGGGGGAGAGAACTATGAAAGGAGCGCCACAAGACTGCCCGAACGTTTCCGTTTGTCTGGAGGTCGCGTCCTGAGGCCCCCCAGCGCGTTGCCTCGGCCCTCGGCAGCCCTGCTCAAAACTGCATCAGAATGGGCGCGCATGTGACGCGATCTGCAACGAAGTGAAACAGAATGAAACGAATTGAAACGGGATGAAACGGAATGCACGCGATCTGAGACGGAATGTACGTCCCCGGACAGGGATAGCGCGCCGCCTGTCCACGCTTTTTGGTGGGAGAGGCGCAATCCCTATCCAACAGTCTTTCCTGCCGCCGTCGCTATTGCCGGGCCGCCTGTCCCCCAAAATCCGGCGCACAGCGCCATCCCCAATCCGCCCCACCCCCAAACCAGGCTACTCTATACACGCGCCGAAAAGTTCTCATCACCGCCAGAATGAAGTTCGCCCCGGCTGCAGACAGACCCTCAAAACAGGAGACGCCCTCGAAACGAAAGCCGGTTTGAGATCAGGATACGGATATATTCCAGACGCGGGCGCGCCGCTGCCTGACGCTTTCCAGCTCCAGCGTGGTGGCAATTTCGTATTCCGCCATCAGCCCGGCCTCGCCCTCTGGCGCATAGGCCCGGCCCGGATCGCCCGCATATGCCGCAATCCCTTGCGCGGCGGCCTGTTTCAGCCACTGCAGAAACCGCGCTGCCATCGTCATTTCATAGAAGATATCTCCCGCCAGGATCACATCCACATCCGGTGGCGTGCTATCCAGCAGGTTCCCCGCCCGCCAGCTCAGCGCCACGCCGTTCGCCTCCGCGTTCAGCTGCGCCGCCGCCTCGCAGATCGGGTCAATGTCGTTCACCCACACCGCGCTCGCGCCGGCTGCGGCCGCGGCAATGCCCACCATTCCGCTGCCGCAGGCGATGTCCAGCACGCGCTTGCCCCGCACGATCTCCGGCCGCTCCAGGATCAGCCGCGCCACAGCCTGTCCCCCTGCCCAGGGAAAGGCCCAGAAGGGCGGCTCAATGCCCTGCCGGTCAAGGTCGGCCTCGGTGGCAGACCAGATCGGCGTGATCTCGTCTGCCTGCCAGATCCGCAATGTTTCCAAGGGCTTGCGGTGCGGCAACAGTAGTCCGTCGACCGGTGCCAGCCGGGTATTGGCCGCAATGAACGCCCGGTCCCGCGCGAGAGTGTCTGTCGCCGCCAATGCTGCCGCCTGTTGGAAATGCCTAGCTCGGCGGCTGTACCATCTTTGGCTTCGGCATCAAGGCAAGCGCCCCCAGCACCAGCACAAACCAGACAAAAATAATGAAAAAACAATCCCGAAACGCATAGACCAGCGCCTCTGCCGCCACCTTCTGGTTGAGCACGCCGAACGCAGACTGAAACGCCTGCACCTGCGTCATGCCCCACATCTCCATCCTCTGCGCCTGCAGTGCATGCTGATACATCATCTCGGCATTCGTCTCATTCAGCGCGGCTGAGAGATGGTCACCATGAAAGATCGTCCGGCGCTGCAGCACGATCGCCAGAATGTTCACCCCAAACGCCCCGCCCACCTGCATCAGGAACGATACGCCCCCCGCCGCAGACGCCAGCAGATGCGGCGGCACAGCCCGCGCTGCCGTCGTGTTGGAAGGGGGCATGCAGAAGCTGATCCCGATCCGGCTCAGCACAATCCACCCCACCAGAACCCAATAGGGTGTCATTGCCGAGACATGCGACAGCAGCCAGGCGGAGGTGGCAAAGCTGACAATGCCAAAGCCCAGCAGCCACCGCGCATCCATTCTGTCTGTCAGCCGGCCGGCAATCGGAAAGCCGATCATCATGGCAATCCCCGCCGGGATCATCATCACGCCCGCCGCTGTCGGCGAATAGCCCTGCACCATCTGCACAAACAGAGGGATGAGATAGGTCGATCCATAGATCGCGATACCTGTAGCGGAGATGATGAGGCCGGCCGACCAGAACTGGCGATAAGTGAAAATCTTCGGGTTCAGAGCCGGAAACGGATGCCCGCGCTCCCACAGGAAAAACAGGATGCCTGCCACAATGCCGATACCAAAGCGCAGCAGGGTCTTGTCCGAATCCCAGCCATCCCGGTTGCCGCCGGCAAAGGCGGCCAGAAGTCCGATCACGGCAATCGCCAGCAGGCTGAGGCCCTGCCAGTCGAGCGGCGGGCGCGGCATGTTGGGGTTGCGGTCGCCCTTCGGCATCAGGAAGGGCGCTATGCCCATGGCAATCAGGGCCAGCGGCAATGTCGCCACGAAGACCAGCCGCCAACTCGCAAGGTCCACCGCAATGCCCCCCAGCGCCGGACCAAAGGCGGGCGCCAGCACCACGCCGATGGAGAACACGCCCATCGCCGTGCCGCGCTTGTTGTCGGGAAAGGTCTGGAAGATCAGGAACATGGACATAGGCTGCAACAGGCCTGCCGATATGCCCTGAAGGCCCCGCGACAGGATCAGCAGCTCCAGCGTGCCGCTCACCGCGCCGAGCAAAGATCCGATCACGAACACAATCATGCCGAAGGTATAGGTGGCCCTCGGCCCGAATGTTGCCATCGCCCAGGCATTCGCCAGCATGGCGATTGTGGAAGACGCCAGAAACGCCGTCGACATCCACTGCGCCTGATCCTGTCCCAGGCCGAAGGCGCCGATGATCGCGGGCAGGGCGACGTTGATCGTTGTGGCTGCCAGCATGGTCGCCATCGAGCCCGTCAGCATCGTGAACAGCAGGATCCAGCGATAGATGCCGCCAAACCGCTCAAACTGCGCCCGCACCGACGGTCCCGCCATGGCGGGAATGTCGATAGGCGCGGGGCTGCGTTCAGGGCCGGGCCTGCCAGCAGGCAGAATGCCGGGCGCCATCGTCACGCCGTTTCTCCGATTGCCCCTGTGCCTGCGTCTGTCTTGCGGATACGCACCCGCACCATGGTGCCTGGGCGCAGCTCCACCTGTGTCGGCTCCAGGTCTATCCGCACCCTTATGCGCTGGGTGATCTTGGTGAACACGCCATTTGCGTTGGGATTGGGCATCATGGCGGCTTCGCCAACGGTTGCGTCATGCACGCGGGTTACCCGGCCTGCAATCGGATGCGACGGGTCGCTGTCAGCGCGCACCTGAACGGGCGCAGACGGGCGCACATGCCGGATATCGGTCTCCTTGATATTGGCCGATACCCAGACCGCATCGGGATCATGCAGCAAGGCCATCCGGTAGCCGCGCAGGGAATGCTCGCCATTGTCGAAGAACAACTCGTCCACCACCCCGTCTATCGGGCTGCGGATGGTGTGCTGCTCCACCACCACCTTCTGCGCGTCAACCCGCGCTTCGGCCTGATCCAGCGCCGCACGCAGCACGGTCAGCTCATAGTCGATGAGGCGTACTTCCTGGCCGGCGATGCTGGCGGTGCGGTGGTCGGCCGCGGCGGTTTCCTGCTCCGCCTGCGCTCGCCGCAGGGCCTGAGCGCGCGTGTCGAGCACATTCTTTGCCTGGTCGAGATTGGACTGCGGCATCAGCCCCCGGTCGAACAGATCCTTGGTGCGATCATAGTCCCGCTGGGCAATTTCCAGATTGGAGCGGGCCGCCTCAACACTGGCAACTGCTGATACGGTGCCCGCCCGCCGCGCGGCAACCTCGCTGCCTGCCTTGGAGGTGGCAAGGCCGACGCGCGTCTCCTCGCGGGCCATTTCGGCGCGCAGCCGGGTTGCCTCCGCCTCCAGCTGTGCCAGCGTGAAGACGGCTTCGCGGTCATCAATGGTGTAGAGGATATCCCCCGCAGACACCCGGTCGCCTTCCTTCACCTGAACACTGGTGATGCGTCCGGAAATATCCGTGGAAACGGCAATCATCTCGGCAGCGACACGGGCGTCGGAAGTGGAGACATAGGCGCCCCGGTCCATCAGGAAGCGGATGCCAAGCACCAGCAGGATCAGGGCCGCTGTGCCCGCAATAAGCATCCGCCCCCGCCGCGACCGGACAAACGCCGCCGCGCGCTGGCGCGGGGTCAGTTCCGTCTCTGCGGCAAAGGGGTGTGAATCGCCTTCCATGGCCTTTGACCGGCAAAAACCTGCCGGATTGTTCCTCCCTGTCGTGGCTTTTGCGCGGGGCGTTGGCCGCCCTCATCTGCCACAAGCCACAATTGAGCGAGACATAACGCTAAGGCAATCAAGCCCTAATATTCCGGCCCCCGTCAGATCATTGTGTTTGCCGGCAAGGGGCGTCATTGCTGCGCGCAGGGGTCGTAGCAACCAAAGGGATTCGGGGCATGAAACAGCGCGGCAAATTCCTGGCGCCACTCCTGGCCATCCTGCTGGCTTCCTGCACCAGCCAGATGCCGAGCTTGCCGGACATGCCTGCGCTTCTGGCCATGCCTTCCATGCCCGGATTGGCCGCTGGCCCTGTTGCGGGTGATCCCGCCTGCGGGGGCAGCTGGCGCCTCGAGGGAAGTGGCGGTGTCGCCGTCACACCGGCAGAGCAAGGTCTGCGCTGGCGCGCGCTGGATGGGCAGACAGGGCGTTTCGTCTTCGAGAAAGGAACCTGGAACGCCTATTCAGGCTGGACGGACCGGCTTGAGCATCGGCAGATCGAGTTCACCTGTGAGGGCGGTCTCACCCATTTCGAAGGCACGTCAGCCACTCCGGTTGAGGTGGTGGTTCAGGAGACTGTCTTCACTGGCGCCAAGGGTACAAAGCTTGCCGGGCGTCTGGTCCTGCCGGCCGGGGACGGTCCCGTTCCGGTGGTGGTGCAGGTCCATGGATCGGAGCGGTATTCGGCGCTCGCCCATGACAGTTTTCAGCATCTTCTGCCACTGCAGGGCGTTGGCGTCTTCATCTATGACAAGCGTGGCACCGGCGCCTCCAAAGGGGACTACACCCAGGATTTCAGCCTACTCGCTACGGACGCGGCGTTCGCGGCGGCAGAAGCACGCCGTCTGGCAGGCCAGCGGCTGGGGCGGCTTGGCCTTCACGGCGCCAGCCAGGGTGGCTGGGTGGCGCCGATGGCAGCCTTGTCGGTGAAGCCGGATTTTGTGATCGTCTCCTACGGCATGCTGGAAAGTCCGCTGGCGGAAAATCGCGCGCAATCCATTCAGGATGTTGCAGACGCCGGCTTTGGCCCCGAAGCGCAGATGGCTGCCGGTATGCTTGCTGACGCAGCCGGTGTAGTGATGGCGTCTGACTTCAAATCGGGCTTTGCAGAATTGGAAAACCTGAAGAAAACCTACAAGGACGAGCCTTGGTACAGCTATGTTCGGGGCGAGTTCACAGGAGAAATCCTGCAATATCCGGAAGTCGCCCTCAGGGTTGCCGGTCCCTTGCGTTCTGTTGGGACAAGCTGGCGGCATGAGGGAGAGCCTGTTCTGCGCCAGGTGAGCGTGCCTGTTCTGTGGATACTCGCCGGCGCGGACCGGGAAGCGCCGCCCGCCTACACACGGTCTCGTCTCAAAACCCTGCAATATGAACGCCGCCCGATCACACTTGCCGAATATCCCGGCTATGATCACGGCATGAGGGGCTTTGGCATTCTGCCGGACGGTTCCCGCGAATACACTCACATTGCACCGGGCTATTACGAGATGGTCGCAGATTTTGCCGCCGGGATTCCGGTGGTGCCGGAAACATACCCTGAAGCAGTCATTTCGCCGGGCCGGTGATACGGGTTGCTTCTTGCCGGGATTGGCATACCGATAAGCACAGTATCCCGTTTCAAGGTGTGTTTGCCCGATGACACTGTTACGGTTTTCGACAGATCAGGTGCCTGTTGAGCAGCGGCGGGATGTCGTCGAAGCGGCCTATGGGGCTCATGTCAGCGGGGCAATCGACTTCCTTGAAGAAGCGCCGATTCGGGCGGTGATATTGCTTCGGGATGTGGCCAATGTTCATATTGCGCGGCTGGAAACCCCCGCAGTCCGGATAACGACAAATCCAGATGAGGATGGCACGCTCTATCTCAGCATCACTCAGGCCGGCGCCGGAGTGATCGATGCCAAAGGCATGGGGCGCCAGGTACAGTCAGGAGACATAAACGTTTTGCAGCGTGAGCGCCGGTGTGTGACCATTGCTGCAGAGCCCAGCCGTCTGCTGAATATTGCCATTCCCAAGGCAGTGCTGTTGCCGCGCTTGCGGGCGGGAAATGATAGCTTGCTAACCACACATTCACTGGCTTCGCCAGTGGCGCGCCTGCTGCAAGGTTATGCGATGACGCTTCTGACGGATGAGCAGACGATTGCGCCAACGGAGGAAGCGATGTTCTCTGCGCACATCATTGATCTCGCCACACTTTTGCTTGGGCCCAGGCGCGATGCGGTCGAGCAGGCAAAACAGCAGGGCGTTCGCGCTGCGCGCCGTCAGGCCATCAAGGCCGATGTGAAGGCGCATCTGGGAGAGCCTGACCTGTCGCTGGACTGGATCTCCCGGCGCCACAGCTTGTCAGTACCCTACATTCGCGCGCTTTTTTATGATGAGGGCACAAGCTTTACAGACTACGTGATGCATGCCCGCCTGGACCATGTCCGGACTTTGCTGCTGGACCCGAAACTCTCTGGGCGGACGATTGCGGTGTTGGCGCTGATGGCGGGATTCGGGGATATATCCTGGTTCAATCATGTATTCCGGCGGCGTTTCGGCATGACACCCTCTGACATGAGGGCATCAAACAGGCGCCCGTAACAGCCGCTCAGATGCGCAGCCTTACAGGCAGTATCCCAAAACCCATAGACTGCCCCCAAGACGCCGCAGCGGAGCTAGCGCAATCCTTCCCAACTCCAAAACGGAAAAGGGAAGCCCAACTCATGCTCCAGTTCCTGCGTACCGCCATGCTGGTGGCCGGCTGCTCGCTGGCCAGTCTTCCAGCCCTCAGCCAGGAAATTGTTCCGGCAGGCACAAAGGCCATCCTGACCGTCGAATATGAATATGTCTCCGCCGGGGAGCGGAAGGACAAGTATGATACCAACACCTGGTCGATCAACCGGATGGCGACCGTTACCGCCACGCTGAAGGCGGAAAGTCCCATGACGTTGCCGGCCTTGCACAAGATGGAGCAGGCGCAGGTGGCGGACCTGGAAAACAAGCAGGCGGCGGCAACCCGTGCGGCAGGGGCGATGCAGCCGATGATGAATGATGTGATGGCGCTGATGGCCAAGTGCGGCGAGGACGAAGCCTGCCTCGAGCGCGAAGTGGCCGCCTACGGCATGGGCAACAGCGAAGAAATCAACAAAAAGCGCAAGCAGGTCGCGCCCGACTTTGCCGCCGTGGCCCAGCAGGGGCCGAACCGCTATCAGATGTGGTCAGCCACGGGCCGCCAGACTGGCTTTTACGAAATTGCCGAGAAGTTCAAATATGTCGACGCGGATCCGATTTGTGTCGAGCGGCCCGGTCAGCGTTGCACGACAACGGTTGAGCGGACGGGCAAAGGACAGATCCCGTTGCCACCGGACATGAAACCGACCGACAAGCGGGTTGCCGGGGCCTCGATGCTAGAGGTGGACAGCTTAGGCAAGACCATGATCCTGCAACTGCCAGTTCCAATGATGGTGCTGGCCTTCGATGAGCAGATTATTTCGGACGATCCGGAAACAAAGAACGGCACCGAGAAGAAGCAGATCGGGTTTCCGGACTATAAGGATGTGACCAAGCCAATTACCGTGCCACTGACAGGCAGTCTGATTGGCAAATCGGGCCGCGAGATTGTCCAGATCAAAGGCGCATCGAACAACACGCGCACGCTGGATCCGACAGCGGGCGAGGATGGGGAACTGGTGATCCGGTGGAGCTTCAAGGCCGGATAACGAACTGCCGTGGGGGAATGGCACGCAAGAGAGTCTGGCAGGTGCGGAAGCCGTACCTGCCGGACGATCCGTTACTTCTCCTGGATTGATTCCAGATACTGGATCAGCTGTTCCACCTGATCGGCCTCCAGCTGAAACTCCGGCATATCTTCATGGCCAACGGCAATGCCTTCGGCGAGCGCTTCTTCCAGAAGGCGGACGGGGTATCGTTCTGACAGCGTCCGGAAGGGCGGAGCATCGGCATGCGGGCTTTCCCCTTCAAGGCCGATGGCATGGCACCCGGCGCAGAGGTTTTCTGCGATCTGGCGCCCGGGCATCGTGGCAGCCGCGTCGGTTTGGGCGGGCGCTTCCGTTGGCTCCCGCGAGCAACCTGCGAGGAGCGCGAGACCAGCAAGGACTGCGGCGACACCAACCGCCTGCAATTTCAGAATATGGCCCGCCATTTTTCGCGACTCCCTTTGGATTTTGGCGCAGGGTCGTTTGGCGCCCGCCTGCTGTCAACACGGGTATATGCGTATCCGCGGGTGGCCGCTTCTGCCGCAGGCGGAATGATTTCCAGCCCCAAGCGGTTTACCGGCGCGCGCTTTGTCAGGACGGGCCCAATGCTTGCGCCTCCTGGCCTTTTCGTTCATCAAGGGCCGCTGAATGAGGGGTGAAAGTAGATGACGGGCACACCGGAGAACATTGAATTGGTGGATGCCGTTACGGAACGTTCAGGCCGCGAAATGCTGCTCGAAGCGGCCGGCGAGCTGATGTCTGAAGTCGGTTCAATTGACGTGTCCCTCCATCAGATTGCCAAGCGGGCCGGCGTGACTGCGCCGCTGGTCAAATATCATTTCGGGTCGAAGGATGGTCTTCTCCTGGCGCTGGCCCAGCGCGACACCGCCCAGTCAATCAAACAGCTCACCGAGCTGATGGCGATGAACCTTGATCCGGCCGCCAAGCTGCGCATCCACATTCAGGGGATCATCCGCACCTATTCGCGCTTTCCCTATCTCAATCGCCTGCTGGAACATTTTCTGGATGATCCTGAAGCGGAAGCGACGCGGCAAATCTGGTCCAGCTTTCTGATGCCGCTGATCGAGGCGCAGAAGCAGATCGTGACGGCGGGCATCGCCGCCGGGCAGTTCCGGCAGGTCGATTACAAATACGTCTACTTCCTCATCAATGGCGCCTGCCAGTATATTTTCTCTACGCGCATCACGCTGCGCGAGATGATTGGTGAAAAGAAGGTGGGTCAGGAACTGGCCCGTGAGTATGCGGCCTTTGCGGCCGAGACTGTGCTTCGCGGTATTGCGAAGTAAGCGTTTCGAATGTGATGCCCAGCACATCCGAAAGCTGTGTATCCTGCTGATCCAGTCGCTTCCGGCCCTCGTAAAGCGAGCCAAATCCGGAGGTTCCCTTGGCTCGTATTCTGATATCCAGCATTGCCGCATCGGCGTTCGCCGGCATCTCTGCCGCGCAGGGCCAGCCGGCCAATGACGGTTGGGCGCTCACTGTAGGCACCGGCGCGCTCTACTCGCCTTCTTATGAAGGCGATGACGATTACAGCCTCAGCATCCTGCCAAATGTTCAGTTGAAGTATGGCGACCGTTTCTTTGCCTCTGTGCAGGAAGGGGTGGGCTACAACGCGATCAACAACGACCGCCTGCGCGCGGGGCCGATCGCGCGCGTCCGGTTTTCCCGCGACGAGAGCGGCGATCAGACATTTGCGATTACAGGCGGTGAGACCGATGACCTTCGCGGGCTTGGTGATGTCGATACCAGCATCGAACTGGGCGGGTTTGTGGATTATGATCTTGCGAGCCTGAAGCTCGGCGCCGAACTTCGCCAGGCGGTGAGCGGCCATGATGGACTTGTGGCCGATCTCGGCGCGCGCTGGAGCGGTGTTTCAACCATGCTTGGGCCACCATTGATCTGGTCTGTTGGGCCGCGCCTGCGGCTGACGGATGATCAGTATACCTCGACCTATTTTGGCGTGACGCCTGCGCAGGCGATCGCTTCCGGCCTGCCAGAATATGAGGCTGGGGGCGGTCTTTACTCCTACGGCGCGGGCGCCACCGCTATTCTGCCGTTGACCCGCGATGGCACTTGGAGCGCTGTGTTTCTTGCTGGATATGATAGATTGGCTGGAGACGCAGCCGATGGGCCTCTCGTGCAGCTACGCGGAGATGAAGATCAGGCAACCTTTGGCGTGTTTATAAGTTATACGTTCCAGTGACGGGCGGCCGCCCGCCCTATGCCCAGGTTTTCCGACAGGAATGGAGACGCAAATGAAGTTCAGGTATGCGCTGTTGCCGCTTTCTGCGCTGGCGCTTGGGGCATGCATGTCTCAGCCCGACTATCGCAAATCGACTGCAGAGCTGCAGACTGTGGCTTCGGTTGATCTTGATCGCTATGCTGGCAAATGGCACGAGATCGCGCGCTATCCCAACTGGTTTGAGCGCGGCTGTGTGACGGCTGAAGCCGAGTATGCTCAGCTGCCGGATGGAAAGATCTCCGTTACCAATACCTGCACCAAGGAAGACGGCGAGAAGGATGTGGCCGAAGGAAAGGCGCGTGTCGTCGATGGCTCGAACGGCGCAAAACTGAAGGTGAAGTTCGCGCCGTCCTGGGTTCCATTTGCAGAAGGCGATTATTGGGTGCTTCATCTGGAGCCGGACTATTCGGCGGTCCTCGTCGGCGCGCCGAGCGGAAAGTATCTCTGGATCCTGGCGCGTAATCCTCAACCGCCGCAGGCAACACTCGACCGTATCCTGAAGAAAGCGGAAGACCTTGGATTTGAGACTGAACCGCTGATTTATGCGGGAAATCCCGGTTAAGACCGGACGGCCTGCTCAGTCACCAAGGCTGGGCAGGTCCAGTCCGTTGTCGCGGGCGCACTGTATCGCAATGTCATAACCTGCATCTGCGTGGCGCATGACGCCCGTGGCGGGATCATTCCATAGGACACGCTCTATGCGCCGGGCAGCGGCATCGGTTCCGTCACAGCAGATGACCATGCCGGCGTGCTGGGAATAGCCCATACCGACGCCGCCCCCATGGTGCAGAGATACCCAGGTTGCGCCAGACGCGCAGTTCAGCAGAGCGTTCAGGAGCGGCCAGTCAGAGACAGCATCGGAGCCATCCTTCATTGCTTCGGTCTCGCGATTGGGGGACGCGACTGAACCGGAGTCGAGGTGGTCCCGTCCGATTACGACGGGCGCCTTCAGTTCTCCGCTCGCCACCATTTCATTGAAGGCGAGACCGAGCCGGTGGCGATCTCCGAGGCCCACCCAGCAGATGCGCGCGGGCAGGCCCTGAAACTTGATCCGTTCACGGGCCATGTCTAGCCAGGTGTGCAGATGGGGATTGCCGGGGATCAGCTCTTTTACCTTTTGATCCGTTTTGTAGATGTCTTCCGGGTCGCCCGATAGCGCCGCCCAGCGGAAGGGGCCAACGCCCCGGCAGAAGAGCGGGCGTATATAGGCGGGCACAAAGCCGGGGAAATCGAAAGCGTTGGCAACGCCCTCATCGAACGCGACCTGGCGGATGTTATTTCCATAATCTACCGTTGGCACCCCGCGCTTCTGGAACTCCAGCATCGCACCAACATGTTTAGCCATCGAGGCGCGGGCGGCCTTTTCCACGGCTTTGGGATCAGTGACGCGGCGGGACTTCCAATCTTCTACGGTCCAGCCTTCGGGCAGATATCCGTTGATTGGATCATGGGCGGAGGTCTGGTCGGTCAGTAGGTCTGGCAGGCGGCCAAGCTCCAGAATTTTCGGGAGAATCTCGCACGCATTGCCCAGAAGGCCGATGGATTTCGGGGTTCCCGCGGCGCAGCTCTCGTCAATCATGGCGAGCGCTTTCTCAAGGTTATCCGTCCACGCATCGAGATAGCCGGTGCGCAGGCGCATTTCGATACTGGAAAGCTGGCATTCTATGGCAAGGCACGAGGCGCCTGCGAAGACTGAGGCCAGGGGCTGGGCGCCGCCCATGCCGCCAAGCCCGGCCGTGAGCAGCCATTTTCCCTTCAGCTTTCCGCCATAGTGTTGACGGCCCATCTCAGCGAAGGTTTCATACGTTCCCTGAACAATTCCTTGCGCGCCGATATAGATCCAGCTGCCGGCCGTCATCTGGCCGTACATCATCAGGCCCTTGCGGTCGAGTTCGTTGAAATGGTCCCAGTTGGCCCATTTGGGAACCAGGTTCGAGTTTGCCAGGAGAACCCGCGGCGCATCGGCATGCGTGCGGAAAACCCCAACAGGCTTTCCGGATTGAATGAGGAGGGTTTCATCCTCCTTGAGGCGTTTCAGTGTGGTGACAATTGCCTCATAGGCGTCCCAATTGCGGGCGGCGCGGCCGATGCCACCATAGACGACAAGATCATCCGGGCGCTCGGCCACGTCGGGATCAAGATTGTTCATCAGCATCCTGAGGGGCGCTTCGGTGAGCCAGCTTCTCGCGTTGAGCTTCGTGCCCCGAGGCGCGCGGATTTCGCGGATATTGGCGGGATAGGGCATGGTGTTGCTCCTCAGGGCATTTCGGCAAAGGCGAGGCAGGCGGCGAGCACCTTGCGCAGGGTATCGGTCATCGGGGCGGCAAAATCGGCGTCGAAGGGAACGGGCCAATCAGCGTCAGTGACTGCGCCGATGGGTTCGCGCAGATAGCCGCGGCAGGAGAGTTCCATCTGGATGGCATGGACGCCACTGGCAGGCGCCCCATGATGACGGACAGTCCAGCCACCCCGGAACCGGCCGTCAAGTACGGTGGTCTCACCTGAAGCAGCGCAGATAGCTGTTACCTTTTCGGCGAGGGCGGGCGCGCAGGTGGTTTGATAATTGGTGCCGACATTGAACACCGGCAGAAGGCCTTCAAACAGATCCGGGATCTGTGAGCGGATCGAGTGGGCGTCATAGAGGACGACCCTGCCATGAGCGGCGCGAAGGCGGGCGATCTGGTCTTCTATTGCGTGGTGATAGGGAGTGTGGAAGGCGGCGCGGCGACGGGAGATGTCTGCGTCATTCGGTTCCTGGCCAGACTTGTAGAGCGGAGCGCCGTCAAATGTCGTCAGGGGACAGAGGGTCGTGGTGTTTTGGCCGGGATAGAGCGAGGCGCCCGAGGGATCACGGTTCACATCAATCACGGAGCGGGAGATGGCGGTGTGAATGAGGGTGGCGCCCATTTCAGCTGCGAAGGCATAGAGCTGATCTATCCACCAATCCGTGTCGCGCCGGGCGCGTTCCGGGGAGACGAAATGGCTGGCAATGGTATCCGGCAGGGATGTGCCGGTATGCGGGAAAGTGACGATGAGGGGACGTGTGCCCTCTCTGATGGTGAGCCAGCCGGTCATGCATCAGCCTCCAGCGAGGGCAGTTCCATCTTTACACTGCGCAGGGCAGCGCCGGTGCGGATGAGAGTGGTGGCGGCCTCGATATCCGGATGCATGAGGCGATCATGATCCAGCGGAGGCACTCTGGAGCGGACGAGGGCGCGCAGGGATTCAAGCGCGATGCTGGACTTGAGCGGCGCATGGAAATCACAAGCCTGTGCAGCAGCGATGAGTTCAATACCGAGCACATAGTCCACATTCTTCGCCATCTTCAGCAGGCGGCGGGCGCCATGGGCGGCCATGGACACATGGTCTTCCTGATTGGCGGAAGTGGGGATGGAATCGACGCTGGCGGGATAGGCCATCTGCTTGTTCTCTGAGACGAGGGCGGCAGCGGTGACCTGCGGGATCATGAAACCGGAGTTGAGGCCGGGCTGAGGCGTGAGGAAGGCCGGAACGCCGGAGAGGGCGGGATCCACCAGCATGGCGATGCGGCGCTCCGCGATGGAGCCGACTTCGCAGAGCGCCATGGCAATCATGTCGGCAGCGAAGGCGACGGGCTCGGCGTGGAAGTTTCCGCCAGAGAGCGCTTCGTCCGTCTCCGGAAAGATCAGTGGATTGTCGGAAACGCCGTTGGCCTCTGTTTGCAGCGTGTTAGCTGCCTGGCGCAGCAGGGTGAGCACGGCTCCGGCAACCTGGGGCTGGCAGCGGATACAGTAAGGGTCCTGAACGCGCGTGTCGTTCTCCAGATGTGAGGCGCGGATGGCGGAGCCAGCCATGAGCGCCCGCAATGTGGCGGCGCAGTCGATCTGGCCTTTGTGGCCGCGCAGCCGGTGGATGCGATCATCGAAGGGCGCGTCAGATCCCTTGGCCGCTTCGGTGGAGAGGGCGCCGGTGACCAGAGACGATTGCAGGATACGCTCCGCCTCAAAGAGGCCAGCGAGCGCGCAGGCGGTGGAGAACTGAGTGCCATTGAGGAGGGCAAGACCTTCCTTTGCAGCGAGGGCGGGCAGAGGCACAAGGCCAGCTTTGGCGAAACCGGTTTCCGCGTTAATCCGTTCGCCGCGCAACAATACATCGCCGACGCCGATCATGGCGCACGCCATGTGGGCGAGCGGGGCAAGGTCTCCCGAGGCGCCGACTGAACCCTGCGAGGGAATGAGGGGCAGCAGGTCAGCTGCGAGCATGGCCTCCATCACGGAGATGGTTTCCGGGCGCACGCCGGAGGCGCCGCGGCCCAGATTGGTCATCTTGAGGGCCATCATCAGGCGGACGATACCAGCTGGGGCCGGGTCGCCCACGCCGGCGGCGTGAGAGAGGACGATATTGCGCTGAAGGGTTTCAAGCTGGTCATCCGGAATGCGGACGGTGGCGAGTTTTCCAAAGCCGGTATTGATGCCGTAGACAGGCCTGCCCTGGGCAAAAATGCGCGCGACGGCGGCGGCGCTGGCCGCGACAGCATCCCGGCATTCAGCCGAGAGGCGGGGGGCGGCGCCAAGCCACACGGCGCGCCAATCGCGGAGCGGCACGGCGCCGGGTATCAGAGTGATATCGCTCATTGGCCTCTCCAGATGCGGGTGTGGCGCCGGTTGAGGCCCATATTGCTGACGAGTTCTGCCGGGCGATCAATGTCCCAGATGCTCAGATTGCAGAGTTTGCCGGCTTCGAGGGTGCCAACCTCTTCCTGCAAGCCGAGCGCGCGGGCAGCATGGCGGGTGGCACCGAGCAGGCACTCTTCGACCGTCATGCGGAACAGGGTAGCCCCCATGTTCATGGCGAGGAGGAGGGAGGTGAGCGGGGATGTGCCGGGGTTGCAGTCTGTTGAGATTGCAAGGGAAACGCCTGCCTTGCGGAAGGCGTCGAGCGGCGGGGCCTGGGTGTCGCGCAAGAAATAATAGGCGCCGGGCAACATGACGGCGACCGTTCCGGAAGCGGCCATGGCGGCGACACCAGCTTCATCAAGATACTCCAGATGATCCGCAGACAGTGCATTATGGCGGGCGGCGAGCGCGCCGCCCTGCAGGTTTGAGAGTTGGTCGGCGTGGAGCTTTACCGCGAGGCCATGCTGGCGGGCAGCGGTCAGTACGCGGTCTGTCTGCTGCGGTGTGAAGCCGATGGTTTCGCAAAAGGCGTCAACCGCGCTGGCGACGCCTGCTTTTGCTGCAGCCGGGATGATTTCGTTACAGACAAGGTCAATATAGGCATCGGCGCGACCTTCATATCCTGGCGGCAGAGCATGGGCGGCGAGGAGGGTGGTTTCAATGTCAACCGGGCGGGCCTTGCCAAGTGCGCGGGCGGCGCGAAGCTGTTTCAGTTCATGCTCTACACTCAATCCGTAGCCGGATTTGATTTCGACTGTGGTGACCCCTTCAGCGATCAGCGCATCAAGCCGGGGCAGGCTTTCGGCGACGAGCTGATCTTCACTTGCGGCCCGAACCGCAGCGACGGTAGAGCGAATGCCTCCGCCAGCACGGGCGATTTCCTCATAGCTGGCGCCGGCGAGACGCAGTTCGAACTCGTGCGCGCGGCTGCCTGCCCAGACCAGATGCGTGTGGCAATCAATGAGGCCGGGAAGCATCCAGCGGCCTTCGCAATCAATGACTTCGTGTCCGTCTGCCGGGGGCGCCTGATCTGTGGGGCCAGCATAAGCGATCCGCTCGCCCTCAGCGATGAGTGTGCCCCTTTCGACGATGCCGAGGCCAGGGAGACGAGGCGACATCGTGGCGAGGCGCGCATTCGTCCAGATACGCTTTTTCGGCATCCTCCGCTCCCGGTTGTGTCTGGGCTGGTCTTCTTTTAATATGTATAGACATAATAGAAGAGTCGGAGGGATGTCCAGTGGCGGGGAAAACTTCAGAACGTCTCTGGTTTGAACATGGGCTCTTGCCGTCAGGCTGGGCGAGCGGGGTCGAAATCACGATTTCAGATGGGACGATCGAGGAAATATCTACAGGTGTTATGCCTCCTTCAGGAGGTGTTCGGGGACGGACGGTGCTACCAGGGCTGCCCAACCTGCATTCCCACGCCTTTCAGAGGGCAATGTCGGGTCTGACGGAAGTTCGTGGAAATTCTCAGGACAGTTTCTGGTCCTGGCGGAGTTTACTTTATCAGTTTGCCAGCCGGATTAGGCCGGAGGATATCCACGCCATAACGGCAATGGCCTATGCCGAGATGCTGGAGGCGGGGTTCACGCGCGTCTGCGAGTTTCACTATCTTCACAACGCCCCGGATGGGGGGCGCTATGACGACCCTGCGGAGATGGCCGGGCAGGTGATACGTGCTGCAGATGATGCAGGCATGGGGCTGACACTGCTGCCGGTGTTTTATGCCCATGCCGGCTTTGGCGGGCAGCCGCTGGCAGAGGAACAGAAACGCTTTGGCAATGATGCCGGAAGCTTTGCGCGGCTGCTGGAGGCGGTGGGACAACATACTGCAAATCAGACAGATTTTGTGCTGGGGATTGCGCCGCATAGCCTCAGGGCTGTCACACCGGACGAGCTTGGCGAACTGATTTTGTTGGATAAGGGCGGGCCGATCCACATTCATATTGCCGAGCAGGTGAAGGAAGTTCAGGATTGTCTGGCTTGGTCTGGCGCGCGGCCTGTGGACTGGCTGCTGCACAACGCGCCAGTGGACGGCCGCTGGTGCCTTGTGCATGCAACGCATACGGATGACCGGGAACTCCACCGGATAGCGAAAAGCGGGGCAGTGGCGGGACTTTGCCCTGTGACCGAGGCGAATTTGGGCGACGGAATTTTCGATGCCCGCGCCTATATTTCCTATGGCGGACACTATGGCGTGGGCACTGATTCCAACGTTTCTATCAGCGCCAGCGATGAACTTCGCATGCTGGAATATTCACAGCGATTCAAGACGTTATCCCGCAACGTGATGGCGGGCGAAGGTTATGCTTCGACGGGGCGGGCGTTGTTTGAGGGTGCGCTAGCCGGCGGGGGGCGGGCGGCGGGGATCCCTGTGGGATTGGCGCCTGGGAATCCGGCCGATCTGGTGGCGCTCAGTGAGGCGGACCTGCCTGAGGCGGCGATTGGGGGAGACCGGCTGTTGGATGCCTGGGTGTTCCGAGGAAAAAGCAATGTGGTTTCAGATGTGTGGCGGCGCGGGCGGCACACTGTAAAAGGGGGACAACATATTCACCGGGCCGGAATCGAGGCGCGTTACAGGGCTGTTCTTGAGGCGCTCATTTCGTGACTATTCCGTTTCATTCTGTTTCATCCTGTTTCAAAGCGTTTCAAATGGCAGACAGCAACGACACACTTTCCGTCAGCGAGCGCATACGGCTCGACATTGAGCGTCAGATCCTTTCCGGGGGCTTGAAGCCGGATGACCGCATCCCGCTCGAGCGCGAGCTGATGGAAATCTATGACTGTTCGCGCATGACGGTGAACAAAGCGGTTAGCGAACTGGCGAGCCGGGGACTGATCGTGCGGCGCAAGCGGGCGGGCTCGTTCGTGGCGCACCCCCCGAGCGATTCCACCATTCTGGACATTCCTGACATCCGCCTCGACCTGGAGCGGAAGGGGCACACCTATGGTTATGAGCTGCTGCACCGGTCAGTCCGCACGGCCAAGGGGCCGGAAGAGGGGGCGCTGGCAGGCAAAGGCGGGCGGCTGATAGAGCTGCGCGGCATTCACCGGGCCGACGGGCAGCCCTTCGGCCATGAGCGGCGGCTTGTGAGCCTCGCCGCTGTGCCGGAGATTGAGCACGAGGATTTTGCCGGGACGCCGCCGGGCACCTGGCTGCTGGGGCATGTGCCCTGGTCGCAGGCGGAGCACAGGATTTTTGCGGTGGGCGCCGACGTGGGTATCGCCGCGCATCTGGAGATTTCAGAGGGGACGCCCTGCCTGATGCTGGAGCGGCGGACCTGGCTCAATGGCGTGCCGGTGACGCATGTGTGGCAGACTTTTCCTGGCGACCGGCATTCCTTCATTGGCGCGCTGACCCGGCGGCAGGCATAAGGGCTGTTCCGGAGGCGCACCGGTCTGACGCGAGGACAGGCTTGTCTCGCGTGAAACGCATGGCAGGTTCCTCTGATAACTGAACATCAGGGGAGTTTGCCATGGCCGAAGCAGCCGAGGGCTTCAAGACGCGCCTAGCGCCGGAAGACGAGTTCACGCACGATCCGGGCGACGCAGAAAATTATAATGAAAGCATGTATTTCAACGTGTTCGATGCGGGTAAACGCGCGGGCGCGTGGTTCCGCCTCGGCAACCGGCCCAACCAGCGTTACGCTGAAATGTCGATGTGCGTTTACTTCCCCGATGGCCGGGTTGGTTTCATGTTTGCGCGGCCGGAGATCAGTGACAATTCACAGATGAACGCCGGTGGCCTGCGCATTGATGTGGTGGAGCCGTTCAAGACACTGAAGGTGACTTATTCCGGTGAGTTGCTGGTGCTGAAGGAGCCGGGCCAGATGGCCGATCCGAAGGTGGCTTTCCGCAACAATCCGCGCCTGCCCTGCAAGATGGAGATGACCTATACCGGCCTCTCGCCGATGTATGGCGGGGAGACGGTGAAGGCCGATGGTTCGCCGATCGAGATTGATCCTGAGAAATCTTTCGCCAAGGCCCATTACGAGCAGCATTGCGGCGCCAAGGGCTATATCGAGTGTGGCGGCGAGCGGCTGGAGATTGATGGCTATGGCCTGCGCGACAAATCCTGGGGGCCGCGCCACTGGCAGGCGATTGAATGGTATCGCTGGTGCCCGATGAATTTCGGGCCGGATTTCGGCATGATGTTCAATGTTATGGGCGATGGCAAAGGCGGCGTGCATCAGAGTGGCATGGTGTTCCGCGATGGCATCTATGACCAGATCGTTGCGGCAGACCTTTCCAGCAATTGGGACGAGAACGAATACCAGACCGATCTTGAAGCAAAGATCCGTACCAAGAGCGGAAAGGAATATACCGTCAGCGGAAAAGTGCTCTCTCTCATCCCGCTCCGCAACCGGCGGACGGCGCCGGATGGCACGGAGCTGACCACGCGCATTACCGAAGCGATGACGGAGTATCGCTGTGATGGCAAGCTTGGCTATGGCATGAGCGAGTATCTGGATCAGATTGTTGACGGCCGGCCAATGGGCCGTCTGGCCGGGCACTGAGGCGTACCCATGGCTGACGTGATTGTTTATGAGCATCCGCTGTCGCCCTATGCGCAGAAGGTGAAGATCTCTCTTTGGGAGAAGGGCGTGCCGTTTGAGGCGCGCCTGCCTGAGGGCATTGGTACGGGCGCGACGGGGGGCGGGTTTGCGAAAGCCAATCCGCGCGGCGAAGTGCCAGCGCTTATCCATGGCGATGTCGAGATTTTCGACAGCACGATCATTCTTGAATATATCGAGGATGTGTGGCCCGAGCCTGCGATGTTGCCGAAGTCTGCAGCGGAGCGTGCCCGTGTGCGGATGATTGAAGACGTGATGGACACCCAGTTTGAGGCGATCACCTGGGGCCTTGGCGAGCTCAACTTTTTCCGGCGGGCCGAAGGCGCGCTGAAAGAAGCGATGGAGGCAAAGGCGCGCCAGCAGGCAGAGGCATTCTTCAATGTTCTGGAAAGCTATCTGGGGGAGCGGGAATGGTTCAACGGGGACCGCTTCGGCTGGGGCGATCTCAGCGTGGTGCCTTATCTGAATGGCGCAGCGGGCTTTGACATCAAGCCGGCGGCGGGCTCACGCCTGGCGGCCTGGCACGCACGGGCGAATGCGCGGGAGAGCGTGGCGCGGGCGCAAAGAGAGTCCGTTGCGTCGATCACCGGCATGAGCCAGGTGGATCAGGCGGTAAAAGCGGGTCTCTTCAAGCGTCAGTACCGGGATCACCGCCTCGAATGGATGATGAAGACCGGCGGGCTGGACATTGTGCTGGGCGGGCTGAAGGCGGGGAATATCCGCTTTACCGGACCAGGCGCATAACTCAGTCCGGTAAAAAGAGGCCGGGCAGTTTGAGGCTGCCCGGCCCTTTTTTTGCCTCAGGAGAGGGCTGCGTCGCGCGCAGCTTTCTCGGCAAGCTCGCGGCGGATGTTGCGGCTGGCGAGCCAGTAGAGCGCCGCGGGAATGATGCCCATGACGCCGGCCACGTAGAGGGACCAGCGGACGCTTTCGGCGCCTGCCATGGGCGCGAGGACATCCGACAGGATGCCGAATAGGAGCGGGCCGAGGCCGAGCCCGATCAGGTTCAGCGTGAACAGCATCAGCGAGACGGCAACAGCGCGGGAGGCCGGACTGATGAGCAGCTGAACACAGCCGAAGGTGGGCGCGTAGTAGACGCCGGAAAGAGCCGCCGAGATCGTCAGCATCGGGATGGCCACCCAGACCGGGCCAACATAGCCGATGAGCAGGATCGGCACCGTCAACAGCATGGCGACGGCGGGCGCGAGCATATAGTGCGCGGGTTTATCGACGCCGAACTTGTCGGATGTCCAACCGCCGAGCCATGTGCCGAGGATGCCGCCGATGCCGGAGCCGACCCCATAGAAGACGCCGACTTGCCAGAGCTCCAGCCCATGCGAGCGGATGAGGAAGATGCCGTTCCACACGCCTTTGCCATAGCCGAGGAAGGCGACGAAGGAGGCGCCTAGGGTGGCGAAGATGAAGACTTTGGAAGTGAGCACTTCCTTTAGGGTTTCACCAACGGTGGAGCGGCGGACGGCCTGGCTGGCCTTGAGGCGGGCGGCAGCTTCCGCCAACGTGCCGGCCTTGCGGGGCTCCTTCACCGCGAACCAGAGGACGAGCGCCAGCAGGATGCCGGGAACGCCGGCGACCATGAAGGCGATCCGCCAGCCGACGGTATCGGCCAGGACCCCGCCGATGACCATGCCCATGAGCGAGCCGATGGGTATGCCTAGGCCGAAGAAGGCAATGGCCGAGCCGCGCTTTTCCGGCGGGACGGTATCCCCGATCAGAGAATGGGAGGCGGGTGTGCAGCCGGCCTCACCGACGCCGACGCCGATCCGCGCCAGCAGCAGCTGCCAGAAATTCATTGCTAGGCCGCAGAGGACCGTCATGCCTGACCAGATGGCGAGGGAGCCTGAGACGATGCCGACGCGGTTTGATTTCGGGTTGTCCGCCCACCGAGCAATCGGGATGCCGAGAATGGTGTAGACCAGAGCGAAAGCGAGACCGGTCATCAGGCCGATCTGCGTGTCGGACAGGCCGAGATCATTCTTGATGGGTTCGGCCAGGATGTTGACGATCTGCCGGTCAACGAAGTTGAAGGCGTTTACGATCAGGAGCAGCCACAGGGTAACCCGGATGCGGCTTTGTGGATTGCTGGCAATGCTGGGCGGCAGGAGCGTCTGGGACATCAGGCGGTGTACCTCTGGGCGTTTCTGTCGGGATGTGGGGTGGCTTATTGCCAGATTTGAAAGCGCGGTCATCCCTTTTTGGAGGGATGACCGCAAGATGTTTCAGATGACTTTTGCGTCAACCGGCTATCAGAACGAACCGCGCAGGGTGACGCCGAAGGTGCGGGGAGCGCTCATATAGGCGTTGGTGTCGCCAGACTGGAGCGTGGTCGAGAAGTGGTTCGTGACATAGCGTTTGTCAAAAGCGTTCTGGACCCAACCTTCGAGCGTCCAGCCTGCGGCGGACTTGATGCCGAGGTTGAGGTTCAGAAGGCCAAAGCCGCCCTGTTCCAGGAAGTTCGAGTTGTTCGTGATGTAACCGCCCGAATATTGCTGGTTGATGCGGCCAACGAGGGAGAAGGTATCGTTGAGCGGCTTGTCGAGTTTCAGGGAGACGCTGCCCGACAGTTCCGGCGCGACCGCAAAGCGGCGGCCGGAGAGGACGGGGCCAAGCGAGGCATCTTCGCCGAGTTGGGCTTCGGGCAGGTAGGTGACGGCGGCGTCGAGCGACAGGATGTCGTTGATCTCGAGGGCGCTTTCAACCTCAAGGCCATAGACCTCTGCCGTGCCGGCGTTGAGGACCTGGAACTGCGTGCCGACGAAACGGGCAACCTGAAGATCGGTCATGTCGTTGTAGAAGGCCGAGAAGTTGGCGCGGCCGCGGCGATCCCAGAACTGGGTTTTGAGGCCAAGTTCATAGGCGTTGACGAATTCCGGATCATAGCGCGGATCGCCGGGGATGGCGCCGGGGAAGAAATCCGGGTTCTGACGGTATCCACCGGCCGCGTTGGCGTCGAGGTTCACCCCGCCTGCCTTGAAGCCCCGGTTGTAGCTGGCATAGAGCATCGCATCTTCGTTGATGTGATACTGGATGCCGAGCGTGCCGCTGAAGGCTTCATCGGTCTTGGACTCGTTGAAGTGGGGCGCAGGCTGGACGCCGAGCACTTTGTATACGTCGAGCGGGTTGGGGCGGTAGTAGAGGTTTTCGAACTGGCCCTGCTTCTTTTCCTGCGACCAGCGCAGGCCCGCGGTGAAGCCCCATTTCTCATTCAGGCGGCCATCCCACTGGCCGAAGAAGGCGAGGGACTCATTGTTGCCTTCGATGACTTCGACCGAGCGCAGACCAGGGGAGGCGTCAAAGACCAGCGTGGAGGGCAGGGTGGCAGCATAGACGCGTTGCAGGTCTTCGCCCCACCAGCCGGTGCGGCCGGATTTGATGGATTCGTCGGAATAGAAGACGCCAGCAACGTAGTTCGCGTTGCCTTCCGCGCCGAAGCCATGTTCGCCGGAATAGCTGAATTCCTGCGAGAAGAAATTGCTCTTGAACTTCTCGTGCAGCAGCAGGAGATCTGCGCCGGAGAAGTCGGCATCGGTCGTTTGATCGACTTTGTACTGACGAAGCGCAGTGACCGAGGAGAGCTTGCCGGGACCCACATCCCAGTCTGCCTTGACGGTGTAGCCAGTGTCTTCGACGAGTTGGTCGGGCGAGTAGTTGAGGACTGACTGGTATTCATCCTTGCGGCGCGATGTGGGCAAAAGGCCCCGTTCACGGATGATCTGGTCGACGACATCCTGAATCGGGCCGGGATTGCTGTCTACGGTACCGAAGCAGCAGTTCTCGTCCGAGCGGGCATAGTCTGCGATCAGCCGGATGCGGAAATCATCAGTCGGCTCGTAGAGAAGCTGGGCTTTGATGCCGTTGCCGCGGCGCTCGTTATAGTCTTCGCCGGTGTTGGGGTTTTCGAAGAAGCCAGCGCGGTTTGCGGTGATGGCGGAGATGCGCAGGGCGGCGTTCTCGCCGATCGGGGCGTTGACGGTGACGGTGCCGGTGAGGGCCTCATAGTTGCCGATGGTGAGCGAGTAGTCGCCGCCCGTCTCGCCGAGGACCGGCATGGAGCTTTCCAGCAGGATGGCACCGGCAGAGGTGTTCTTGCCGAAGAGAGTGCCCTGCGGGCCGCGCAGAACCTGGAGGTTGCCGATGTCCAGGAAATTCTGGAGGGCGGCGCCGGGACGCGAACGGTAAACGCCATCGACAAACACGCCCACGGCGCCTTCGAAAGCGCGGCTGGCGCCGGTGGTGCCGATGCCTCGGATCTGGAGGTTGGCAGAGGTGGCGGGGTTGGAGGTGTTGCGGAAGGTGACGCTGGGCGAGACGGAGGTGATGTCGCCGATATTCTCTACGCGCGCTTCGGCCATGAACTCGGAATCAACCGAGGTGACGGCGATGGCGGTTTCCTGGAGATCGGTGGCGCGGCGCGTGGCGGTGACGACGATCTGGTTGAGCTTCAGATCGGCCTGGGCGGCCTCTTCTTCCGCGGGCTGCTGCTCTGTCTGGGCAAGAGCGATGGGCGTAAAAAGGGTTGCCAAGGCCAGCACGGACGAGCCGGTGAGCAGTGGACGGCAATTGAGTTTCTTCAAGAGAATTCTCCCTGGGCTGATAATCATCTGAGCTAGCGCAGGCGCGCGCGGATGATGGCCGGACAAGCCAAAGCGTCAGGGATCGGGGCCCGAGGAGCCCCGCCGCAAAATGCTTTCTTTTGTTCAAGGAAGCCTCTTGCCGTGACACGCACGCAGAGAGGTTGCCTCCCGCCATTATCAGCCGCGCGATGGTGTCGACGCTGCCGGGGTCTGATGCCCCAAGGCCAGCGATAGGGAAGCCTTAACACCCAGTCAAACGGTTTTGAGTTCTTTTTAATGACGGTTCAGGGGTGTGTGTTGCCGGTACCACAACCGGCGGTGGCCAGCCTGCAGCACGCATTGGTAATTATCGCGGAGACAAGAAAAAATATGCAATGAAAACAATATTATAATATTCGATCGGCGCGTAGGCGCGCCGATTTCTGCGGGAAATAAGTCTCGTCAATGTGTCCTATACAAACATAAAGGGGGGTGATTATAGGCCTTGAGGTCACGTCCCGGGGACGAATCCCGGCGCAATGCGGCCCGAAGAGAAGGGCGCTGTGCAGGCCTTCTGCCAGCGCCCTTCCGGGACCTCAGAGAACGTTCAGGCTGACATCGATATTGCCGCGCGTGGCGTGTGAATACGGGCATACTTCATGGGCCTCGGCGACCAGCTTTTCGGCTTCACTGCGTTCCACGCCGGGAATTGCGACGTCCAGCTTCACAACCAGGCCAAAGCCTTTGTCTTCGCGTGGGCCGATCCCCACGGTGGCAGCAACGGTCGTGTCAGCGGGCAGCTTGAAATGGTTGCCCGAGGACGAGACCGCCTTCATCGCGCTGAGGAAGCAGGAAGCATAGCCAGCGGCGAAGAGTTGTTCCGGATTGTTGCCATTGCCGCTGCCGCCCAGTTCTTTCGGGAGGGCAAGGGCGACATCGAGCGCGCCGTCAGCGGTTTTTGCGCGGCCGTCACGGCCACCGGTGGCCGTTGCGGTGGTTTTGTAGAGAACGTTGATGGCCATGGGAACATCCTTTCCTGTTGGTTCCGGGCTTGTAATCGATAGCGATTAAATCGTGTGCGATATATATCGGCTATTCCTGTTAAGACTTCAAGCCTTGCGATTAAATCGCGCGCGATTTATATTTGTGTCATGAAGAAAAAACGTGCTGCCCCTGCAGAAGGTTCCGCTGTGACTGGTCCGGCGATGCTGGATCATGCCGTATGTTTCGCCGTTTATTCGGCGGGTTTGGCCTTCAACCGGGTCTACAAGCCGATCCTTGATCAATTCGGGCTGACCTATCCGCAGTATCTCGTGCTGATCGCGCTCTGGCAGGCCGAGGGGCAGACGGTGAGCGAGCTGGGGGAGCACCTGTTCCTTGAGTCCAACACGCTGACGCCGTTGCTGAAACGGCTTGAGGCGGCGGGGTTTGTGAAGCGCGTGCGGGACAAGGCGGATGAGCGGCAGGTGCGCATTTCGCTGACAGATGAGGGGCGGAGGGTTCTCGAGGAGTCTTCTTGCGTGCCGCAGCAGATCCTGGAGGCGACGGGATACTCTGTCGAAGAGCTTGCCGCGCTGAGGCATTCCCTTTCCGGGCTGAGAGACAATCTTCGCGCCTCTGCCGGCCAAGCCTAGCTCATTCCCTTTCACTGACGCGCCCGATTGGCAGATCGGCCCTGCCGTTTGCGGATAACGCAGAGCGTAAACGAGGTGTAAACGAGTTCTGTTGGATTGAGAAAGCTTGCCCCAGAGTGGGCAAGAGTTTCCAACGTTTGCACAAGGCGCGCGTTCAT
>NZ_NCJT01000240.1 GCF_002282565.1 Hyphomonas sp. 34-62-18
GCTGACAACCGCTTACCGGGCGCTGCGCAATGTCGAGCACCGTATCCAGATGCGGCAGGACGAGCAGACCCACACCGTTCCGGCAGACCCTGCAGAGCGCGAAGCTGTGGCGTGGCTCTGCGGCTATGGCAACCTGGCGGACTTCGACCGTGATCTCCTCGAAACCCGCCGCATCGTACAGTCTGCCTATGACGCGCTGTTTGCGCAGGAAGACCGCGCCGCCGAAAGCCATGATCTCGGCAACCTTGTTTTCACTGGCGTCGATGATGATCCGGAGACGGTAAAAACGCTGGGCAATCTGGGCTTCTCTGATCCCTCATCGGCCATCGATACGATCCGCAACTGGCACAGGGGACGGGTGCCCGCGACCCGCACCGCGCGTGGCCGCGAACTCCTTACCTCCATCCTTCCCGGCCTGTTGAAAGCGATGGGCGCGACTGGTGAGCCCGATGAGGCGTTCCGCTGGTTCTCGCGCTTTTTCGAAGGCCTGTCTTCAGGCGTGCAGACGCTCTCCATGCTGCTGGCGCGGCCTGATTTGCTGGACGATCTTGTCTCTACGCTGGCGCTGGCGCCCCGCCTTGCGCAGATCCTCGCCCGCCGGCCTGATCTTCTGGAAGCGCTGGTCTCCAACGCGATTCCCCGCGCGCCAGAGCTTTCCCCTTCGGTCACCTTTGATGCGTCCATGGATGCCTGGCGGCGGTATCACCGTGAACAGAGCTTCCTGATCGGTCACCGCCTGCTGCATGGCCTTCTGCCAACCGATCAGGCAGCAGAAGCCTGGACCAGCCTTGCCGACGAAACCATACGCCAGATGGCGCGCGCGGCAGAAGCCGAAACCACCCGCCGCAATGGCGAAGTGCCTGGCCGCTGGGCTGTGTTTGCCATGGGCAAGCTCGGCGGCGGTGAACTCACGGCAGGGTCAGATCTCGACATCATCCTGATCTATGATTCCCAGGCGGATGATGCACAGACCTGGTTCACGCGGCTCACCCAGCGCCTGATAACGGCGCTCACGGCGCCCACCGCGGAAGGCGCGCTTTACGAAGTGGATATGCGGCTTCGCCCCTCTGGCCGGGCCGGTCCTGTTGCCGTCAGCCTGTCAGCCTTCCGCCACTACCAGAATGAAGAAGCGCAGCGACCGGCGCAAGGCAATTCCCGGTGACGTGTCTGATATGCGCGCCACCCTTTATCGTGAGAAGCCGGGCAAGGGGCTGTGGGATCTGAAGACGGCCGAGGGCGGCCTGATCGACATCGAGTTCATGGCGCAGAAGGAAATGTTGCTCCGTGCCCGTCCCGATCTTATCCGTCCGGCTACGGCGCTTGCCTTGTCGGGTCTTGCCGAAGCGGATGAGAACGAAAACCCCGGTGACGCGGAAGACTGGTACTTCCTCCGCGCCGCGCTGCATCTGCTCTCATCATTGCAGCAGATCCAGCGGCTCGCGCTGGGCGACGCGGAAGCCGAAGACGCCGCGATCCCGGAAGGCCTGAAAAACCGCTTCTGCCGCGCTGCCGCTGAAGAAGACGGCTTCGAGGCGCTGGAAGAACGGCTCAGGGAGGTAAAAAAGCGCGTACATTCAATGGCGCGCGAAAAACTGCAGTTGAAAACGACGGAATCCTGAACACCCCCCGTTTCATTGTCGCTGGGAGATGAAACTGGAGACCAGAGATGAAACGTTCGACACTCGCGTTTGCAAGCATAGCCGCCATTGCGCTCGCCATGCCGCTCGCCGCTCAGGCCGGCCCCGGCAAGGGACATCGCGGCCATGGAGCCCATCTGATGGAGATGGATGCAAACGCTGACGGAAATATCACCCGCGCCGAGGCCGATGCCTCGCTCGCGGCCCGCTTCGCCGGCATTGATGCCAATTCCGACGGCTTTGTCAGCCAGGATGAGATGAAAGCCCATCATGAGGCCAAACGCGCTGAAATGAAGGCGAACTGGGAAGCCAGGAAAGCCGAGCGCGCCGCCGAGGGTAAACCTGCTCGCGAAGGCAAGATGAAGCGCGACAAAGACCCTGCAAAAGCTGCCGAATGGCAAGCGAAGAAGGCTGAAAAAGCCGCTGAGCATTGGGCTGCCATGGACACTGATGGTGATGGCCAGCTGAGCGCGGCTGAATTCACCGCTGAGCACATCAAGTTCTTCGACAAGATGGACGCCGACAGCGACGGCACCATCACCAAGGCCGAGCTTGATGCGGCCAAAGCCAAGAAGAAGGAGCGTCGCGGCGAATGGCGCGACAAGAAGAAAGCCGAAGTTGGCGAATAAGGCACCGAATGGGAACGGGCCGGACCCTTGAGACGATCAAATCACCCCCCCTGCGATTGTCTCTCGGGACTCCGGCCCGGACTCAGCTAAACATCCTGCCGTGGCGTTTACATCGGACCTCGACCAGATCACGCGCGCCGCGGCCGGAGACGCTGCGGCCGTTCGTGCGCTCGTCAACCGCTACAGCCCGGGTGTCCTGGCGCTTGCCACTCGAATGCTCGGCGATTCAGCAGAGGCCGAAGACGTGACCCAGGAAACCTTCATCCGTGCCTGGAAAGCGCTTCCCAGCTGGGAACCGCGGGCAAAGTTCTCCACCTGGCTGCACCGGGTGGCGCTGAACCTCTGCTACGACCGGCTCCGAAAGCGCCGTGAAGTACTGCCGGAAGAGCTTCCAGACAGGGCTGATCCGTCGCTCGGGCCCCAAGACACGCTTGATCAGATCCAGCGGGTAAAAGCCGTCGAAGCCGCCATAGCCCGCCTGCCGGAGCGCCAATCTGCTGCCTTGACGTTATGCGCGCTGCAGGGACACTCACAGACCGAAGCGGCGGAAATCATGGAAGTCAGCGTTCAGGCCCTGGAAAGCCTGCTGGCCCGCGCGCGGCGAACGCTGCGTGCCGAATTGCTCGAAGGAAGGACAGTATCATGACCCACAGCATGACCGATGATCGCCTGATCGAGCTGATCGAGATTTGGGGCGCGGACCCTGCCTCTTGGCCCGCGGCCGAACGCGCGGCTGGTGAAGCCCTTTTGCGGGCCCATCCGGAACGGTTCGCTGGCGTGCTGGCGGAGGCGCGCGCGCTTGATGGCTTGCTGGGCGACCTGCCGGAACCGGAAATGCCGCGCGGTTTGACCGAAGCGATCATTGCCGCAGCACCCCGCGCCAGGACGGCGCCGAGAGGTGGCCGGCAGGGCTGGTTCGGCCTCAAGACGCCATGGGCACCTGCCAGCGGCTTCGCTGCCGCTGCGCTCGGCCTGCTGATGGGGCTCACCGTGGCGCCTACGGCCAGTGCGAATGACGAGATGACAGCTGAGGTTCAGGAACTTGTCGTGTCGGCCCTTGGCTTCGATACGGCGACCTATGCTGTGGAGGACGTGGAATGAGCGGACTGCCAAACTGGCTGACCCCGGCGGCGCTGGGCGTCTCCCTCCTCGTGAACCTGGCCCTGGGCGGCTATGTGGCCGGCCAGCATCTGCGGCCCGAACCTGCCAAGCCGGAAGGCGCAGACCGCCCCGCTTTCGAGCGCCCTGAGGGTATTCCGGAAATTTCCCGGGATGACAGGCGCGAAGTACGCGCGCTGATGCGGCGGGGCTTTGAATCGGCGCAGGCAGAACTTGCCGCGCGCCGCGAAGCCGAAAAGAATTTTGCGCAGGTGGTGGCAGCGGATCCATTTGACCTGGCGGCCGCAGAAGTGGCCCTTAGGGAACTTCGGGATGCCGATGTAATGCTCCGTGACCGGATCGGCCTGGAAGTACTGGGCGGCATCAATGAGCTTTCTCCCGAGCAGCGCGCCTGGGTGGCCTGGATACTGTCCGGTCCAAAGGAGGGCGCCCATGGCAAGCGCAAGAAGAAAGACAAGGATGGGGCGCCGCCTCCAGCCGAAGACAGCCCGCCGCGCTAGTCTTTTGACTTGTGGGCAAGGCGGGCAGCGTTGGCTTCCCAATTCTGCCCGTCAAATGGAACCACTGTCCACCTTCAGGTCCATCCAGTCGTCCAGCGCGCGCCAGGTGATGGCAAAGCCGTCCGGATTGGAGCGCGGGACGTAGAAACTCTTGATGCCGCAGGTCTTGCAGAACAGATGTTTCGCCTTCCCTGTGTTGAAGGTGTACTCGCTGAGATTGTCCTTACCCTGAAGAAGCCGGAACCGGCTTGGGGGGCACGATGACATGGATGTTCCCGCTCATCGCGCACATGGTGCAATTGCAGTCTTCCACCTCAAACGCATCGGGAAGCTCCACTTCAAACCGCACCGCGCGGCAATGACAGCCGCCGCTGCGCCATTTGCGATTGTCTTCCGTCAGCCGGCCCAGACCGGCGGTTTCCTGTGTGCCCATGGCGCGGCGCGCTCCAACTGTCCTGCCAGCGACAGCAGCAGGTCTTCGCGGCCATAGCGCGCACCGAACATCATGCCAATAGGCAGGCCCGCTGGCGCTGTCGCTGTGGGTTTGGTCCAGTGCAGCGGCACCGACATGGCCGGGCAGCCTGTCTGGTTGAAGAGGGCGCAATGCGGCGCAAATCCGGCCACTGCTGCGCCCATCGCGGCAGGGTCCGCCGTCAGCGCCATGGTGCCGAGC
>NZ_NCJT01000241.1 GCF_002282565.1 Hyphomonas sp. 34-62-18
CCATCCCATTTGGTCACGGAGTATTCGTGATCGGTCACGCGCGGCGCAACCGTGCGCAGCGCCGGGTTCAGCTCATCGGAAGGGAACCAGTGGATTTCCGAGGTGGTATGCCCCGACGCATTGATCAGGATCAGATCATCGCTTTCCGTCGTCGAGATGCTGACGAAGAAGGCAGGATCCTTTTCCTCATAAATCAGCGTGTCCTCGCCCGTCTCCAGGCTGCGCTGATACACGGCATTCGGCCGGCCATTGGGGTCGCGCGCCACCCAGAAGATCGCCTTGCCGGTCTTGCTCCACTCCATCGGCCCGTAGGCGTTGTCGATCAGGACGCCGGTGTCTTCACCCGTCTCGATATTCTTGACACGGATCTGATAGAACTCGCTGCCTTTCAGGTCTGTGCCATAGGCAATGAATTTGTGATCCGGGGATACTTCGATGTCGCCAAAGGCAAAATAATCCTGCCCTTCGCCCAGCGCGTCGCCGTCCAGCAGCAGCGTCTCGGGCGCCTCCGGGTTGAACGCGTCCGCAGCCGGCCGGCGCGCAAACACGGCATACTCCCCGCCCTCGCGATACCGCGTATAATACGCCCACGGACCATCAATGTCCGGCACGGAGCTGTCGTCTTCCTTGATGCGTCCGCGCATCTCGGCAAACAGCTCCTCGCGCAGCGCCGTCGTCGGCTCTTCCAGAACCGTCTTGGTGAAGGCGTTCTCCGCCTCCAGATATTCGCGGATGTCGGCGCGCAGCAGCGATGGCTCGCGCATCACCTCCTGCCAGTTCTCATCCTTCAGCCAGTTGTACGGGTCGTTCCGCGTGCGGCCGAGCTGGGTGATCTCGTGATCAATCCGCTGGGCCACCGGCGGGGCCGGCCATGTTGCCACCGGCGTCTCCGCCGCCAGCGTTGCAGACGTGTCCGTCTCTTCGTTCACAGTCATACATCCAGTCAATAGGGTTGTGGCGGCCATCAGGCCGGCGAGATTTGCAGCAAGGCGCATGGGGGGCTCCGCTTATCGATATTCGAAATATCTGAAGCGAGCCGCGCCCGATTGTCCAGCCCCTACATCATTCGGCAGGGCGGAAATCCAGAACGATCCCGTTGATGCACCAGCGCATGCCCGTCGGCGGAGGCCCGTCATTGAACACGTGACCCATATGCATGCCGCAGGTGGCACAGTGGCATTCAGTGCGAGGCACGCCGATCTTGTAGTCGGTCTTGGTCCCCATCAGACCCTCGCCAATCGGCCGCCAGAAGCTCGGCCAGCCGGTGCCGGAATCAAACTTGTGCTCGGAAGACCAGAGCGGCGTGTCGCATCCCTTGCAATGATAGATGCCCTTGCGCTTCTCGCTTTCAAAGTTGCCGGGGGTGAAGGCCCGCTCGGTGCCCTCGCCAAATCCCACGGCATATTCCTGCTCGGTCAGCAGTTCCCGCCATTCGCGCTCGGTGCGGGTCACCCGCCGGGGCTTGTTCTCGGGCATGGAAGGCTCCTCATGTGAAATCTCGCCTTCCGATATAAGACAGCCCCGCCCCGGTAAAAAGGCCGCGCGGCTTACGGCGTGCAGGCAGACGTCCGCCCAAGCGAGCAGGCTTTGGCCAGCGCCGCGGCCGCAGCGACGGTATCTGCCACCCCGCCTTCCCCATCGCGCAGCGCCCAGCCATAGCGTTCACAGCCGCTCGCTTCGCCGAGTTCCCTGGCGGTAGTAGTCTCGCCCTTTGACCTTATCGATGACACCCGCCTGCCCGAAATAGGCCATCAGTCCAAGATTGTAGCAGGACGCTCCCACTTTGCGCTCGCATCCCTTGCCATAGGCCACCAGCGCTGCCTGGGGATCGCTGGCGATACCCGCGCCGGTGAAAAGGCTGAACCCCTGCTTGTGACAGCCATTCGGGCTGCCCAGCGTGCAGGCTTTCTGGAAGGCCTGGTAGGCTTTCACGGGGTCTGGCGTTTCCCCCATGCCATTCTCATAGGCGAGGCCCAGGCTGCGGCAGCCCTCGGCATAATTCAGCTCGCAGGCTTTGGTGTAGTAAGTGACGGCTGCCGGATAGTTCACCGGATTGCCTTCCAGCCCCGAATAGTTGACGGCCCCGAGGTTGGAGCAGGCAACGCCTTCATTCTTCCCGCAGGCAAACTCATAGTTCTCCAGCGCCGAGGCCACATCCTTGGGCCCTCCTTCGCCGCCAAACTGCATCACACCGGCCAGATTGCAGGCCGCCGCATATTCCTGCGCGCAGGCTTTCTCCGCCACGATGCGCGCGCCGGCCATGTCCGTCTTGCTGTTCCATTTCAGAAGCGCCTGATTGAAGCAGCCTTCGGCATGGCCAAGGTCACAGCTCTTGGCATAGCTGGCGTCGGCCAGCGCCTTGTTCACGGGCCCGCCCTTGCCATACTCGGCAAAGATCCCGGTATTGTTGCATCCGTGCTTGTTGCCGCCTTCACAGGCGCTGGCATAGCTGACGCGCGCGCCGGGCAAATCCTGCGGCCGGCTGACGCCATTCTCCTGCATGACGCCCAGATTGTTGCAGGCAGACGCGTTGCCCAGCTCACAGCCTTTCACATAGTCCAGCCATGCGCCGGCATTGTCAGACGCGCCGCCAATCCCCTGACGCTTGTAATAGCCAGAATAGAAACAGGCCTCCGCCGCATTGAGGCGGCATCCCTTTTCATAGACGCTGCGCGCTGCGGTGAAGTCCTGCGCCGTGCCGCTTGGCTCCCGGTAAGACCAGCCGGCATTCTGGCAGGACACACCATTGTTCAGCTCGCATCCCTTCAGGAATCCGGCGAGCGCCTTTTGGGGCTGCGGCGCTTTCCCGGCAAATCCATTGAGGTCGAGGATCGCCGCTTCACTGCAGGCTTCGCCCTCGCCCAGGCCGCAGGCTATCTCGAAATAGCGATGGGCAGAGGCGTCATGCGTTTCGTCAAGGCTGAGGAAAGTATGCCCCACCTGCAGGCAGGAAGGCCCATACCGGTCCGTATCGCACAGCTTCACAAGCGCATATCCCGCTGCGCGCTGGTCTTCGATCGTGGCGCTCTCGTCAGCGGCATAGGCCATCACCTTCTCATGGCGCTCCTTCAGGGGAAGCGTGGCGGGAAAAAGCTGCGCCGCGCGCGCAATGTCCGCCTCCGTCACCTGCGCCATCGCAGGCGCGCCGGCCAGCATCCCGAACACCAGACCAGCCACCAGGGCACGAAACATGATTGAAGCCTCCACCTGCGTCTCCACAGGGCAGACTTACCCAAATGGCAAACCGCGCCTATCCCCTGAGCAGGGGGGAATGGCCTCTGCCATTTCCTGCAAGCAGGGCGTCCACACTCCATTTCGCGCTGACCGCAATAAGGCGTTGCGGCGCAGGAACGCTTTGCATATACAGCGCCTTCCGGTCGGAGCGTGGCGCAGCCCGGTTAGCGCACTAGTCTGGGGGACTAGGGGTCGTGGGTTCGAATCCCGCCGCTCCGACCATTTAAATTCCGGGAAAATCAAACCTGACGAGACGCCGGTGTCCTCCTGGCCAAGGCCACCCTGCGGCCGCCGAGCCGGGACCTTGTTTCAGGAAACTAGCTCAGCCCGGCCGCCGCGTCCGCAGCGCATCCAGCTTCGCTTTCAGCTCTGACAGCTCGTTCAGCGTTTCGTTCAGGCGCTCGCGGCGGGCCTCCGGATCGGCGGGCACATCGCCATAGGCGCGGGCGAGCGTTTCCTGAAGCGCGCGGGCATGGCCGGCGGCGGGGGCGGCATCGGGCGTGATTGTGGCCGTGCCTTCCAGCACAGCGGCCACGCCCTGCTCAGTCAGCAAGGCCTTGGCGCCTTTCAGCGTCATGCCGCGCTTATGTACCAAAATGCGGATCGCGCGCAGCGCGTCGATATCCTGTGGGCGGAACAGGCGGCGGCCATCGGGCCGCTTTACAGGGCTCACCTGTTTTGGAAACCGGGTTTCCCAATAGCGCAGAACATGCGGCTCAAGGCCAAGCTCAGCTGCAGCTTCCCCGATGGACCTGTAGGCATCTGCTGATTTTTCAATCCGGGCTTTGAGTGCCGTCATGCAGGTGCCTCCTGGTTTGCCTAGTCTCCGCCGACTTGCGATTTCAGCATCGGCGAGGGACGGAACGTCACGACGCGGCGGGCGGCAATCGGGGCCTCTTCGCCGGTCTTCGGGTTGCGTCCTTCACGGGCCGCCTTCGAGCGGACCACGAAATTTCCAAACCGCGCCAGCTTCACTTCCTGTTCCTGCTCCAGCGCCTCGCCGATCAGGTCAAGCGTGCGGTCTAGCAGGTCAGCGGATTCCTGACGCGTGACGCCCACTTCTCGGACAATCGCATCAGTCACTTCAGCGCGGGTAAGTGTACGGTCGCTCATTCTGTCAGCCCGTTCTTCTGATTGAAGCCTAAGCCCGCAATCTTAACGAATTCCTAGCCCGGGCGTTAGCTAAATTTGTGTCAGATTTTTCCGAATCAAAGCCGGAACAGGCACGCGCCCCAGGAAAAGCCCCCGCCCATCGCTTCAGACAGGATCAGATCGCCCGGTTTTGCGCGGCCGGAGCGCACCACATGGTCCAGCGCCAACGGGATAGACGCCGCTGACGTGTTGGCGTGCTCGGTCACCGTCACGACCACCTTGTCCTCCGGGATGCTCAGTTTTTTGGCCACCCCATCGAGAATGCGCTTGTTGGCCTGATGAGGCACGAACCAGTCGATGTCCGCCGAGGTCAGCCCGGTCTCTTCCAGAACGGCCTCGATGGCAGCGGAGATATTGGTCACCGCATGCTTGAACACCTTGTTCCCCTCCATCCGCACATGGCCGATAGTGCCGGTGGAGCTGACGCCGCCATCAACATAGAGCAGGTCAGATTTGGTGCCGTCGGTGCGAATGTGGTGGGTGATGATGCCGGCATCATCCGGCCCGTCCCAATCCACCGCTTCCAGCACCACCGCGCCGCCGCCATCGCCAAACAGCACACAGGTGCCCCGGTCAGACCAGTCGAGGATGCGGGTAAAGGTCTCTGCACCGATCACCAGAGCCTTCTTGAACAGGCCCTGCTTCATCAGCGAGTCTGCCGTCGCCAGCGCAAACAGGAAACCCGAACAGACGGCCTGCACGTCAAACGCCGCGCCCGGGCCCGTCCCAAGCTTTGCCTGCACCGCTGTCGCCGTCGCCGGGAAGGTCTGGTCCGGCGTGGTCGTCGCCAGCACGATCAGATCAATCTCTTCAGGCTTCATTCCCGCC
>NZ_NCJT01000242.1 GCF_002282565.1 Hyphomonas sp. 34-62-18
TGAGCCATTCATCGCTGATGGAATTATTTGTCATTGCTGCACCATTCTCATGCCTTGAATAGTGCAGGGATGTGACGAACAGATGACGCCCAAAAATGCCGTCTACGGATCAAAAAAATAAACCTACACGGAATATATCAAAACGTGTATGTGGTTGACGTAAAACTGTAAAATATATACTGTGACAGTTATGTTACAGTTGAAATACAGAGCTTTGTCACTCCTTGCTCTGGCGATTGCGGCGCCAGGGGTGGCCCTTTCGGAATCGGGTTCGCTGGCGCGCTTCTCGCCTGGCGAGTCGGGCGATACGATTACTTCGGCTGATCGATCGAACGTCAGCAGAGATCTTTTCAGCGCGATCGACGTTGTTCGGCGCGAGGCTGGCCAGGAGCAGCTTTCGCAGCACCCCAAATTGACCGAGGTTGCGCAAGCGCACGCCCGAGACATGGCGCGCCGGCACTATGCGGCAGATGTCTCGCCTGAGGGACTGACATTGTTGGATCATGTCCGGCAGGCTGACAGGCAAACGCTTTACAGCGCCTTTGGTACAGCCATCGCCGTCGTGGATGCTGGCAGCAGCGCAGAGTCAGTGTTGTCCGCTCTCATGTCGGATGCCTTCAACAAGGAGAACATGCTGCGGCCGGGCTTCGATCATGTCGGTATCGGCGCAGTGGAGCAGGACGGGCGGCTCTACGTTGTGCAGTTGCTGGCTCGAGTGGAAGGTGAGCTGGAGCGGCCACTTCCGGTGAACGCTATCGGCGCCGAGAGCCTGCGCGCGGACCTGGCTGGGCGTGGCATGACGCCGGTGAGTTGGTCGCTCAGCAATAGCGAGGGCGCCACCTTGCTGCGTGGTAGCGGAGAGAAAATTCGGGATCCGCGCGGCGAAGGCGCAGAGGGGTATCTCAATCTTGATGTGGCCATGGGGCCAGACATTTATACCCTTCGCGGGCCATATGTTCGCGTGAACTGAAACTGGAGACATGGTCTGCCTACAAGAAAAAAGCCGGAGCAGAAACGCTCCGGCTTTTTTTGATTTGCGTAAGAAGCCGAGCTTAGTCGGCCGAGAGCGCGCGAAGAACCTTCGCCATCGTTTCAAGCTTTGCAACGGAGCTCGTCCGGTCGATCAGTGCATGGCACCGGGCGCGGGATTCGCTTACCGGATCTCGCGATTCCTGCGAGGCGGCATCAGACGTCTGAAACAGTTCGGCGATCGGCACGCGGAGTGCGCGGGCTACGGACGCAAGCATACCGGCGCTCAGGCGGTTCGTGCCCGTCTCGTATTTCTGCAGCTGTTGATGGCTGATGCCCAGTTCCTGGCCAAGTTCGGACAGGGTGAAGTTCTGAGCAATGCGGAGTTCCCTGATTTTTTCGCCAACCTGCTGGTCAACCTTTGTGGGAGACCGGGAACCAGCGGCCCGAATTTCTTCTTGCATCATTTTCCACCTTTAGGTTTTAATCTGTCTCCTAAGTGACAAGCGTTCTAGCAAGTTTTGCGGTGCATAAATTTCTGAAACGCTTGCCAAGATTTTGAAACGCTAAGGGGGTGGCGCTTAACGCTGATGTGGGATGCTGGTCTCAATCCCGCAAACTCAATTACAGACAATTGTGTTAAATACTAGTAATCTCGCTTCCAACGGACAGATATTCTCGATTCGCCGGTCGATCGGGCTTCTGAGGTCACAGATATCTGAGGACGGGGTTGCCATTCAACTTCTACAGAATTCCCTGCAGCGCCAGCGGTTGTCACCTCCAGATAGACATCCGGCGCCAGATATTGGCCCACGCCAAGCTCCGTAGTGCCCGCGTCACTCATGCCAAGGCGCAGCCGGTCCAGCCCCAGTCCTGCCTGGATCTGGCCAATGGGATCCAGCCCTCCACCCTGGCCGCTGAGGCGCGCGATCGAACTCGCCAGCTCCGCAGCTTCCAGCGCTGACAGGTCCATGACAGAACGGCCAAATAGCATCCGTGCAAGAATTTCGTCCTGAGGAAGGCCCGGCGTGCTTGTAAGTTCGATTCGCGGACTGGTGGGGGAGCCGGTGACATCCACCCGCGCGGAAAAGCCGTCGATGACCCGGGCCGCGCTGATCGCCACTCTGGCCGAATCGACCGGCCCATCGAATGTCACAATTCCCGAATCAAAAACGAAGGGCCGCCGCGCCAGTTCGAGTTCGCCGCGAACGAGGGTAGCCCGGCCATTGAGAAGCGGCGCTGACGGAGAGCCAGTGACGTTCACGTTGACCCCCCATTCTGAATCCAAGCCCCGGCCATCGATGAAAATTCTTCGGTCTGACTGGATTCGGAAATCAAACTTGATCGGCTTCTCCAGAACGGGGTCGACCGGCTCCTCCGAAATATCTTCGCGCCAGCGAACATCCAGCCGCTTCACGCCAGCTGCCGGCAGATTGTCGAGGGAGAACCGCGCTTCGTCGACAGTCATGTTACCCGAGATCACGCGATCTACGGAGGACTCAGTCAGTGCCGCCGTCCCCGTCAAACGCATGCTGTCCGAATTGCGGTCGTAGACGAGAAGACGGTTCAGTTCGATATCGATCTGACCTTCGCCAACGTCGTCCAGCCGGCCGGTGGCTTTCAGATTGCCGCCGTCTGGGCCTTGTCCTGCGGCATCGATGCTGATCGCGCCATCCTGCAGGGCTGCGTCGAGATCAAACCGCGCGATGCGGAAACCCATCGCGCCATATTCATATGTTCCGTCCGTAACCCCTATACGCGCATCTATCTTCGGGGTCTCAAGCGTGCCCGCCAGCCGAAGCGAGGACTCGAGTTGGCCGCCGATATCATGACCGTACGCCAAGGCGATTTGCCGGATGGCTTCCAGATCACCATCGAACCTGGCGCTGCCAAGCAGGGGGCCTTGGTTGTTGAGGCGAACCAGTTCGGCCTCCCGGGCAATGACCGGAAGCGCAAATGAGAAATCTCCGCCAAGGGTGGGGCCGTATTTGGCGCTGCCATCCAGGGAAAGCATTCGTGCGTCCAGCTTCCCGCTGATATCCAGATCGATGGCTCCGTCGAGCCCAGTGACCGGACTGTTGCTGCGAATATCGAAACTGCCAGTGGGCGCAACGCCATAGGGCCGGAACGAGCCTGCTCCATCGATCCGCGCCGATGACACCAGCGCGCCAAATGAAGACAGGATTGGGCTGACATCGACATTGTCGAGCGAGAATTTAAGCTCTGGCGATGTGCCGGCCATGCCAAGGGAAATTTTGGCAGTGCCGCCAAAGATACCGATGTCGGCGTCGACCTCCGGTGTGTCTCCAAGCCGCCAGCGCGCATCTCGGCGCGTTGAAACAGTCTGTCCAAAGATCATGCCATTCAGTGACAGCGTTCCTTCGGGAGCCTCTCCGGAAACGGAGGCTGTTCCAGATACCCGCATGTCAGTCTCACGATTGCGAGCCGGATCTGCCAGTTGAGCAGAAAACTGATAGCCGTTTTCCGTTGTCGTTATATCTGCGTTGATCCGCTGAAACCGAACATCCTCTGAGACTATCGTATCTAGCGCATCGGCATTCAGAGCTATTGCGAGCGGCTCTCCTGCCGCCTGGCGAAGGGAGGCATCAAGATCAATTCTGCCAAATTTAACACCGCTGAATGCAAAATCAT
>NZ_NCJT01000243.1 GCF_002282565.1 Hyphomonas sp. 34-62-18
GCGCTGCGGACGCGATATCCGGTCATGTCAGGGCCTCCTTTGGTGCAATTCGTTTCAGATCGTTGCAGTTCGTTGCAACCTGGATCATTTGCGGCCGCTATAGCGTCCAAGCGAACGCGCCTTGATACGTAGAATTGCGTAGGGGCTGTTTCAGAGCGGCTTGGCCAGCACGATGTCGTCATACACCTTGTCGCCGACCTGGAACCGGCGGGTGCCGGCGAGGGCGAAGCCGGCCTTCCTGTAGAAGGCGATGGCGCGGTGATTGTCTTCATAGGTGCCGAGCAGAAGGCGGCGCGCGCCGCGCTGGCGGGCATCATCTATCGCCGCCTCCATCAGGCGGGGGCCGGTGCCAGAGCCGTGGAAGCGGGAGAGGACGTAGATGCGTTTGAGTTCCACATCGCCGGGCTGGAGCGGGATAGGCAGATCTGGCGGGCAGTTGACGGCGTAGCCGATAGGGGCGCCGGTGGCGGTGTATTCGGCGAGCCAGACCGAGCAGGCCGGATCGGCGAGATACTTCGCGTAGACCTCGCGCGCGTGCTGGCGCGTGCAATGGGCGACGATGGCGTCGCCTTCAATGTCGTAGACATAGCTGTCGATGAAGGTGGCCACACCGATATGGCCGAGACGCTCTGCATCTTCGGGCCGCGCGCGGCGGATAGTGATGTCTTTACTGGACGCGGTGGTCATGGGGCGGGCTGGGCCTCAGGCTGGCAGCGGGCAAGGAGGGCGTCGATGGCGGCGATGGCCTGATCGACGCGGCCCTCCCACGGCCCGGTAATGAGCGTGTACGGAACACCAGCCTTCTCGATCAGCTCGACGAAGCGATCATGCATCCAGCCGCGGATCTTTTCACCATCGCGCACGCCATCCTGCACGAAGGGCACTTCGGGGGTGGGAATGAGGTAGAGGTCTACCTCGTCGCGGTTGCCGATGGCGTCCACAAGCGCGTGGCGCTTGCCGGCATAGCGCTCATACCAGGTGGCGGTGGCAAAGGCGTTGGTATCGCAGATGAGAACGCGGTTGGCGCGTTTGGCGGCTTCATTCTCGCGGCGCTGTTGTTCCTGCGCGATGTGGATGAAGTCTTCGTCCGTCCATGCCGGAATGTCGCCGCCTTTCAGCGACTGAGCGGCGAGCTTTTCTTCCCAGTTCTCGCGGCCATATTCGGCGACCCAGACGGTTTTGTAATGGCGGGCCAGCTCGATGCAGAGGGTGGTCTTGCCGGTGGATTCAGCGCCGATCAGCACGACGCGCAGGACTTTCTCGCAGGTCATGCCTTCACCGCCTTTCGCCATTCAAGAAGGCCCATGACGGCCAGGACGAGGAAGACGCCATAGAGCAGGGCTGTGAGGTAAAGTCCATTATAGAGGCAGACGGGAATGTAGAGGATGTCGGCGGCGATCCAAAGCCACCAGCAGATCAGCACCTTGCGGCTTTGCGCCCATTGGGCGGCGAGGCTGATAGAGGTGACGAGGGCGTCCCAGAATTTGGTGGCGCCGCCGGCTTCATCCAGGAACCGGTAAAGCAGGGCCGTGGCCCCGGCGATGCCGAGGGCGGTGAGCGCCCATTCGAGGCGCGGGGCGAGGCGGACTTTCAGCTCGCTGCGGTTTTCCCCGCCATAGAGCCAGAGATACCAGCCGATCAGGTTCATCACGAAGAAGATGAGCTGGAGGCCGGCGGTGGCGAAGAGGCGGGAGTCGTAGAAGATGAACGCGTAGATGCCGACGGTGATGAGGCCGAGGGGGAAGTTCCAGATGTTCTGGCGGGTGACCAGCCAGACACAGAAGACGCCGGTAACGAAGGCGACAGCCTCAAGCGCGCTGGCAGCGCCCGTGTGCCAGGCGGCAGCGGCGATGGCGGCGGTGATGAGGAAGAGGCCGGCGAGCAGGGCTGTGGCGCGGCGGGAGGGGGTGGCTGCATCGGTCATCTAATGAGCCTTCCCGTGATGCCTGGCGGGGGAGGCCCCCACCCTAACCCTCCCCCGCCAGGCGGGGGAGGGGACAGGTTCGTGTCTTGAGGAAAAGGCGGGGCCGGCTTTCCGGAGGAGCGCCAGCCCCTGCCGGATCAGGCTTTGCCCATCTCGGTTTCGAGGTTCTGGGCGACTTTCTCGATGAAGCCTTCGGTCGTCAGGTAGCCTTGGTCGGGGCCGACGAGGAGGGCGAGGTCTTTGGTCATGAAGCCGGCTTCGACGGTCTTCACGATGACTTTTTCGAGGGTTTGGGCGAACTTGCGCACTTCGGGGGTGTCGTCCATGCGGCCGCGATGGTCGAGGCCCTGCGTCCAGGCATAGATCGAAGCAATCGAGTTGGTCGAGGTCGCTTCGCCCTTCTGGTGGGCGCGGTAGTGGCGGGTGACGGTGCCGTGGGCGGCTTCGGCTTCGACGGTCTTGCCATCGGGGCTGAGCAGCACGGAGGTCATCAGGCCGAGCGAGCCGTAACCCTGGGCCACGGTGTCGGACTGAACGTCGCCGTCATAGTTCTTACAGGCCCAGACATACCCGCCCGACCATTTCATGGCAGCGGCGACCATGTCGTCGATGAGGCGGTGTTCGTAGGTGCCTTTGAATTCGGCGAACTTCGCCTTGAATTCGGTGTCCCACAGCTCCTGGAAGATGTCCTTGAAGCGGCCGTCATAGGCTTTGAGGATGGTGTTCTTGGTCGAGAGGTAGACCGGCAGCTTGCGCTGAAGGCCGTAGTTGAACGAGGCGCGGGCGAAGTCGCGGATCGACTCGTCGAGGTTGTACATGCCCATGGCGATGCCGGCGCCGGGGAAGTCGTAGACCTCCTTCTCGATGACCTGGCCGTCTTCGCCTTCGAACTTCATCGTCAGCTTGCCCTTGCCGGGGACAAGGAAGTCGGTGGCGCGGTACTGGTCGCCGAAGGCGTGACGGCCGATGATGACGGGCTTGGTCCAGCCCGGCACGAGGCGCGGGATGTTGGAGATGACGATCGGCTCGCGGAAGACGACGCCGCCGAGGATGTTGCGGATGGTGCCGTTGGGCGACTTCCACATCTTCTTGAGGCCAAATTCCTCAACGCGGGCTTCGTCCGGCGTGATCGTGGCGCATTTGACGGCGACGCCGTATTTCTTCGTGGCTTCAGCCGCGTCGATGGTGATCTGGTCGTCGGTTTCGTCGCGTTTCTGGATCGAAAGATCGTAATATTTCAGGTCGATATCGAGGTAGGGGTGGATCAGCTTTTCCTTGATGAGCTGCCAGATGATCCGGGTCATCTCATCGCCGTCCATCTCGACTACGGGGTTTTTGACCTTGATCTTCGCCATTTTTTAGAATCCTTGCGCTGCGTACGGTTTGCGGGGCCTATAGCAGACCCACAGGCCGCGTCAAAACCCGGAAAGATCGGCAGTTATGCAAGGCAATCCTGCAATTATTCTCCATTCACCCCAGCTGGGCGAAAATATCGGCGCGGCGGCGCGGGTGATGCTGAATTTCGGGCTGACGGACCTGCGGCTTGTGAGCCCGCGGGACGGCTGGCCGAGCGAGACGGCCGAGGCAATGTCGGCCGGGGCGCTGGGCCAGGGCGTGACGGTGACGGTATTCGACACGCTGGAGGCGGCGATGACGGGGCTGACCTATACGATTGCC
>NZ_NCJT01000046.1 GCF_002282565.1 Hyphomonas sp. 34-62-18
ACAAATGATAGGCAAGCGAGCGTGATTTTTGCGCGTCAGTTCGCGGCAAGCGCCATGTCGCGGACGTCGTCGTTCATCGTGGCAAGTTTCACGCTGACGAGATAGGCCTTCTGCGCTTCCATATTGGCAAGGATCAGGCCGGCCTGATCGGATGCCATCAGCCGCAGGAAACCGGCGGCAAAGCCAGCATCCATCTGATTGAAGATCAGCGCGGCCTGGTCCGGTTTCATGGCGCTGTACATGCGCGCAAGGTGTTCAATGTCCTGGTCGGAACTCGCCTGCATTTCCTGCCAGCGCGCTTCAAGTGTTTCCTGCAGAACCTTCAGTTCGGCCGTCTGTTGCGCCAACTGATTCTCCCAGGTCTGAAGCTCAAGTTTCTGCTGCTTAATGTCTTCGCGTTCGGCTTCAAACAGCCACTGGTCTTCTTCCAGCAGTGAAGCGGATTCAGAGGAAAAGCACACCTCGGTGAGGTTACCCTTGCTGGACGCGGCGGGTGCAGAAGCTGCAGTGTCAGCCGGCGCGGCCTCGGAAGCGGCAGGTGCTGCGGTGGCATTCGTGCCTGCAGCAGGAGCCTGTTCAGCAAAGGCCAGCGCATCGGGCAGGAAGCGGGTAGCGCCCCCGATTGTGAAGAGGACACCGAGAGTGAGCAGGACGTTCGAGCGGTTGTGCATGGGCATAACTCTTTTCGATCAGGCCGATTTAGCTCGGGGCGGTGGGGCGGTGATGTCGGCTTCTCCGGCTTCGGCCATGGCGCGCATCTGGCGCATCAGGGTGGTCATCTCGACAATGCGGCCGCGCGACTGGTCGAGCACATCGCGCATCAGTACGTTTAGCTCAGTCTGGGCGGCATGCACCTGATTGGTCACGTTCGTCTGTGAGCGTTCCATGGTCATGATCGTGTCTTCCAGGCGTTTGCACATCTTCTCGCCATCATTGATCAGATGCGCGAGGCGAGTGGCCATGCTTTCCACGCGGGTGCGGGTGTCGTGCGTCGCCTGAGACATGGCGGAGACCGAATTGGTCATCGCCGTGATTGTGGCTCCAAGACCATCTTTTGTGTCCTGCAGCGCGCGCAGGCGCTTTGATAGGACAAAGCAGTAAACACAGGCCGCGAACGAGACGAGGAAGATCGCGACGTCCGTAGGCTGAATGCTGCTTATGATGCTCTGGATGTCCATGGCGCTACCTCAGCAGGAATTCTGTGATCAGGACGCCGCTGGAAGCTGCGCTGCCAACAACCAGTTCGGAGCGGCGCGCAAGCTGTTCGCGCAGATGCGGGTAGAAGCCGGGGTCTTCCAGATCCGACAACTCGATCGAGCGTAGATAATTGTTGAAGGCATCGATCAGCATCGGCTCGGCCTCTTTCACCTTGGCCGCACTGTCCTTGCCTGTAACGATGGAGATGTTGAGTTTGAGATACCGGTCTGCAGGCGCGCTGCCGATGGTGATGAGGATCTCCTTCATCTCCACGTACACCTGGTCTTGCGCCAGCGGTTTTATCTCCGGCGCAGCCGCGCTCGTCCCGGCCGGAGGGCAGGGAGCGGCAGGCGGAGGAGCAGGCGGAGTCAGGAAGTAGAAAAGGCCGAAAGAGCTGGCCAGAGACGCGGCCGCAACAATCGCCAGCCCGGCGATACCGCCGCTGGACTTCTTCCCGGATTCTGTCTGCCCCGATTCGTTCGTGTCGGGTTTCTTAGCCATCTAGCGCCCATGTTATCTTGTCAGGCACGTTCCTAATGACTGATCCGGGGTAAAGATAACCTTAACGATTTGGCGCCAAATATTAATCATTACAGCTGACTCGTATGCAGCCTGGGGCCAACGCATTTATGAAATTCCTTGATACTCTCAAAGCCCTGCCTCCATCGCGGCAGTTGATCCTCGCCGCCGCTGTGGCGGGGATCATCGCGGCCATAACCTTCCTGGTTCAGGGGGCGACGCGCGATCCGATGACGCTGCTCTATTCGGGGCTCGAACCGACCCATGCCGGCGAGATCATCAAGGAGCTGGAGCAATCTGGAACTCCCTATGAAATCAAGGGGGAAGCCATCTTTGTGCCTCAGGGCAAGCGAGATGCCATCCGTTTCACGCTGGCCCAGCAGGGCCTGCCGCGCCCGTCGGTTCAGGGGTATGAACTGCTCGATGAGGTGAACGGCTTCTCGGTCACCTCGGAGATGTACAACGCCGCCTACTGGCGCGCGAAGGAAGGCGAGCTGACCCGGACGATTCTCGCAATCCCGGGGGTCACATCGGCGCGGGTTCACATTGGTGCGAATCTCCGGTCCGGTTTCTCTCGCTCCCAGCCGCATCAGACCGCTTCGGTAACCTTGACCACGGCGCGGGACATGACCTCCGGACAAGCCGAGGCGATCCAGTATATGGTGGCGCTGGCCGTGGCGGGGCTGAACGCCGAGGATGTCGCCGTGATCGATCCTGTGAAGGGCATTCTGGCGGGCCCCAAAGCGAACAAGACAGAAGAACCTGCGGTCGCCGCGGCCACGCAGGCAAGCCTGCTGGAGCAAAAGATCCTCAGCCTGCTGGAGCCGCGTGTCGGCATGGGTAATGCGCGGGTTTCAGCCACAGTGGATGTAAGCCGCCAGCGCCAGCGTACTTCGGCGGTCACATTCGATCCAAATTCCAGGGTTATCCGTAATCGGACGACCAATGACACGAGCGGATCAAGCGCCGGTGCTGGCGGCGGCATGACGGTGGCCAGCAACTTGCCTCAGGATAATGCTGGCGGCGGCGGCAGCACGTCCACCAACAAGAATTCGGCTGAAACAGTCTCCTACGAAATCAACGAGACGCGCACTGAGGTGGAAACACTGCCCGGCGAGATCCAGCGGATCAGCATCGCCGTTCTGCTGAACGAGCAAGCTCTGGGTATCGACCCAGCGGCGGCCGATGCCGCCACCCGGCAGCAGCAGATGGCCGCCGACTTTGAAAAGCTGGTCGCTTCGGCGGCTGGTCTCGATATGGCGCGTGGGGACACGATTTCGATAGAGCTGATGCCCTTCCAGGCTGTGCCAGCTGACGATCTCGTTCAGGCGCCCGGCCTCGCCGAACAGCTGATGGAGCGGTATTTCTGGTCCGGCCTGCAGGCTTTGTTGCTGGGGCTGGTTGTGATCGTTCTGGGTGTGGGCGTGGTCCGGCCCATGCTGGTGCAGAAACCCAAGGATGCTCTGACCCCGGAAGGGGCTGATGCAGGGACCGGCGCAGTTGGCGGGGGCGCAGTGGCGTCCAGCGCCGCCGCCGATGTGGAAGCCGACCCGTTCGCCTACCTGAAGGATTATGCCAGCGAGCGGCAGGAAGAAACCGCCGCGCTGCTGCAGCAGTGGCTCACCGAAGATCAGCAGTCATCAGGCCAGGCTGATCCCATCGCCGCCGCTTTTGACACACGCAAGGTGGCCGTAAATGAGTGACGCGGTGTTCTCTCATTTGCCGCGGTTTGATGTCGTCTCGGGGCCGCGCCCCGCCGAATGGCTTCGCGCAATGACGGCGGGGGAGAGCCATGCCGCGCCTCAGCCTGCACCCCGAGAAGATGCCGTGCCCCCTGCGCCGAAGGCTGAGCCAGCCGCCGTCCGGCCCATCCCGCAAGAGACTGCAGCGCTGCAGGCAACCGTCACCAGCCTGGCAAAAGCAATCGAGCGGATCGAAGCTGAAGCACGCCTGCAGACGGTGGAGACTGTGCGCTCAATTGCGGGGCAACTTTTTCCCGAGCTTTCGCGGCGTTTCCTGGCTGAAGAGATCGCGCGGCATCTGCCCGGGCTTGTTCCGGCGGCTGTACCGAAGATCGATATCTATGCCGAGCCTGCCATGGCTACGCAGCTGCAGGAAATAGTCGCCCGCCATCCCGCTCTGGAGGGGCGGTGCGCGGTCATCGCCAAGGAAGGGCAGGGCAATGGGCGCGCTGATGTGTCCTGGCGAACCGGCGGGGTCACCTTTGACTTCGACAGCCTGCTGACCGCCTGCCTGAATGATCTTGGATCAACACATAAACCGAATACGGAGTACAAGTGATGGCAACCCCCGAAAAGGCTGTGCAGGAGTTTGACGGCCAGGACCGCCGCGATCCTTCGGGCCGCAATTCCTACCGCCGCTCGATCTTCAGCGTGCCAGTGACGGTTACCGTTTCGATCGGCCAAAAGCGTCTCAGCGTGCAGGAGATTCTTGAGCTGCAGCCCGATTCGGTTCTCGCACTGACGTCCAAGGTGGATGATCCGGTAGACCTTTTCATCGATGACAAGCTGATCGCCAAGGGTGAGCTCGTGGAAACCGACGAAGGCCAGATCGCGGTCAAGATCGTCGAGATCATCGAAAGAGCCGTAGAGGCAGAATGATCCGGCTGGCTGCCTTCTATCGTGTCTTGTTTCTGGTTGCGTTTGCGGCCTGCATTGCCTTTTCCGGGCATGCACAGGAGGCACCTGCAGCGCTTGACGGACTATTGAACCCTTCCGGTGACGGGCAGCTTTCCAGTTCGGTGATTCAGCTTGTCCTGCTCGTCACGGTGCTGAGCCTCGTGCCCGGCATTGCGATGATGGTCACCTGTCTGCCGTTCATGGTGATCGTGTTCTCTTTCATGCGGCAGGCCATCGGCGTGCAGCAGGCGCCTCCCAACATGATGATCATGGCGCTGGCCATGTTCCTCACATTCTTCGTGATGGAGCCAGTCTTCATGTCGGCCTGGGAAAATGGCATTTCGCCTTACATGGAAGGCACGCTCGACGAGCAGCAGGCCTGGGCGCTGACGACAGAGCCTTTCCGGGCGTTCATGATGCAGCGCACCGATCCTGAAGCGCTGATGACGCTGGGTGACGCGGTCAATCGTCCCGTGGTGGAAGGGGAGCCGCCGGCTTTCTCACTGCTGGCGACCGCCTTCATGCTGAGCGAGATCAAGCATGCCTTCCAAATTGGTTTTGTTATCTTCCTGCCATTCATGGTGATTGATCTTGTGGTGGCATCTGTCCTGATGGCAGTGGGTATGATGATGGTTCCGCCGACGGTTGTTTCGCTGCCGTTCAAGCTGGGATTCTTCGTCCTGGCAGATGGCTGGCTGAAAATTACGGAAGCCGTGTTGAGGGGCTACGCGACATGAGCACTGTTACGCGACTGAACCGGCGCGGGGGCGAGACGGCCCGCCCTGAGACTGCAGGCCCGGCGCTGACACAGGCGCAGCGCGCGGCTGTCATTATCGCCCTGCTGGGCGATACGGCGGCCAAGCCGATCGTCAACAAACTCGATGATGCGGCATTGGCCCGCGTCGCGTCGTCCCTTGAAAGTGTCACCTACTTGTCGCGGGAAGACCTGATCGCGGTTGTGATCGATTTCCTGACCCAACTTCGCAAGACCTCTGGCGCTCTGCGCGGCGGGCCCTCGCGGGCGCGCGAAGTGATCAAGGGGGTGGTGGATTCAAACCGGATGAAAGCCATCTTCGGCGAAGACGAGCCAATCCTGCAAACCGTGCAGCAGGAAGAATCCGGGGATGTATGGGCCCGTCTCAGCACACGTGACGCCAAGTTGGTGGCGGCTTATCTCAACCGGCTTACGCCGAATATCATTGCCATCATTCTTCGCAAACTGGACGCCTCAATCGCCTCGAATATCATCTGCCATCTGAAAGATGAGAAGCTGGGGCCGACCCTCGGCCAAATGGTGGAGGCGCCCAAGCTCGATCCGGGCATCGATTCGGTCATCGAGAAGATGCTGGAAATGGAATTCCTCAATGCGCACGGCGAAGAAGGCGGGGAAGGGGGCGATGAAAGCCACCTTGAGACGATCGGCGAAGTTCTGAGCCTAATTCCTTCGGATAAGCGCGACAACCTCGTCGGCTTCCTCAAGGAGCGCTATGAGTCCAAGCTTCCAATTATCCAGAAGGGGCTGTTCACCGTTGAGGGGCTACCGGATCTTCTGCCGCGCAATGCAGTGCCGGTTGTCTTCCGGGAACTGGATCAGCAGACGGTGCTGCGCCTCCTGGCCACCTTCCGGGGCTCCAATGATGCCGTCGCAGAATATCTTCTGGGCAACATCTCCTCCCGTATGGCCGATCAGTACCGCGAAGATCTGAAAGAGATTGCTGCCGTTACGCCCGGCGAAGCTGAGACTATTCAGCGAGAGTTTCTGACGACCCTTATGGACATGCGACGCCGCGGCGTGATCACGATATCCAAACCCGGAGTCAAATAGCTTCCTGGTTCAGCAGAAAATGAAAAGGCCGGACAGGATGTCCGGCCTTCTTGTTTCCACATAGGACGGTCAGCGGATCACGAGATCGGCATGAATGGCGCCGGCAGCCTTCATTGAGCGGATGATATCGGCCATTTCTTGAGGAGAGACGCCGAGGGCATTCAGGCCAGCGATCAGCTGCGAAAGCGTCACGTTGGGCTCGAGCATGGCAATGTTGCTGTTGCCCGTCTGTGTGATGGTGATCTCGGAACGGGGCAGAACAATCGACTCGCCGCGGGCAAACGGGTTCGGTTGGGACGCAACGGGCGTTTCGCGAACCTTGATGGCAATATTGCCCTGCGCAATGGCCACGCGGGAGATGGTGACGTCTTCACCAAGCACGATGGTGCCGGATTTTTCGTCAATCACGATCCGGGCCGGGGTCGCAACTTCAACAGGAAGGTTTTCGATACTGGCCAACAAGCGGGCAGGGGAGTCAGACACGCCCCGCAGATCGAGCTCAATCGTTCCGGGATCACGCATGGAAGCGAGCGGCACGCCCATCGCGGCGTTGATCGTGTCCTCGATACGGGCGGCGGTCGTGAAGTCTGGTGAGCGCAGGGCAAGCGAAATCATCTGATTGCGATTGAAGTCATAATTGACTTCGCGCTCGACCTTGGCGCCGTTTGGCACAGATCCCGTGGTTGGCGAGCCGCGTGTTTCGCGGGCACCCTGAGCTTTGACGTCAATACCGCTGACAATGATCGTGCCCTGAGCGACAGCGTAGATTTCATTGTCGCCCGCCTTGAGGGGCGTCAGGATCAGCGTGCCGCCTTCAAGGCTGGTTGCATCCCCTATGGAGGCAATGTTGACGTCGATGCTAGACCCATTCCGGGCGAAGGGGGGCAGGGAGGCGGTGACGAGCACGGCAGCCACATTCTTCGGCTTGATCTGTTCACCCTGCACATTGACGCCAAGACGCTCCAGCATGTGGGTCAGGGAATCTTCGGTAAACGGAGAGTTCCGCACCGTGTCTCCCGTACCGTTGAGGCCCACCACGATCCCGTAACCGACAAGATCGTTCTCGCGAACGCCCTGAACATCGACCACATCCCGTATGCGCGCCTGTGCATCAGCGGGAGTTGTGATGAGGCAGGGCGTCAGGGCGAGGGTGGCGGCGATCAGCCAGGAAGACCATTTCATCGGATTACCTCAGGAAGTTCAGGAGGCTAAGGTTTGACAGCCGGGAGGTCAGCACATAGGCCGATTCCAGACTTGCCTCGAGTTGCTTCAGTTCGGAAGCCGCGTCGTATTGATCCCGCCCCGCCATATTGTTGTAGATGCTGTTGAGGATCGTCTCTTCAGTGTCGAGAGATTCCAGAGATTTGGCGACCCGTTCCTGGATGATACCAACATCCGCACGCAGATTAACAAGCGCGGTAATGCCGGAATTCACCCGTTCCGCGCCGCTTTGCACAATCTCAGGGCTCTGGCGGAAAAGCGCGATGTTATCTTCCGACCCGCTGAGCGCCATGACGGCGAGGCCGGAGATCAGTTCCACCAGCGCGGGATCAGTTGCCGTCACGCTGTCAGGATCGGTGGAAACACTGGTGCCACGATAGATAGTCGTCTGCCATCCGCCTGTGGCGGACTGGAAATAGTCATCCAGTTGCGTTTCGAAGTCAGCAGCATCCACGGCGCTTGCCGCGATGGCGCGCAGATCGGTGAGAAGCTGGTCGGTTCCGGAGAAGGGCTGGGTGGCGGTTTCGTCGCCAGAAAACAGGAAGCGATCCCCGTGACGTCCATTGAGCGCCGAGAAGACGTCTGTCAGGGCAGCCTTGGAATCCCGGGCGACAACGCTTTGGCCATGAAAATCGCCCGTGCCGAGGGCGCTCAGCATTTGGGTGGCGAGGCCGTCGACACGGTCCTGAATGCCGCTCAGGCTTTTCTGGACAAGATCAAGGCGGCCCTGACGAATGCCCAGAAGGCTGCGCTGCTCTTCAATATCGGTCAGCGCCTTCTTGCCCACCATGGCGTCGCCAATACGCCCACCAAGATGTTTGGTGAGATCGGCATACTGGCCTGTGACAGATTCTTCTGCCACCACCGTAGCGCGGGCGCGCAGGTCGGCGATGTTCTGCGTGAACGAGGCGGAAACAATGCTGTTGGGCGGGATGATGCGCATGAGGATCAGAGCTCCATCAGAACGCTGATCATGTCGCGCGCCACCTGGATGACGCGCGCATTGGCGGCGTAGGCCTGCTCAATCAGCAGCAAGGATTCCATCTCCTGGTCGACATTGACGCCGGTTTCCGCCTGTTCGGCCTCAACCAGAGTCAGATGCTGTGCCTGGGTTGAAGCAAGCACGGAGTCCTGATGAACGCGCTTCTGGCCGACGGCAGAGGAGAGTTGCGCGGCAAGGTCGCTCGCGGAAAAAGCGCCCTGAAGACCGTTGGCGTTCAACGACTTGATCTGTGTGAACGCGTCGAACATGGCGGAGAGGATCGCCGAATTGCCGGGCGGCCCGGAGGTTGTCGCGCCCAGACCATCGCGCAAGCGCCAGATTTCGCCTCCCTGGGCCGGATCCACAGCTGCGTTCACCGAGATGCGCGACGCAAGGCCAAGTGAGCCGGTGCCGGCAGGGTCCACAAACAGGCCTTGCGCGCCGGGTGTCTTGGTCGGGTCAATAGCGTCATCCGAGAGGCGGGAGACGATGTCGTTGGCCACCATGTCCAATTGGTCCATGAAGGCGGGTATGTCCTGATCGCGCAAGCTGAATAGGGCGCCAAACATGCCTCCGGAAACTGCTCCAAACGACGTCGATCCTGGCGTGAGGTCTATACCGCCGACGGATATCCCGGACAGATCGCCGTCAGCGAGTGTCTGTTCGGAGGTAAAGGTGGAGGAGGGGGTGAATTCCAGTTGTTGTGCCGTGCTGCCATTGATGAGGTAGACGCCCTGAGTTGTGAGAACGTCGATCGATCCGTACTCACGCTGAACCGTCTGAATGGGAAGGTATTGGGCAATCGTGTCCAGCACGCGCTGGCGTTCGTCCATAAGCGTGGCAGCGTGCTCACTCGTCCGGTCAATGCTGGAAATGCGTTTGTTGAGGTCCTGAACCTGTTTCAGGGCGGTGTTTACTGCTTCCACGCCTTGCGCAATTTCGCTGTCGGCTTCAGCGCGCGCCTGCGCGCCATAGTTTGAAAGGCTGTTGAGCTCTCGGGCGACGGACTTGGCTGCGTCGAGCAGGGAAGTGGCCGTGGATGTCGACTCCGGAGAAGTAACAGAGGCGCGCAGCGCTGATTCAAAGTTGGAAAAGGAACTGAACAGCCCGCTGCCAGACGCGGTGTCGCCCACGCGTTTCGAAAGCGACTGCCATGTGGAGGCAAGGACTGTTGATTGGGCAACGTCGCTTGTGAGTTCGCGGCGCTGTCCCTTCAGAATGTCGTCGCCGGCCCGGGAGATACCAAGGGACACAACGCCAGATGTCTGTGAGCCCTGAACCAGTTCGCCAACCACCAGCGAACGCCGGACATAGCCCGGCGTGCTGGAGTTGGCGACGTTGGTGGCGACGATCTCGGCCTTCTGGCTGGTAACCTGAAGGCCGGATCGTGCAGCGAGGATGGCAGCTGAGATGCTCACTTAGGCAGCTCTCCGGTCTGGGCCCGTCAGCGTTTCAGGTTGGTGGTTTCCTGAAGCATCTCGTCAACGGTCTGCACGATCTTCGCGTTGGACGAATAGGCCCGCTGCGTCTCAATCAGATCGGTCAGTTCGGAGGCAATGTCCGTGGTCGACTCCATAAGTGAGTAGCCGGAAATACTGCCAACCGGACCACTGCCTGCGTCCCAGAGATAGAGATTTCCGCTGGAGTTCGAGACCGAATAGGCCTGCGAGTCGAGCGCGCGCAGACCGTTCATGTTGGGAACGTCGCCCACAGGGATCTGATAAAGCGTGCGGCGGAAGCCTTTGTCATAGATGGCTTGGAGGAAGCCCTGCTCGTCGATCTCGATCGACTGAAGGTCACCGATCGGCGAGCCATTCTTCGTTACCGCTGTCGGCGCGAAAGAGGCGGCCAGCTGGGTGATGCCGGCACTGTCATTCGGGCGGCCGATGAACACTTCCACGGGGCCGTGATCCAGGTTGATGGATACCCGCCCAGTTGCCGGATCATAGGTCGCGCCGTTAGATGCGGTGGCTGTGGCGATGCGGCCGCCAGCGGTTGGGGAGTCGTTGAATGTAAGATCGAGATCGCCGACAGACGTGGCAGGATCGCCCGCGCTGTCAAAGATCTGAACACTCCACTCATTGCTCGAACCGGTAGCGGGCACGACGGGCGTGAACTGGAACGTCACGGTCTGCGCGCGGCCAAGGTTGTCGAAGTATTCGACGGGCAGGAGGTAGGGGTCGCCCGGGCCGCCGGCTGTCGTTGCGTCTGCCGGAATGTTGATGCCCAGTTCGATGCTTGAAGTCGGTGTGGCATTGAACTGCGAGGTCGCAATGTTGACCGGCACCAGGTTTGCGCCGCTGTTGCGGCTGACATTGCCAACTTCGCCAGCTGAATCTGCCGGCCAGCCGAGCAGGAAAAGCCCGCTCTGTGTGCGCAGGAAGCCGTTTTCGTCGGCGAAGAAAGAGCCCGTAGGCGTGAGCATCAGGTTCCGGTTGGAACCGAGTGAATCGATGCCGCCGATATCCGTGACCGGAAGCAGGCCCCGGCCCGAAATGGCAACGTCCGTTGCGCTGCCGGTACGGATCAGCGAGCCGGTGGCTGCGATATCCTTGTACGTATCGACGCGAACACCCCCGGCCGCGTAGGCGGAGGATTTCTGCTGCAGCACCATGCTGGAGAAATCCACGGCGCTGCGTTTGTAGCCGTAGGTGCCGGAGTTGGCGATGTTGTCGGAAATGGTGGCGAGGCGTGTGCCATTGACACTCAGCCCCATTACCCCCGCGTTCAGGGAGGATGAGATGCTCATATCTGGTTGCTCCTGCGTCAGATAATGACGCAAATTGAAGGCAACTCGTAAATAAGCCGATAACTCCTGTTAGCCGAATTCCTTAACCTTCTGGCAAGCAATCAGTTTGCCAGGGACTATTCCGTCAGTATCGTGATGGAAATCCGGCGGTTCTGCGCCGCGCGCGGATCTTCTCGCACCAGCGGGTCGGTATCGGCCTTGCCGGAAACTTCACGGATACGGTCACCCGGGATCCCGGCCCGCTCCAGCAGGCGGCGGGCCGCGTTGGCGCGATCAGCAGACAGGTTCCAGTTGTCATATATTGCACCGTTCCGGTAACGGTGGCTGTCGGTGTGGCCCACAATCTTGATGTCATTGTCAAACTCTCCAAACGCGTTGGCGACAACATCCATCAGCTGCATCATCGTCTCGGAAGGTTCGGCGCGGCCGAGCGGGAAGAGGGGGGTGCTTTCGGAATCGGTGACTTCAAGCACGATGCCTTCTGGCGACATCTTGATCATCAGGTGCTCAGAAAGCTGCCGGCTTTCTTCACCAAGAGACTCTTTCAGCTCCTGCAGCTCGGCGGCGATCTGGCTTTCCTCTGCTGCCTTTGCCTGCGCATCAGCGGCCTGGCTTTCGGTTTCCTGAGGTTTACCATCGCCAAAGGAGGGGTTCTCGACGCTTTCCTTGCGGTTGGCGCCCATGCCCATCTTGGCATAGGTCGTCTCGGCAAAGATCGATGAACCATTGAGACCGTCCGAGCCACCGCCGGAAATACGGCTAATCGGGATGGTGGGGCTGAAATAGTCTGCAATACCCTTGCGCTGTTCCTCCGTGGTCGCGTTCAGCAACCACATGAGAAGGAAGAAGGCCATCATGGCGGTCACAAAGTCCGCATAGGCCACTTTCCAGGCGCCGCCATGATGGCCGTCCGCCTTGTAGACCTTCTTACGCTTAATAATGGTCGGTCCTTGTCCTGAGGAGTCCGCGCCCATTTCAACCACCAGTTTTGCTTCTGCTGGGGGTCTTTTACCATCGCATGCTCAATTAAGAGCGTAAGACACCGGTAAGGATCGGGGCATTGCGATAACCATTCTTCAACCAATTCGGCACCACTAAGAGTCGTTGGAATCGCATTCATCCCGGAGGGGTAGGGATATGTCGTCGGTGCTCAGAAAAAAGATGGGAGCGGGCTCGGGATTGCCTCCGACGATCCTGCGTTACCATGATTTCTGGACCGCGATTCACCAATCTGTTTCTACCTGGGCTGCGCAGGCGCTGGATGGCGGCGTGCCGCCGGCGCCCGAAATGCGGCGGGTCTATTCCGGCGCCAGCGCGCTCGAAGCACTCGAAAGCCGGACAGCATTCTTCTTCAATTCAAGGCTCTCGCCGGGGCTTTGCGCTATCGCCACGGATGGGGCAGGCGCTGCGCGGATCGTCGCCAAGCGTCTCAGCCAGGATTTCGAAAGCGCCAAGGAAGCCTCCGCGTTGTTCCTCAAACTGATGTTCGAGGCGCCTGCCGTTGCGCTGTGGCGCGCAGCCGCCCCGTCGCTGGAGGGGCATCAGGCCGAAACGCTCACTTCACCCTTGTCCGAGCCGGTCCAGGCGGCAGGAAGCTTCGAGCCGGATAGCCGTTATCTGATCATTGCTTATTCGGTCATGCCCGAGGCTGTGCAGTCCCAGATCTGGCTGGTCTTCGATCTCGACTATCTCATGGGCTGCGCGCATGAGGCCGAACGGCGCGCCTCCGAGCACAAGCGCCCGCCGGCTTCAAAGCTGCTGCGGGAGAGCGTTATGAGCTCTTCGATAAAGGTTGAAGCGGTTCTTGACAAAATATCAATGACGATCGGCGAATGTTCGCGCCTGAAAGTGGGCGATCTCATTCCGCTGCCAGACACCGATCCCGGATCGGTCCGTCTGAATGCCGAGACCGTCAACGGACAGATTGAGATCGGGCAATGTGAAATGGGAGAGAATGACTACCCGCAGCCACCAATAAAAAAGAGTGGCGCGGTTATTGGTACACGGAGATAGGCACTTGAACGCGATACTTGGCCTGGTGGTAACCATGGTGATGGTCTTCGGCGGCTATATGCTCGCCGGGGGCAAATTGGGTATTATCCTGCATTCCCTTCCATTCGAGATGATGATGATCGGGGGCGCAGCAACCGGCGCCTTCCTCGCTTCCAATGATTTCAACACGGTCAAGCACACAGGCGGCGACGTCGCTGCCGCTTTCGCCGGGCCGAAATGGAAGAAGAAGGATTATCAGGATCTGCTCCTGCTGATGCATGAGCTGCTGAACATTCTGAAGCAGAACCCGGTCGACATTGAACCGCATATTGAGGCGCCGAATGAATCGGCGATCTTCACGAAATATCCGCGCATCCTGAAGGATCACGAAGCCATTGAGATGATCTGTGACACGATCCGCTCAATGATCATGAACTTCGACAATGTCCACCAGGTCGAAGAACTGCTCGACAAGCATCTGGAAAGCCTGCTGGAAGAGAAGCTGCACGGCTCTCACGCTCTTCAGCAGATGGCCGACGCCCTTCCGGCGCTGGGCATCGTTGCGGCTGTTCTCGGCGTTATCAAGACGATGGCTTCCATCGACAAGCCCCCGGAAGTGCTGGGCGGCATGATCGGCGGCGCGCTCGTCGGTACGTTCCTTGGAGTTTTCCTGGCTTATGGCGTGGTCGGCCCGTTTGCGGCGCGTGTTAAGACGATCCGGACAGAAGAGCATCTTTTCTATTCTATGATTGGCCAGGTTCTGGTGTCGAACCTGCACAAGAACCCTGTCAATATCTGTGTCGAGGTCGCTCGCCGTCAGGCTCCGGCCCGCGTGCGTCCTTCCTTCGATGAAATCGAACAGGCAGTAAGGGGGCTCAAGCAGGCGGCATGAGGCGATACGTCTGGCTTCTCCTGTGCGGCGCCCTGCTGGCTCCGCCCGTCCTTGCTGCCAAACCGGCAGAAAAGACGGCGGAGCCAGACGCGCGACAGCAGGAGCTGTCGACTGAACTCAATCAATTCGTCCGTGACGCGATTGATGAGGGATTGCTCGCGCCCGCCGGCTCTGGCGCTGCCCGTGATATGGAGGCGGCCGAGATTCCTGCAGCAGGGGAGCTGCCATCTGGTACGGCTGCTACAATCGCTTGCGGCGAGACCTATCCGCTGGATTTCACCGAGTTTGAAGCGATCGCTTCTTATGCCGACATTCTGAACTATCGCAGTCAGATCCAGGCAAGCAGCGCCGCAGCAGCGGCTGATCCGCGCCTATCGAGGGCGTATATCGCGCTCGATATGGGGTCTGAGGCGGTCATGAACCTGCGCAACCCAGATAGCCCGGACGAGGTGGCGCTGCGCGAGGTGGCTCTGCTGCTGGATGGTCGCACGCGGGCAAATGTCCTTTATTTTCAGGGCCTTGCGCGCTGCCATGAGCGCGGTCAGTTCTGGCTCGGCGTTGCCCTTCTGGTCGATGGGCAATCGGCCGGTACAGCCTATGTCGACAAATGGTTCAGCGAATACAGGCATCTGCCATTGCAACTACGCACCAGTGTAACGGCGCTGGCGGTTCCCGCGCTGGACCGCACCGATGGGCGGTTCCTGTCACAGAAAATGCTGGCTTCTTTCTCCAGCGACGATCTGCGCGACTCCACACAGCTGCAGTTTGCCAATGCCATCCTCGCCCTGGGGCAGGGCAGCAGTGAGGCAGAAGTCCTTATCCGGACGTTTCTGCTGCAGGGCCGGTTCCAGGAAGAGGCGCTACTCGCCTTGATCCGCCACAAGCGCGTCATCGATGCCCCGCTCAAAACTTTGCTTCTGGATAGCATGCTGCAGAAGATTGAGCAGTCGAGGCATGAAGAAGACATCCGCGCCAGCATGCAGTTTGTGCTTGAAGAGCTCAGCGCCGAGTCCCGTTACCTGACCATGATGGAAATGGCGGGCCGCGAAAACATGCAGAGCGACGTGGCCCAGACCGAAATCCGCAATCATTTCATTGCCGGGCTCCAGCGCGACCTGGCGAGCGACGATCCTCTTCAGAATCTCGCAGCCATAGAGGCGCTTTCGGTAGAAGCGGGTCTGCTTGATACGCATGATCAGCGCACGGCCCTCTATGAGGAGGCAACGCTGAAGGCGGTCCGTCTTGGCTTTGCGTCGCTGGCCGATGAGCTTTCCCGTAAAACGCAGCCTGGTGAGGCGGTCGCAGAGCAGCGCGCAACCCTTGCTTACCGGCTTAAAGACTATCCCGCTGTCTTCCAGCTGGCACAGGCCAACCCGTCAAATCCGCAGATCGGTCTCGTGGCTGCCTTAAGCGCGATCGATGCAAATGATGCCGCGCAGGTCCAGCAATTCACCGGCCGTCTGAAGCTTGATGCTGAAACTGTTCTTGCACTGATCGAGCAGGATGCCGCTAGCCGGCGCTGGATTGTTCCGGCAGCTGTCTACCAGGCGGCAAGTGAGCTGACCGATGAGGCTCAGAAGGTGCGGGTAAAGCGCGTGCTTGATCTCAAGCGTGCCGCTTCCGGTGAGATCGCCGCGCCTTCGCCAGCGGCGATGGCAGGCATTCCCGATCGGCTGATGTCTACGCGTATGGCTTTGGAATCTCTGGAAGGGGAGGGCAACTGATGTCTAGCCCGATCTATACGACGCTGGCGCGCCAGCAGGGGCTGATGCAGGAAATGCAGGCGGTCGCGAACAACCTCGCCAACTCCAGCACCACCGGCTACAAATCCGACAAGGCCGTCTTTACAGAATTTCTGGTCTCGACCGGCAACTCCGCCGATCAGTCGCTCTCCATGGGCGCGCTGGGCGGGCACACTTTCGTGATGGAGCAGGGCGGCCTGAATTTCACGGGCGGCCGGTTTGATCTGGCCATCCAGGGTGAAGGCTTCTTTATGGTCGATACGCCTCAGGGGCAGCGGTTGACGCGCGCGGGGCATTTCCAGCTTTCCTCTGAGGGACAGCTTGTCGACATGCATGGCAATGCCGTGCTCAGCGCCGGCGGCAATCCCATCACCATTCCAGACGATGTGCTCGAGGTGAAGTTCGGCGATGACGGTACAATTTCGGGCAATGGGCAGATCATTGATCAGCTGGCGATCATGACCACAGATGGTCAGCTTCAGCGCGATTCCAACACCTATTTCTCAACCGAGGGCGCCACTGCGCAATCGCAGGACGCAAAGCTCGTCCAGGGCGCTCTTGAGCAATCGAATGTTTCGCCGGTGCTGGAAGTGGCCCGGATGATCGAAGTACAGCGCGCCTATGAGGCGGGCCAGTCGCTTCTTGAAAGGGAGGACCAGCGCATCAGCCAGCTGATCACAGCTGTGCGGGAACGTTGAACCGTTTAAGCAGGTGTAGGAGACGCCTATGAAGTCATTGCAGATTGCCGCGTCCGGGATGGCCGCCCAACAAATGCGGGTGGAAGTAATCTCGAACAACATCGCCAACATGAGCACAACGGCATATCGTCCGCGGACGGCCGAGTTTTCTGATCTCATGTACCAGCAATACCTGACGCCCGGCACGATTACCTCTCAGGTAGGCACCGTTGTGCCTGCAGGGATCCAGCTGGGGACAGGGGTTCGCCCGACAACTGTTTCCATGCAGCTCACCCAGGGCACGCTGCGGGAAACGAAAGCGGAGCTCGATATTGCCATAGAAGGCAACGGATATCTCGAAGTGACCTTGCCTTCTGGCGAGCCAGCCTTCACGCGGGATGGCAAGCTGACGCGCAGCGCCGAAGGGGAGATTGTAACGTCTGACGGGTTCCCGCTTGCAGATGGTATCGTCATTCCGGCGGATGCGCGCAGCATCTCCATCAGCCGGGATGGGGAAGTGGTGGCTTATTTCGACGGCGAAAGCCAGGGGCAGGCTATCGGCAACATCTCCCTCGTCCGCTTCGTGAACGAAAAGGGGCTTGAGGCGATGGGCGATAACATGTTCCGGGAAACCGAAGCATCCGGCCCGCCCAACCGGCTTATTCCGGGGTCGGAAGGGATGGGCTTTCTGCGGCAGGGTTATATCGAAGATTCTGCTGTGGATGTGGTCAAGGAGATCGCAGACCTCATCGAAGCCCAGCGTGGCTATGAACTGAACTCGAAGGTGATCACGGCATCAGACGAGATGCTCTCTGTCACCACGCGGTTGAGGTAGTGCCATGAGCAGCTTCATCGCTATCGGCTTCAGCGCTTTCCTGGCCCTCTCAAACGCCTCATCCCTGGTCGCTTCCGAAGTGATCCGGGCAGGGGATCTGGTCACGCCGGCAAATGCCAGCGCGGAGGATCTCGCCGCTGCATCTGACGATGCGGCACTGATCGGCCGCGAAGCCAAGCGGACGATCTATGCCGGACAACCGGTCACCCTGGACAATACACGGCCCGCGCGCCTGGTTACCCGAAACCAGATCGTCACCGTGAAGTATATCAAGGGTGGGCTTGAAATCTCCACCACCGGACGCGCCATGGGGGAAGCCTCCCTCAATGAGCCGGTCACCGTTCTGAACCTCCAATCTCGCCAGATGGTTCAGGGAATCGTTCAGGAAAGCGGATGGGTCCTCGCACAATGAAAACTTTGTTCTCTCTGCCTTTCGTCGCGCTCGCCGCCGCCGCCTGTGCCAGTTCCGCCCAGCCAGCGCCGGATTTTGCGCCACCTGCACCCTATGCTGGCTATCCTGGTGCTGTGCCCGATCCGGTCGACCCGGACGCGCAGAACGCCTCGCTCTGGACTACAACCCCTACCGCATTGCTCAGTATGCGCCGGGCCAAGGAAGTCGGCGACCTTTTGACAGTCGTGGTCGAAATGAACGATCAGGCCAGCGTGCAAAGCTCGCTCTCCCGCAGCCGGGACTCCAGCGACGACATGAGTGTGAATGCCATGTTCGGATTGCCGGAATGGGCAAACGGCGTGCTCCCCGGTGGGGCGAGCCTTTCTCCGGGTCTCGATGTGGCGCGCAACTCCAGTCAGAATGGGGCTGGGGCTGTCCGCCGAGCCGAGAAGGTAACTTTTACCCTCGCTGCGCGGGTTGTTCAGGTGACACGGCGGATCCCATCAAGACGAAAAATAACTGCATCAGGGTCGGTGCAACTCGCCACGCGG
>NZ_NCJT01000244.1 GCF_002282565.1 Hyphomonas sp. 34-62-18
TTCGGGCAGCTTGTTCCAGGGCTTGCCGAGATCAAACCGGTAATGCGCCGAGAGGGCCTGCAAGGTCTGCGTCTGATAGGGCGAGGAGGATTTCGCCCAAGGCGCAATCGCGCCGTTCAGGAGATCAAGATCCTTGTCCGGAACAATCAGGGCGGGGTCTATCTTCAGCTGTTCGCCAAGACCATCGCAGGTCGGGCAGGCGCCGAAGGGATTGTTGAAAGAGAATAGGCGCGGCTCGATTTCAGGGATCGAGAAGCCGGATACCGGGCAGGCAAAATTGGCGCTGAAGGTGATGCGCTTGGGCTCGGTTTCGCCTGGAGCAATGTCGGCATACTCCGCCACGGCGATGCCCTGGGCGAGGCCGAGCGCCGTCTCGAAACTTTCAGCCAGGCGCTGTTCCATCCCGGCACGGACGACCACCCGGTCGACCACAACATCGATGTCATGCTTGAATTTCTTGTCGAGTTTCGGCGGATCTTCCAACTCATGGAATTCGCCATTCACCTTCACGCGCTGGAAGCCGTTTTTCAACAGCTCGGCAAATTCCTTGCGGAACTCGCCCTTGCGCCCGCGCACCATCGGGGCGAGCAGGTAGAGCCGCGTGCCGTCTTCCAGCGCCATCGTCCGGTCGACCATCTGGCTGACCGTCTGGCTCTCGATCGGCAGGCCGGTGGCCGGCGAATAAGGAATGCCCGCGCGCGCCCAGAGAAGGCGCATATAGTCATAGATTTCGGTGACCGTGCCGACGGTTGAGCGCGGGTTGCGGCTGGTCGTCTTCTGCTCGATGGAAATGGCGGGGGAGAGGCCCTCTATGCTTTCCACGTCCGGCTTCTGCATCAGCTCCAGGAACTGGCGCGCATAGGCTGAGAGCGACTCGACATAGCGGCGCTGGCCTTCGGCATAGATCGTATCGAAGGCGAGCGAGGATTTACCCGAGCCCGACAGGCCCGTCATCACGACCAGCTGGCCACGCGGGATATCGACATCGACATTCTTGAGATTGTGTTCCTTGGCGCCGCGCACGCGGATAAAGGCAGATTCGGCCATGGGGAGGGTCGCTCAACAGGTCAGAAGGGGAACGGGGATCGGCTTGGCTATATGTGTGGCGTGAGTCCGGCTTGACGACAAGAACAAAATGTGAACTTCATATGCAAGCTGCTTTTGGATGCGGGCGGGGCGGTGGAATTTCATCGCTGTCAGGCGACAGCGCACGCAGAGCAGAGTAGAACAACTCGAATCGGACTCGAAACAGTATTTCAGCGCGGAGGCCCCATCATGGCGGGTTCAGTCAACAAGGTCATTCTCGTGGGCAATCTCGGGGCAGACCCTGAAGTGCGTCAGTTCCAGAATGGCGGCCAGGTGTGCAACCTGCGTATCGCGACCTCTGAAACCTGGCGCGACAAGGCCACAGGCGAGCGCAAGGAAAAGACCGAGTGGCACACAGTGGCCATCTTCTCCGAAGGCCTCATCAAGGTGGCGCAGAACTACCTGAAGAAGGGCTCGAAGGTTTATCTGGAAGGCAAGCTTCAGACCCGCAAATGGCAGGACAAGGACGGCAATGACCGTTACTCGACAGAGATCGTCCTGCAGGGCTTTGACGCGACCCTCGTGATGCTTGATGGCCGGGGTGAAGGCGGTGGCATGGGCGCCGGTGGTGGCGGGCGTGACCGTGACATGGGTTATTCCGGCGGCGGCGGACGCCAGCAGATGAGTGGTCCGAAAGAGAGCTTCAGCCAGGATCTCGACGACGAGATTCCGTTCTGATGAAGCAATGAGGGCGGGATGATGCTGGCCGTTACATCGTCTGCAGGAACACGCCTCCGGGCCGCCCTGTTGATGCTTGTGGCGGCGGTGCTCTCTGCCTGCGCGACGCCGGTCTGCTGCGCTCCGGCGCCGGAGAAAAATCCTCTGGAGCAGGCCCTGATGCTGGAAGGGGTGAACCCGGCCAGCTCGGCATTGGTGATCTACCGGCTGGAAGATGAAAAGGTCTGGGCGAGCGGGGGCGCGCGTATTCGCGAGCGATTTACGCCGGCCTCCACATCAAAGATTCCCCACACGCTGCTCGCCTATGAATCTGGCGCCGTCACCGGGCCGGATGAACGCTTTGAGTGGGACGGCCAGAAGCGCTTCGTTGACAGTTGGAACGAAGATCAGACTTTCGGAGAGGCCTTTCAGCGGTCCACCGTCTGGATCTACCAGATCGTTGTGCCCCGCATCGGGGCCACGCGCCTCACCGAAGGGCTGGAGGCGTTTGATTACGGCAATGCCGATATTGGCGGGCCCGGCCAGATCACCCGCTACTGGCTGGAAGGTCCGCTCGCCATCTCCGCGACCGAGCAGGTGGAGTTTCTTGCCCGCCTTGCCCGCCGCACGCTACCGCTATCGGCGCGCACCTATGATCTGGCCGTCCCCGTCATGGTATTGGAGCGCGTGGAGGGCTGGACGCTTTACGGCAAAACCGGCTGGAAAAGCGTTGAGGGTGAGATGGACATCGGCTGGTTTGCCGGCTGGGTCGAACAGTCTGCCGGAGACGCTCCCGGCACTTACGCCTTCGCCCTCAACATGGACATGCCCGGCGGCATGGAAGAGGCGCCCCGCCGGCGCGCGGCGGTAGAGCGGGCGCTGCGCGAAATCGGCGCGTTGCCGCCGCAGTCCTAGTCCCGATCTGGCGCGCCCAGCGGAAAGTATGGCCGGAAATACCGCGCCTCTTCGACCGCCCGCGCAAAGGATGGCCGGGTGAGCAGCCGCGAACGGTAAGCGCGCAGCGTGGGATAGTCGCTGGAAATCTCGTGCACCCAGTCTGCATAGAAAAGGGCGGAAGAGGCGGCGCAATCGGCCAGTGTGTAGCTGTCCCCTGCAGCCCAGATGTGCCCGGCCAATTCCCCCTCCAGCCAGGCATAGGCGCGCTCCAGCTTTTTCTGTGAAAGCGCTATGCCTTCCGCGCGCTTCACGGGGGCCCCCGTCAACGCGCCATTTACGGCGTGCTGGGCGGCATCCATCACATGCAGGTCAAAGAACCGGTCGAGAAACCGCACCTCCAGCGCCGCTCCGGGATCATCGGGCAGCAGGCGCACAGGCCCGGGATAGTTGAGATGCAGATATTCGATGATAATGCTCGTCTCGGCGACATTCCGGTCACCATCCACCAGCAGCGGGAACTTGGCGATGGGCCAGCGCGCTCGCCAGTCTGCCGAATGCTCCGGCGTATCGGGCCCAACATTCCGGAATTCAAAGGGCGTGGCGTTCTCATAAAGGGCGATCAGCACCTTCTGCGTGTAGGACGAGAAGGGGTGGCCATATACTGCAAGCGTCATTGAAGCTTCCTCGGGGGTCAGGGCCGGTAGAGTTCTACCAGCGCGCTCGTGTCTACGCCGCTCGCTTTCAGCGCCCCGCCGATGACGTAGATGGTGCCGTCCAGGGTGACGGCCCCAAGGCCATGCCGGGGATGGGGCATAGGCGCGATAGGCTGCCAGGCGTCGCCAGCCGGATCATACATCCAGGCTTCCGGATAGACCCCGCCGCCATTGTCGAAATACTCCCCGCCAAAGGCGTAGAGCTTTCCGCCCACAGC
>NZ_NCJT01000245.1 GCF_002282565.1 Hyphomonas sp. 34-62-18
CGCAATGATGAACCTCTCGGCCGCGATCCGCATCGAGAAGAATGCCGAAAAAGCCGGTGACGGACAGCCGGACTACCGCATCTTCGCCGGAGAAACCTCCACTGAAATTGGCGGCGGCTGGATGCGCAAGGCAAAGCAATCAGGCCGGGATTACCTCTCGATCACGCTCGCAGACCCGCAGATCGGTCCCCGGAAGATCTTCGCCAACCTCGCCCCCGTCAAAGGCAAGAAAGGCCGCCACGTGATCCTCTGGAACCCGCGCGACTAGGCGAGCAAATCCAGCCTCCTGCGAGCCGCCCCGGAGACATCTCCGGGACGGTTTTCTGCGTTCAGATCAGGTCTCCGTCTTGAGGGGAAAAATGCGTAAGGGCGATTTTCCCCCTCCAAGCCCGCGCAGGCACAGGCAACATCCTCCCATCACGAACGAACTGAAGAAAGGAACTGCGCGATGCATAAAGAGCCCCCCTCAAAAGCCGACGCAAACGAGGACTATGTCATCCTGAATGTGGAGGAAGCTGCTGACTTCCTGCGGGTTACGCGCTCGACCCTCGATCATTATCGCTGCGTTGGACGAGGCCCCGTCTACCGCAAGCATGGGACGCGGGTTTTTTATACCCGAGAAAGCCTCATTAAGTGGTCTGAGAGCCGGGAATTTTCCTCAACGTCGAGCCGCATCGGGCAATCCCGATGAAAGCCGGGTATGCGCTGGCGCTCGTTCTGGGCGCATCTGCGGCCCTGTTCGGCTTGGTGGTTGATCCTGCGGCGAAGGTCATCTGGAACCGGTCCGCAAGCGCGCCGCAAGGGCTCTACTGGCTGAGAGACGCGCCCCTCACCAAGGGCCGATGGGCCGTTCTCTCAGCCAGCAGCGAGCCTGCGCTATGGGCGGCGGCGCGGGGATATATCGGTGAAGACTGGCCTCTGCTGAAACAGATTTCCGGACTGTCGGGAGACACAATCTGCCGGGAAGGAACGGCTGTTTCCATCAATGGGCACCAGGCGGCGCAGGCACTTTTGGTCGACGAGCTGCGGCGGGAGCTGCCGGTCTGGGACGGGTGCGTCAGGCTTGCGGCAGGCGAGGTCTTCCTGCTCTCGCCGCATCCGTCTTCCCTGGATGGGCGGTATTTCGGCGCGGTCCGTGAAGCCGACATCCTGGGCGTTGCGGCGCCGCTCTTCGGTTCGTCCGCCCACGATCCGTCTGCAGAGTAGGGCAGGGCGATGCAGGCGAGCGCAGGGGTGGAGAAGGCGGACCCGGTAGGGCAAGTTAAAAGCGCTGGCGCCAGGCCCTGCCTTGCGCCTTGTCTGCACAACGATTTTCAGGTGCCCGTTGCACCGGGTAGAGACGCCGGGTTTGCTGCGATCAGGTGTGTTTGCTGCAGGTCTGGCTGGCGTCATATCCTGATTGGGGAATCTTCCCATGACGGATGATTTTAAACCGCGTCTGGGCCGGTTGGGGGATCGCGGTCGTGGCGGCACCTCTCGCTATTCAAAGCAGGTGAGGCAGGCGGCTGCCCGGCTTGGCCGGAAAGCTGGTAAGGCGCGGTTCACGGGAGCCGGATTGGGGCGCGGAGGCGCAAGTGCGCGCGCCCTTGAAATGCGTGGTCAGCGGTTACCTGGGTTCCGGATGCGCCGGGTCATCGTAAAGACTCATGTTTCCAGGGCGCCGCGCGGGGGTGGGGGCGGGGCGCTAAAAGCACATCTCGGATACATCCAGCGCGACGGCGTTGAGCGGGATGGCTCCGGGGGCGAACTCTACACGCGCGAAGGTCTCGAACCGAAGGCGGAAGAATTCCTGGAGCGCTGCGACGGGGACCGGCACCAGTTCCGGATCATCGTGTCTGCTGAAGATGGGGCAAGGCTGGGTGATCTCAAAGAGACAACCCGCGCCCTGATGGCGCAGATGGAATCCGATCTCGGCACGCGCCTGGACTGGCTCGCGGTCGATCACCACAATACCGGTCATCCGCACACCCATATCGTCATCCGAGGAAAGGATGAGGACGGCAGGGACCTCGTTATCGCGCCGGACTATATCCGGCAGGGGCTTGCGTCACGGGCGCAGGACATCGTCACAGAGCGCCTTGGGCTTAGGCGCGACCTCGAGATTGCGCAGGCCCTGCAGCGCGAGGTGACACAGGACCGTTTTACAGGCCTGGATCGCGGCATTCTCGCTGAGGCCTCCGAGACCAGTATCCGGATCACAGAAGGAAGGGGCGCGCGGGGGCGGTTTGATGAGGCGCTTCGGCGGGCGAGGTTACGCCATCTCGAAGGACTTGGTCTCGCGGTGCCAGCGGGCAAGGATCAGTGGACCCTGAAACCCGGCTGGGACGCGTCGCTGAAGGCGCTGGGGCAGCGTGGTGATATCCTGAAAGCACTGGCGGCGAAAAAGAAGGATCACTCCCTCAATCAGAGTCTGCGTCGGTTCGAGCCGGGCGAACAGGAGCAAGAAGTCCTTCTCGGGTCGGTCCTGGCATCGGTTCCTGACGACGAATTGCGGGACCGGCGAAGCCTGGTGGTCGAGGACTTTCAGGGGACACGCTGGATCGTGGATATCGGGCTGCGTGAGCCCGGGACGATCCCACCCGATGGCGCCATAGTGGAGGTCAGTGCACGGACACCAAAACCGCGAGAGATGGATGCCTCCATCCTGAAAATCGCCGAGCGCTCTGGCGGGGTCTATGCGGACGCGCTGCACCTTGATGCCGATCCAGCTGCGACTCGAGCGTGGCGGCAAGGACATGTGAGACGTCTGGAAGCCTTGAGGCAAGCCGGTATCGTAGAACGCGTCAGCGATGGCGTGTGGCAGGTGCCGCAGGACTTTGCCCGGCGCGCCGCCGACTATGATGTCGCGCGGACGGGGCGGCTTGAGGTCCGGGTCCGGTCCTGGCTTCCGCTCGCAGAGCAGGCCCGGCATGCGGGGCTGACCTGGCTCGATATGGAAGGACCCGGGGTGCCCGGCGACCGGCTGGTGAAGGTCCGGCAGGCACGTCTTGCCTTTCTTCAGGAGAAGGGCTGGCTTGAAAGCGGGGAAAGAGAAGCGGGTGAGCCCTTGCGAGATAGGTTGCGCGTCATGGAGCTGCGAAGGGCATCAAGCATGCTTGCTTCTTCAACCGGGCGCGCCGCTGTGGAGCTGGTACCGGGGGACAGGTTTGACGGCCGGTTCGAGAAGGCGATGGACCTGGGGCAGGGAAGGGTTGCTGTCGTCGGGAATGCAAAGGAATTTGCGCTTGTGCCTTGGCGGCCGGAGATGGAGCGTCATAGGGGGAGGGATATGGCTTTCAAGCGGACAGCTGCCGGTGTCAGCTGGACGATTGGAATTGAGCGGGGATTGGAGCGGTGATCCGCGAGCGCTTCCTCGATCCTCATTGGGGCTATCGGTCCAACGTTTGATCCAAGTCGAAGAAGGGCGCTTAGTTCCCAAAGCGTTATTGCAGTAACGGGCGCAAAAGCGGACATTAGCTATTCGGCGGTCACGTCCCGTGTCGTGGTGTAGCTGGTTAGCGCTGCGGGTCTCGTCCGCGCCTTTCCAGATGGCGCTGTAGGACGAGGCCCGCAGCGCGGTTGGCC
>NZ_NCJT01000246.1 GCF_002282565.1 Hyphomonas sp. 34-62-18
GAAATGAGAAGCCCGGCCATTGCAAGGCCGCACACAATCCTGACCGGGACGCTCGAAAAATGGCTCAAGCGCGAAACTCCTTTACCAACACCTGCCCGCCCATCCGGGGACCGCTCTGCTGCGGCGCAACAAGCCCGAACCTGCCTAACGAACGTGGCCGCAATTGGTTGCCTTCGACCTGTACCGGCCTGGTCAGGCCGTCTGGATCGAAACAGGCAGGATGAAAAATTGGAGCACGTTGTCAGATGGGAGGGCAAACAGGGCCCGTTTTTCATGACATTGCGGCAAACCAAAGGCAGATTTGTGGCCCCTGCACCGCGCTGCTGTTGCAGATCCGTCGTGAACGATCCGGCTGCAGGATCGCCCAAAATCCAGTCACTTCACGGGGCTTTCGCCCAGCCAGATGCGACAGGACAACAAGAAAAAAGAAAGGGAGCGCCGCGAGGACAGGCAGGATTTGCGGCGCTCCCAACCGGGCAGGTTCAGGACGGAGAGGTCTCCGTCTGAATGCTCCCGGCATGCTGATGCCGCTGGGCCAGGTTGCCCAGCGACAGAAGGATCGGCGCCGCAATGAAGATCGATGAGGTCGTGGCGATAAGGACACCAAACACCATCGGTAAGGCGAAGTTTTCCACAGCCTTGCCGCCCCAGATCGCCATCGGCAGGATCGCCAGCAGCGTCGTCATGGATGTGAAGATGCAGCGCGTCAGAACCTGGTTGATGCTGGTGTCGATGATCGTGCGTAGGTCATACCGCTTGGCGAGACGTATGTTCTCCCGCATCCGGTCATAGACCACCACCTTGTCATTCACCGAATAGCCAATGAACGTCAGCAGAGCGGCGATCGCCGTCAGGTTGAAGTCCAGCCCCATGATGACAAAAAAGCCGATCATCTTTGTGGTATCGAGCGCCAGCGTCAGGATGGCGCCCACCGCAAAGTTCCACTCAAACCGCCACCAGATGTAGAACAGCATCGCAAGGCTCGCGAGGCCAACAGCAATCGCGCCATTGCGCGCAAGCTCACCCGAGACTTTCGGCCCGACAACCTCGGTGCGCTCCACCGAAATGCCAGGATCGATCTGCGCCAGTGTCTTGCGAACCGTGTTGATCGCCGCCGTCTGCGCCGCTTCCCCGCCTTCCTGGCGCTGCACACGGATAAGCACATCATGCTTCCCGCCCAGCTGCTGCAACGAGACTTCGCCCAGCCCGAGATCGCCCAGCTCGGACCGGAGCTGCGAAAGGTTGGCCTCCTGCGGCGTGCTGATCTCCACTTGGATACCCCCGGTGAAGTCGATGCCGTAATTGAGGCCCGGTTTGACGAACAGGCCAATCGATAGTGCTGACAGGAGGATTGAGGTCGCGATGCCAAGATAGCGCGCCTTCATGAAGGAGATTCTCGAACCATCCGGCACAAGACGAAACAGAGGATCGATATTGATCTTCTTCATCTTGCGATGGCGGACCCATGTCGTCATCAGGATACGAACAACTGTAACTGCGGTGAACATTGACACGGCTGTTCCGATCACCATGGTAACGGCAAAGCCCTTGACCGGTCCCGTTCCGAACATGAACAGCAAGGCTGTCGCGATCAGCGTCGTGATATTGGCATCAAGAATAGTCGAGTAGGCAATCTTGAAGCCGCGGTCGAGCGCTGCAAGCGCGCTGACACCTTTCCGGCTTTCTTCCCTTATCCGCTCGTTGATGAGTACATTGGCATCTACGGCGATACCAATCCCCAGAATAATCCCGGCGATGCCGGGAAGTGTCAGCGTTGCGCCCAGAAACGTCAGAATACCGATGGTCAGGGCAATGTTGAGGAACAATGCAAAGCAGGCAATCAGCCCCCAGCCGCGATAGAGCAGCGCCATGAACGCGACCACAAGGACGAACCCGATAACACCGGTATAGAGTCCCATATTGATCACATCAGCGCCAAGGTCTGGCCCAACCGTGCGTTCTTCAATGACTGTCAGAGGCGCTGGCAAGGCGCCGGCACGCAGCAGCGCAGACAGCACCACGGTATCTTCGATGGTGAAATTGCCCGTGATCTGGCCAGAGCCTCCCAGGATCGGCCCCTGGATAACCGGCGCGGTCAGCACTTTGCCGTCAAGAACAATGGCGAACGGCTTGCCGACATTCTGTTTGGTGATGTCAGCGAACTGCTTTGTGCCCACCGAGTCGAATCGGAAGGTCACAATGGGCTGGTTGGTTTGCTGGTCAAATCCCGACCGGGCATCTGACAGGCGCTCACCACTGAGAGCGACGCGGTCATAAATCGGCATCGGTTGGCCCGTCTTGGCGTCCGGCAACATGCTGACGCCTTCGGGAGGGGGCGCGCCATAGGTCTCCGGCGCAACCATATGAAACGACATCTGCGCAGTCGAACCCAGCAGCTCGCGCAGCCGCGTGGGATCCTGCAACCCCGGCAGCTGCACCAGGATACGGTCAGAGCCCACGCGCTGGATGGTCGGCTCGGCAACCCCCACCTGATCAACCCGCTGGCGGACGATCTCAACACTCTGGCCGATCGCCTGATTGATGCGATCTGCCGTCCCTGCCTCGGAAAGCGACAGCTTGATCAGATCGCCGCTCGGCTGGATCAGAATGTCCGGCACAGAACCTTGCCGGCCAACTTGTTGAACTTGCGTCACCTGCTCGCGCAGTTTCGCGAGGATGCGCGCGCGGCCATCATCATCGTTGATCCGGACATTCACCGCATCACCGACCACTTCGACCTTGCCGCGCACCGCTTCAGTGCTCATCAGGGTGCGCGTTTCTGCGGCCAGTGATTTCAACCGGTCCGCCTGCAAGGCCGGCCCGTCCACCTCAAGAACCAGGTGGGAGCCGCCCCTCAGATCGAGCCCGAGCGTGATCTGCTTCTTGGGAAGCCAATCGGGCATCGCCGCTATCTGTTGCGGTGACAACACGTTTGGCAGGGCCGCGAGCAGCCCGATGACGATAATGAGAATATAAGTGACCAGTGCAGTTCGGCTGGTGCGCATGCTGACTTCCTTCGGGGGCCTGAAATCCGGAGGCCATCGAGCATGGCGGCCGGTGATGGCGCCTCGCGCGCTCAGGGCTGCGATTGGCGCTAGAGGCTGCGGTTCATCCGGAGGGTGGCCGGGACGAAGGTCCACGCTGGCTCAGAGACAGCTGGGAAGCGCGGTCTCTGACAGGGGTACGAGCTTGAGAGAGGAGTCTCCGCCCCGGCCTGCGATCTGCCTCGGAGGGAGGCGAAGCAGATCACATCCTGTCTGGATGAACGGCAGGCTGCGCCACAGGCGCAGCGATCCGTGCATCAGGCCGGTACGGGAGGCGCGCGAGGCGCTGAAAAACGTGTGGAGAGATGCGGCGCAATACTGGCGCAGTGCGGCGGATCAGGCAGCGATTCCTGCGCGGCCGGCGGGAAGGAATACCCTTCAAACACAGCGAATACTGCAGGAGGAAGATCATCGCCGTCGGATGGCATGATCTGCAGGCGAAGGCGCCCGTCACGGTCAGCTTTTGGCAGAACGGCATGCGCAATCTCTGCCGATCCCCTGCTGGCCTCAGCGGCAG
>NZ_NCJT01000247.1 GCF_002282565.1 Hyphomonas sp. 34-62-18
GAAGTGCGCGGGGAAGAGGGCGCCGGCCTCACCCCGGTTCAGATCGGGGCCTCCTGCGGCGTGGTGGAGTGGAGCGCAGGCCAGAGCCCGGCCGCGCTCATCGCGCGGGCAGACCAGGCTATGTTTGCCGAAAAAGCGCGCCGGAAGGCCGAAGGACGCGCATTGAGGTGAAAATGTGGCAAGATACGTGGTTCTACCCATGACTCGCCTACACGACTGTGGCATTCTTGCATCACCGGTCAATCCGGGCCGGAGACGAAAGGAGACTGCCTATGTCGCTCAACGGTCGCATCAGTGAACTCGCTGCGAAGCACCGCACCCTGGACGAACAGATTTCCAACGAACAGAAACGCCCCTCTGCCGATGGCCTGGTCCTGAAGGATTTGAAGCGACAGAAACTCAGGATTAAGGAGCAGCTGCGACACCTGAAGGTCAGCTAGCCCCAATTCCGGCAGTCCCGTTCCCGGGGCCCGGCTGGGCCTCGAAAGGAACGGGACCATGCCATCCATTCAAACCGGCCTCTGCCGATCAGGCGCTGCCTGAGCCATGGCACAGCCTGTAACGCTTGTTCTCGGCCTTGGCCGCGAGACCGGGGAAGCGATCGCCCGCCGGTTTGAAGATGAAGGCCACCGCGTTCTGGCGGCGGACCCCTCGCTGGAGCGCATAGAGGCTGCCCGCGACTCCCTGGACGAGACGATCCAGTTCTATCATGGCGACCTGTCGACCAAGCTCGGCCTGCGCAACGCGGTAACTGCCGCTGTTGAGGCTTATGGCCGGATCGACAATGCCGTGGTCGTGCCGCCCTATGAGGAACCCGACAGCCTCCTGGATTTCACCCAGGAGAAATTCGAAAAGGCCCTGGGGCGCACCGCGCGCGGCGCCGCGCTTGCTCTGCGCGTGATCGCTGAACACCTTCTGGATCAGGAGGACCTTCCCGAGACGGGCGTAGAGCGCAAACGCCAGAAAGGCGCGATCACCTTCATTCTGCGCTATGCGGCAGTGTCGTCCATGCCGGGCCGTTTTACCGATACGGTCAGCCAGGCTGCCATTCAAGGCGTGATGCGCGCCGGCGCGCTCGAACTTGCCCAGCACAATATCCGCGTCAATGCGATCGTTTCCCTGCGCCCCAGCGAAGAGCGGGCCACGCCCTGGTCCCTCGGCCGGGTGCCGCTTGGCCGCGCCGTGCTCGCCGATGAGATTGCCGCCGCCGCCTATTTCATGGCGTCGGCGGAGACCGCCTTCCTCACAGGCCAGAGCCTGATTCTGGATGGCGGCCGCTCGACCCTTTCCGGCGTGCTCGATTAGAGCAGTCTTAGACAGGCCGCAGCGCCGAAACGCCACCCGCTTCAGCGGTTGCTTCAAAGCTTGCAACCGTCTCTGTGCTGAAGGTTCCGGTATAGATGTCAGATACCTTGCGGAACACGGCGCGGGCTGAGGACGGTGTCAGCGTCACCAGCGTATAGCCATGGCCGAACGGGTCGTGCCACACCACTTCCTGGTTGGCATCGGCAATCTGCTGGCCAAGGTCGGGCACATTCTTCACATAGGCGCCCATGCCGGGCGATGTGATGGAGGTGCAGCCAAATTCTACCCCGCGCCGCGCGCCTGAGGCATCATAGAGCTCGTTGGCATAGGCCGTATGCGTATCACCGGCCAGCGTCACCAGCCGCGCATTGGCGGCGGTAACCCCTTCATAAAGACGTTCGCGGGCAGCCGGGTAGCCATCCCAGGCATCAAGGTTCCATGGCAGGCCAAGCGCGGTGAAGGCGAGGAAGCCCTGCACTTCGGGAACATCCTGCGCCGCAATCTGCTCCGGCGTCAGCGTCTGGGTAAAGTTCGGAAGCGCCACACGCGCCATGATCACCTGATTGGCCAGAACCTGCCAGGCCGCGCCAGAGGCCACCGAGCTCGCAAGCTCCGTGCTCAACCAGCTTTCCTGCTCGGCGCCCAGCATGGTGCGGGCCGGATCGGAGGCTTTTTCCAGCAGCTCCCGCGCCTTGCCGCCAACTTCCATCGGTGAGGCGGCATTGCCAAGGGCCGCTGCCCAGCTCAGGCTCTCCGAACGCCCTGTCAGGCGTGTTTCCAGTGCATGGAGCGTGGCGACATCGCCAAAGCGGAAGCTGCGCCAGGCCGCCGACGTGATCTCGCCCGGCTTGATATCGCGGATAGGCATCCATTCGAAATAGGCCTGGATCGCGGCCATCTTCCGGTCGCTCCACTCGCCTTCGCCGTCTTCCGGGTTGTGGTTCTGCGCGCCGGAGCGATAGCTGTCATTGGTGCTTTCGTGATCGTCCCAGGTGCAGATCCACGGCGCAGCCGCGTGGGCCGCCTGAAGGTCGGGATCGGTCTTGTACTGAGCATGGCGTTTGCGGTAGTCCGCCAGCGTCACAATCTCCGTAGACGGCTCATGCATCCGGTCAAGCTGCGCGGCCACATCGCTGCCATAGCCATCGATTCCGTACTCATAGATGTAATCACCCAGATGGATGATCACGTCGAGGTTGGGCTCAGCCGCCAGAGACTTGTACGCATTGAACAGGCCGAACTGCCAGTTGGAGCAGGACACAACGGCGAGGTTCACCGCGCTCGTGCCATTGGCTGCCGGTGTGCGCAGGCGCCCGGTAGGGGAGACCACATCGCCATGATCGGTCAGCGCGGTGAAACGGTAGGAATAGTCAGACCCCGGCTGAAGCCCGGCGGCATCCACCTTGACGCAATAGTCCTTCGCTTCGCTGGCTTCGGTGATGCCGGCGGCAACTGGGCTTTCCTGCCCGGCGCGCAGCACTTCCCAGCGCACGGGGATGGTGCCCGCGCCCGAAAGCGGCGTCACACGCGTCCAAAGGATGATCCGGTCGGGCAGGGGATCGCCAGAGGCGACGCCATGCTGGAACGCCACTTCGCCCTTGAATGTCTGCGGGCCGGTCTGGCCGCAGGCTGCCAGTGCCACTGAACCCAATGCTGCGCCGCCCAGCAGGCCGCGCCGTGTAACCCGTGTCATCTTGTCTGGTACTCCCCAGTTGCGTGGCGCTCTCATGGCGCCAATTTGCGACACCAGCATGACGCGCGCTGAAAGCTTCGTCTATAAGGCGGCGATGAGCATGATTGTGATCACTTCCGAGGCAGCCGATGCCGGCCAGCGCCTCGATGCGTTCCTTGGCGCCCGCGCCGAAGGCATTTCCCGTTCGCGGGCCAAATCCCTGATCGAGGAAGGCGCGGTCACGGTGGGCGGCGCGGTGGAAACCAATCCCCGCGCGCCCGTGAAGGCGGGCCTCGTCTATGCCGTAGCGCTGCCGCCCCCCGTGCCGGCCGCGCCCCAACCGGAGAACATTCCCCTCGATATCCTGTTTGAGGACGAACACCTCATCATTCTGAACAAACCGGCCGGGCTCGCCGTCCACCCGGCACCCGGCAGCGAAACCGGCACCCTGGTCAACGCCCTCCTGCACCACTGCCAGGGCCAGCTTTCCGGCATCGGCGGGGTCGAGCGTCCCGGCATCGTCCACCGGCTCGACAAGCTGACCAGCGGCGTGATGGTCGCCGCCAAGACAGAA
>NZ_NCJT01000248.1 GCF_002282565.1 Hyphomonas sp. 34-62-18
ACCGACAGGGCGCCGCTCGCCACCTTCGCTTCATACTTCGCGCGCACGCCGCCCATTGCCCTGCCGCCCTCAGCCGAACTTTTCGGCGATCTGCGCCAGGAAAGAGGTCCACACCCGCGGCTCGACCAGCAGCGTGGTCACGATGCCAACAACCGCCCCGCCCAGATGCGCCTCATGGCCGATGATCCGGTTTTCCCGCTGCGACAGCACATAGCTGAGCACCACGAAGGCAGCGCCGAACACGATGCCCCACATCGGAATAATGAAGAGAAACAGCAACATGGAGAAGGGCGCGATCATGCAGAAAGCCAGGATGATGCCCGATAGCGCGCCAGAAGCGCCCGCTGCGCGATACTCCGGGTTCGCCCGGTTCCAGAGATAGGCCCAAACGCTGCCCCCGATCAGTGAGGCAATATAGATGATGAGAAAGTTCACGCCCCCGAGCACATGCTCCACCACCGGCCCGAACATGTAGAGGCCATACATGTTGAGGAAGAGGTGGGGCCCGTTCACATGCAGGAAGCCAGAACTGATCAGACGGTGCCATTCGCCCTGATCCCGCATCGGGCGCACCCACAGGATGTTCTGCTCGTTGAAGGCAGGGCTGCGGAAAGCGATCAGGCTGGCAAATACATTGAGGACGATAAGCGACAAGGAGGCCGGGTAGGAAAAGATGTCTGCCATGCGCCGCTTGTCTTTCCCTTCAGAAGTAAAAACCGCCCGAAGGGCCTTCGGGCGGCTTAGCAAGTCTGGCAGGGGGGCGGCAAGCGCCCAGCCCGGATTAAGCGGCGCGAACGGTGCTGCGTGCGCCGGCGGCAGGCATCAGTTCCAGAAGGAAGTCCTCAAAGGATTCCGGGCGCTGGATGAAGCGGTTGAAGTTGAGGCCCGCCTTGAAAACAGCCTGCGGGTGGATGTTTGCGCCGCAGCGCACCGCCGAAGCCACCACCTCATCGCGCTCCGGCCGGGACGAGGCGACCGCAATCCGGTGCTTGCCCATATTGGCCACGCGGGCGACAGCCATGTCCACATCATCGCCGGTTTCCGGCAGCTGCAGATCGACGATCACGAGATCAAAGCGCTCAAGGCGCAGGCGGCGCTCAGCGGCCAGCAGGCCTTCCGCCATAACAAGATCTACCGGAATACGTGCGCGCGCAGCCTTGTCGGCAGCATGCGCCAGCATCGTACGCACCGGCTCGTGATCTTCGATCCAAAGCACCTTCATGAAACTCAACCCCATTGGATGTTTTTGAATGGCAGCGGGGTGAGAGGTGTTAAGCCGCTGCCCGTCTGATGTTCACATTGCCACGGGCGTCTTGCGTCTTGGTAAAGCGAAACTTTCCGAAGTATTGAAATTCCGATGGATTTCAGGGTCAGCGGCCAGAAAATGCGGCCATCTTCCAGATTTCTGCAGGCCGCTCTATGATTCTCGATACAACTATTTGGGGTGGAAGGAAGCGCGTTCACCATGGCAGATGATCCTGTCACCAATCCTGCAGTGCCTGCAGCACAATCGGCGTTTTTGCCCGAAGTGGAGCGCCGCGACGTGCATATCGTCGATGTGCTGATCGAGGAGCGCTGCCCGCGCCTGCGCGCCAGCCCCGCCTGGCCTCTGGCCCGGCCGCTGCTTTATTCCATTCTGGGTTACGGCAAGGCGCGCCGGATGGCCGATGAACTCGTCCAGCTCACGGGAAGGGAAAGTTTTGACCGGCTTTCAAAACAGCTCGCCTTCAATATTTCTGCGCAGGGGCTGCACCGCTTGCCCGAGCGGGGCCGCTGCATTGTCGCCGCGAATCATCCCACGGGCCTGGCTGATGGCATTGCCGTCTGGGATCTCCTGAAACAGAAGCGCGATGACATCGTCTTCTTCGCCAATGCCGACGCCATCCGGGTCAATCCGCGCTTTGAGGATGTCATCATTCCGGTCGAATGGGTGGCCGAGAAGCGCTCGCCTGCCAAGACGCGCGAAACCCTCAAGCGGGCCGCCGCCGCCTTCGATGAAGAGAAATGCGTCGTCATCTTCCCCTCCGGGCGCCTGGCGCTGCGCAAGGATGGCCGGATGATCGAGAAGGAATGGTTCCCCACCGTCGTCGGCCTCGCGCGCAAGCAGAATGCGCCGGTCATCCCCCTCAATCTCGATGCCCGAAATTCAGCCCTCTATTATCTCTTCTGCGACCTCTCCAACGAGCTGCGCGACATCACCCTCTTCAACGAGCTTCTCAACAAGCGCGGCTCGCAATTCCGGATGACTTTCGGTGAGACAATTCCGCCAGAGGCATTGTCCGGCGATCCGGTCGCCCTGACGGAAGCGCTGAAGGCGCACGTCTCATACGCCTTGCTGGAGAACCCGGAGGCGCGCTTTCGCCCGGTGTGAACAGGGGCAGGGCAGGCGTTCACACCAAGGCGCTTGCGGGGCAGGCAAATGCGCCCTAGAGCGCGCCGCCATGATCGAGATTGTACCGGAAAATCCGAGCCTGCATGCCGAAGCGATCGAAGCCCTCTTCGACCGCACCTTCGGCCCAGGCCACTTTGCCAAGACGGCAGAGCGCCTGCGCGAGTATTCCCACTCGTTGCCCGAGATAAACCGCGTCGCCCTCGATGACGGAAAAGTGATCGGCGTCTGCCGCGTCTGGCCATTGGTCGTCGGGCCCTCGCGCATGCCCGCGCTGTTCTATGGCCCGGTCGCCGTTGACCCCGCCTATCGCGGCAATTTCCTCAGTCTGAAGATCACCGAAGTGGCGCTCGACGCAGGCAAGGAAGCTGGCTGGCCTGCTGCAATTCTTATTGGCGCGCACAGTCTCTTCGGCAAGGCGGGCTTCACCGTCACCCCGCGTGGCCGGCTGACATTTCCGGGCCCGCAGGACCAATCTCGCGTCATGGTCAAGGATCTCGCGGGCGACGCCAGCCTGCTTGAAGGGCTCGTCACCGCCCCCTGATTTCTGCTTGCAGGGTAGGTGAGGCGCTGACACACTGAGTTTCAGCGCAAATGACCGCACAACAAAACCTTGCCCGCCCATGAGGCGAGGGGCTGGCCGGCTGCGCTTCGGGAGGAAGTATGGCCGACATTGTGACCGGCCAGGACGAGCCGGTACGGCCACAGGCCGGCCTGCGCGAAGTTCTGGGATCACTCCGCCAGCCGAAGGTTGCCATCGCGATGGTGTTCGGCATTGCCACAGGCATGCCGCCCGTCATGGTCGGCGTCACCCTCGGCTACTGGCTCCGCCAGGAAGGCGTCGCGCTCACCGCCATCGGTTTCATGGCCTGGGTCGGCATCTTCGTTTCCGCCAAATTCCTCTGGGCGCCCTTTGTGGACTGGATCCGGCTGCCCATCATCGGCAAAAGGCTGGGCCATCGCCGTTCCTGGATGCTCCTTGGGCAGATCTTCGTAACCCTCGGCATTCTCGGCATGGCGTTCACCGGCCCGTCCGGCGGCCTCGCAGTCTTTGCCGCCTTCGCCATGCTCACCTCCTTTGCCGCTGCCACTCAGGATATCGCGGTGGATGCCTGGCGCATCGAAAGCGCGCGCGATGAAGAACAGGATCTG
>NZ_NCJT01000249.1 GCF_002282565.1 Hyphomonas sp. 34-62-18
CCGAGCCCGGTGCATGACGAAGTGATGATGGATGAGCTGGTCGCCGCCATCCTCGCCGTCTGGAAACAGCTTGGGCTCGACAAGGCCGCCTGACGGCGCCCTTTGCAACGGTTTGCAACGATATGAAAAGCTTTGGCCCGGTTCTGCCGGGCCATTTGCATTTGGGGCTTCAGCGTTTCTTGCCGAGGCCAATCTGCTTGGCGTGCTTCGATCGCAGCTTGGCATAGTTTGGCGCCACCATGGGGTAATCGGCCGGAAGGCCCCATTTGGCGCGGTATTCTTCCGGCGTCATGTCATAGCGCGTGCGCAGATAGCGCTTCAGCATCTTCAGCTTGGCGCCATCTTCCAGGCAAACCAGATATTCCGCAGTCACGGACTTGTTAACCGGAACGGCCGGCTCCAGCTGCGCGGCCGGGGCAGGTGCCGAAGAGGAAAGACTGGTAATCGTCGCATGAATACTTCTGATCAGCTCAGGAAGTTGTGACGACTGAAGAGAATTATTCGCCACATACGATGAGACAATCTCAACCGTCATTTCCAAAGCGTCTATATCTTCCGGATCCGTCATCCCACCACCCCATCCATCCTGTAATCGCTGCTACGATTCTGGTAATTCTTAGCGTGTCTAAGTATAAACCGTATTGCTCGTAAAGTATCGGCTTATCTTTTTCATCGCGGCGGCGATATTTCTTCTATTCTAGTAGAATTTCCGCAGAACTTCGAGTCGCAGTTGCCCAGGTGGGCTGCACGGCGTAAACAGCGGCCAGACCGTCATATAGGAGGCTCCCCATGGCAGATTCGGCGCATGTTCCTGAAACGCTGACCAGCGGATTCTTCTCGATGGGGCTGGCAGAGCGTGATCCGGAGCTGGCAGCCGCCATCTCTAAGGAAGCCACCCGCCAGCAGCACCAGATCGAGCTGATCGCCTCGGAAAACATCGTCTCCCGCGCCGTTTTGGAGGCCCAGGGCTCGATCCTCACCAACAAGTATGCCGAAGGCTATCCCGGCAAGCGCTACTATGGCGGCTGCGAGTTCGTCGACATCGCCGAAGAACTGGCGATCGAGCGGGCCAAGAAGCTGTTCAATTGCGGCTTCGCCAACGTCCAGCCCAATTCCGGCAGCCAGGCGAACCAGGGCGTGTTCACCGCGTTGCTGAAACCGGGCGACACCATTCTCGGCATGAGCCTCGCCGCCGGTGGCCACCTGACCCATGGCGCCAAGCCCAACCAGTCCGGCAAATGGTTCAACGCTGTCCAGTATGGCGTGCGCCCGGATGATCACCTGGTGGACTTTGAAGAAGTCGAGCGCCTTGCCCGCGCCCACCGCCCGCAGATGATCATCGCCGGTGGCTCGGCCTATCCGCGCCAGATCGATTTCAAGCGCTTCCGTGAGATCGCCGATGATGTCGGCGCGATCTTCCTGGTCGACATGGCCCACTTCGCTGGCCTCGTGGCGGGCGGCGTCCATCCCAATCCGCTGGAACATGCCCACGTCGCCACGACCACCACCCACAAGACCCTGCGCGGCCCGCGCGGCGGCATGATCCTCACGAATGACGAGGGCATCGCCAAGAAGATCAACTCCGCAATCTTCCCCGGCATCCAGGGCGGCCCGCTCATGCATGTCATTGCGGGCAAGGCTGTGGCCTTCGGCGAAGCGCTGATGCCGGAATTCCAGACCTATGCGGCCCAGGTCGTTTCCAACGCCCGCGCCATGTCGGCAGCGTGCCTCTCGGCCGGCCTTGATGTCGTCTCCGGCGGCACCGATACGCACCTCGCCCTGATCGACCTGCGCCCGAAAGGCGTCACTGGCAAGGATGCCGAAGCCGCCCTCGAGCGTGCCTTCATCACCTGCAACAAGAATGGCATCCCGTTCGATCCCGCGCCGCCGACCGTCACCTCGGGCATCCGCGTTGGCTCGCCTGCCGGCACCACCCGCGGCTTCCGCGAGGCCGAGTTCATCCAGATCGGCACCTGGATCGGCGAGATCGTCGAAGCCCTGGCCAATGGGAACAGCGAAGCTGTGGAAAACCGGGTCCGTGAAGAGGTGAAGGCGCTGACGGCGCGCTTCCCCATCTATGAGGGTCTGGGGGCCTGATCCGTCTTGCGCTGTCCGTTCTGCGGCTCTGAAAACACCTCCGTGAAGGACAGCCGCTCGGCGGAAGACGACACCGCTGTGCGCCGCCGCCGGGTGTGTGAAAGCTGCGGCGCCCGTTTCACCACCTTTGAGCGTGTGCAGCTGCGCGAGATCATGGTGGTCAAGCGCGATGGCAAGCGCGTGCCGTTTGACCGGGAGCGGCTCGCCCGCTCGATTACCATCGCCCTGCGAAAGCGCCCGGTTGACCGGGAGCAGATCGACCAGATGGTCTCCGGCATCCTGCGCAAGCTGGAGAGCACCGGCGAGCAGGAAGTCACCTCAAACGATGTCGGCGCCCAGTTCATCGACAAGGCCGCCCTTGAGGATGAAGACGAAGACGGCCCGGCCGGAAAATGAAAAACCTGCGCATCACCCTGAAGATTGCGTCCTCTCTGGATGGGCGCATCGCGCTGGCTGATGGCACCAGCCAATGGATTACCTCCAGCGCTTCGCGCGCACGGGGCCATCAGATGCGCGCCGAAAATGATGCCATCATGGTCGGCATCGGCACCGTGCTGGCCGACGATCCGCTGCTGACTGCGCGCACCGTGCCGCTCCCCGCGCGCCAGCCTGTCCGCATCGTGGCGGACTCGCGCGGGCGCCTGCCGGCCGCCTCTCGCCTTGCCCAGTCGTTAGACCTCGGCCGTGTGGTGGCCGTCACCACCGGCCAGGCGACGGACGCCGCCATTCCCGCCGGGGTCGACATCTGGCGCTGTGGCAATGGCGTGCGCATGGACGTGGCCGAATTTGTCCGCCGCGCCGAGGCCGAAGGCCTGCGCACGCTTCTCATCGAGGGCGGCAGCACGCTGGCGGCCACCTTCATCCGCGCCGGGCTGGTCGACGAGATCGCCTGGTTCCGCGCCCCCATCCTCATTGGCGGGGAAGGCCTTCCCGCCCTCGGCGCCCTTGGGCTCACCGACCTCAAATCTGCGACCCGCTGGCGCCCTGTCGCAACGGAACGGATTGGGGACGACGTGCTCGACACTTATGTTCGCTCTGAGCAATAGGCTCCAGGATAAGAAACCATGTTTACTGGCCTCGTCACCGATGTCGGCACTGTCCGCAAAGCGGAACACCGCAACGGCCTCACCCGGTTTGAAGTCGAAAGCGGCTATCCGCTAGACCAGATCGCCATGGGCGCCTCCATCCTTCATTCCGGTGTCTGCCTGACCGTGGTGGACAAGGGGCAGGGCGCGCGCGGCGCCTGGTTTGCGGTTGAGGCCGTGCCGGAAACCCTGTCGAAAACCATCCTCGGCGGCTGGCAGGAAGGCACGCGCGTCAATCTGGAGCAGAGCCTCAAGCTCGGCGATGAACTCGGTGGCCATTTCGTGTTCGGCCATGTCGACGGCGTCGGCGAAATCGTCTCGGTTGAGCCGGAAGGTCAGTCCTTCCGCATCACCATCCGTCCGCCTGCCGCCATTGCGCGCTATTTCGCCACCAAGGGCTCTGCCGCCATCGACGGCGTTTCGCTCACCGTGGCCGCCGCCCTGCCGAATGGCGACTTCCAGGTCGCCATCATTCCCCACACCTGGGAAGTCACCACCCTCAGCGCCCTCAAGCCCGGCACGAAGGTAAACCTCGAAATTGATATGCTTGCGCGCTATGTGGCCCGCATGATCGGCGCAGATGCGCCCCAAGGGAGCTGAATAATGAGCAGCGAGTTCACCGCCGCCATATCCTCAATCGAGGAAATCATCGAAGACGCCCGCAATGGCCGGATGTTCATACTCGTTGATGCCGAAGACCGCGAGAATGAGGGCGACCTCATCATCCCGGCCACCTTCGCCACGCCGGAGGCGGTCAACTTCATGGCCAAGCATGGCCGGGGCCTCATCTGCCTCGCCATGACGCAGGAGCGCGCCCATACGCTCGAACTCGACATGATGACCCGCAACAACCGCGAAAGCATGGGCACGGCCTTCACCGTCTCCATCGAAGCGAAAGAGGGCGTCACGACCGGCATTTCCGCACATGACCGTGCCCGGACGATTGCCGTCGCCATTGATCCGACCAAGGATCATGACGACATCGTCACTCCCGGCCACATCTTCCCGCTAATTGCCAAGGAAGGCGGCACGCTGGTCCGCGCTGGCCATACGGAAGCTGCCGTGGACATCTCCCGCATGGCGGGCCTCTTCCCGGCGGGCGTGATCTGCGAAATCATGAACGACGATGGCACCATGGCCCGCCTGCCGGAGCTGATCGCCTTCGCCCAGTTGCACAATCTCAAGATCGGCACCATCGCGGACCTGATCGCCTGGCGCCGCCAGAACGACCGTTTCCTGGAGCGCCGCATCGAGGCTCCGCTGGAATCCGACTATGGCAGCGGCTTCCGCACTGTCTGTTTCCGCAACACGATGGACAATTCCGAGCACATCGCCATCGTCCATGGCGACATCAAGCCGGACTCCACCACCCTCGTCCGCGTCCACCGGACAGACATCCTGGCAGACATCCTCGGCGAGAAGGGCCCCCGCTCGGGCCTCGTCTCCCGCGCCATGCGCCTCATCGCCGGCGATCCCAATCCGGGCGTCGTGGTGTTCGTCAACACAATGCAGCCGGGCTCGCTTGCAGAGCGTCTTGGCCTGAAATCCGCCGCCCCGCGTGATCCGTCCGCACCTCTCAGAGAGTACGGCATCGGGGCCCAGATCCTGCGCGAGCTTGGCGTCCGGCGCATGGTTTATCTGTCCGATACGCAGCCCACCCGCCTTGCAGGGCTTGACGGATACGGTCTGACAATAGAGGGCTGGCGCCGCCTGAACGAGGAGACTACCTGATGGCCGACCGCGTCCTTGTCGCGATCTCGCGTTACTACAAACATATCAGCGACGAGCTGGAAGCAGGCTGCCTGGAGGTCCTCGAAGCGGCCGGCGCAAAGGTCACCGTGATGGAAGTGCCCGGCGCGTTTGAAATCCCGGGCCTGATCGCCATGGCCGCCGATTCCGGCCGGTTTGACGGCGCCGTGGCGCTCGGCTGTGTCATTCGCGGCGAGACGACCCATTATGACTATGTCTGCGGCGAGAGCGCGCGCGGCCTGATGGACCTCATCGTCCAGCGCCGCCAGGCCATCGGCTATGGCATCCTCACCGTGGAAAACGAAGCGCAGGCCCTTGCCCGCGCTGATCGCAAGCGCAAGAACAAGGGCGCCGAAGCGGCCAATGCCTGCCTTGCCATGATCAAGTTCCGTAAAGAGCTGATCCGCTGATGACCCAGAAGATGCCCTTCGATGTCACACGCGCGCGCCGGGCCGGCGCGCGTCTTGCGGCTGTGCAGGCACTTTACGAAATGGAGCAGACGGAGAAATCCGCCCGCGCCACCATCCGCGACTTCATGGAAGACCGTCTGGGCATCGGCCCGGACGGCCTGCCCGTGGAAGAAGCGGATCCCGACCTCTTCAAATCCATCGTCAATGCCGTGGTCGAACATCAGGCAAAGATCGACACAGCCATCCTCGCGCGCCTCGCCGAGGGCTGGAAACTCACCCGCCTCGACGCCACCATGCGCGCCCTCCTGCGCGCCGGCGCCGCCGAATTCATCGCCCACCCGGAACTCTCAGACGCGGTGATCCTCGATGAATACGTGTCGCTGGCGCACGACTTCTTCGAAGAAAACGACGCAAAATTCGCCAACGCCGTCCTCCAGAACATGGGCCGCGACCTGCGCAGCTAACTGGCACCGCTCATCCCCGCGCAGTCGGGGATATCGCAAGGCAATCCTAAATCCCTCCGTATACGTCACCCTCGACGGTCAAAGCCCGT
>NZ_NCJT01000047.1 GCF_002282565.1 Hyphomonas sp. 34-62-18
GCCGAAATACACCGAAAACTCGGTGTTGACAGGATCCTCCGTATCAAGAGCCTCCACCAGTTTCTCCGGCGCTATGGCCCGCAACGCGTCCACATCGCCGGGCGGAATACCAACCCGCGCCAGAAATGCTTCGGCCCGCCTCAGGGCGTTGATCGGGCCAGACGCCGTAACCTGCTGTCCGCTCATCGTTGCGGCGGCGTGGAACAAGCCCCGCGCGGCGGGCGCCGCCATCAGCGTTGCGATCTTCGCGCCGCCTCCAGACTGGCCGAACACCATCACTTTTTTTGGATCGCCTCCAAATGCCCCGGCATTGTCGCGCACCCATTCAAGTGCCGCGATGATATCCCATTGCCCGGCATTCCCCGAATCCGGGAAGGCGCCGTTCATCAGCTTTCCGAGAGAGATATAGCCGAAGGCGTTGAGCCGGTGGTTCACTGTTATCACGACGACATCGCCAAAAGCGGCCAGCCGGGTGCCATCATAGAGCGGGTCAGAGCCTGATCCGGAATTATAGGCCCCGCCATGCAGATACACCATCACCGGGCGCTGCGCGCCGGCGCGCGCTTCCGGGGTCCAGACATTCAGGAAAAGACAGTCCTCGGATTGATTTGGCTCGCTGCCGCGCTGGGGCGAGGCCGGCCCATAGCCAACCGCGCGCGCAACCTCTTGCCAGGGGTCCGGCCGGCGCGGCTTTGCAAAGCGTGTAAGGCGGGTATCGGCGCCGTAGCGGATCCCGCGGAACACGGAAACGCCGCCCTCCTGAACGCCCGAAACCGGGCCGTTCGACGTCCGCACCACAGGATCTTCCCCGCCCCCTGCCCGCGCCGCCAGCGCCAGCCCGGCACTGCCCATGGCCGCGAGCACGCTGCGGCGGTTCAAATAAAGGCTGCGCTCCGCCATGTGCCGTCTCCCTCAGCGCGGTCTGAAGTGCCGCGTCGGGATAAAAATGACACCGGTATCAGTAGGGGTCAAGCGCTCAACGAGGTGCCCCGGCGGGGGCTCTACTCCGCCGCCACCATCCGCGCGGTATCGTCCTTGCGCACGGCGCGCCGGATGACGTCGAAATAGTCCCGCGAGATACAGTCCACCCCTTCATAATAGCCCCGCTCTGCCAGCAGTGTGTGCAGCTTGCGCAGGTTGTAGGGCGGGATATGCGCAAACAGGTGATGCTCCAGATGGAAGTTCACATTGTTCGGCGCCACGAACACGCGCTGCCAGAACGGCGCCAGCGTCGTGCCGGTATTCAGCCGCGCGTCGCGGCTGGTGCGGTCCAGCGCCGTGCCATGCTCGCCAATCTGGCGCAGGCGCACGATGGCCGGATAAACGAAAATCTCCGCTGCCCACCACATCAGATAGGCCCAGGGCGCGCCTGCCAGCGTCAGCGTGCCCAGCAGCAGCACATGAAAGGCCAGCCAAGGCCAGTTCCGCGACAGCTTGAAACTGCGGATCTTGCGCAGCGTGTCGCGGTATCCCGTCTGCCCGGTCAGATCGCGGATGAATTTCCGGCGCAGACTTTCTGCCGGAACCGGATAGTTCTTGACGAAGATGATGTCGGGGTCTTCCGGCGTGCCGGCATGCTGGTGATGCTTCAGATGGTAGGCGCGGTAGGCGGCCAGCGAGATGTTCATCGGCGCGCCGACAATCCAGTGCCCCACAAACTCGTCCACAGCCTTGCTCTTGAAGAAGGCGTGGTGGGCACAGTCATGATTGATGATGCCGAGGCCAAGCTGGCGCCCGCCCAGGATGAGGATGCCGAGGAGGATGGTGAACGGGTTTGGCCAAGCAATGGCGATGGCAAAGGCCGCCACGATCAGACCCCAGTTCCAGATCAGCGTCGCCGCCGCCTTCAGGTCCGATTTCTGGCGCAGCGCGTTCAGATCGTCTTTTGACAGGACGTCGGAAATCTTGGCTAAAGTCTGCATGCGCGGCCCCCCATTATGTGTTCTGAAACACTTATTACCTAAAATGACGCAATGAGTCAATTCCCGTATCAATTTGCCCCTCTGCCCCCGGAGGCCCTCTCGGCCCGCGCGCTGATCCTGTCGCTGATCGCCAGCATCGGCACGGGCCGTCAGTCGATTGCGGGGCTGATCCATGCCGGCGCCCTCTTCGGCATTGAACCGGCAACCGTGCGGGTCGCGGCCACCCGGCTGTTGAAGGAAGGGCTGCTCGAAAGCCCCGAACGCGGCGTCTATGCGCCCGGCCCCAAGGCGCAGGCGCTCACTCGCCGCGTGCAGCAATGGCAGGATGTGGGGGGCAAGATGGTGCCGTGGAATGGCGACTGGCTGGTCGCAATGACCCATCCGCTCGGCCGGCGGGACCGGAAACAGCTGCGCACCCGGGAACGCGCGCTGGCCCTTTTCGGCTATCAGGCCGCCGAGGCTGGCCTCTGGGTGCGCCCGGCCAATCTCGCCCGCGCCCTGCCCGATCATCAGAGAGATCTCAGCGGGATCGGCGCGGATGAAACCCTGCCGGTGCTGCGCGTTTCCGAACTGGCAGCGCCCGGCATGGAGGGCTGGTCCGGCCTCTGGTCTGCGGCCAGCCTTGAACAATCCTATCACGCAGCCATCCGTGCAATGATGGAAAGTCTCGCCCGGCTGGACCGTCTCAGCGTCGCCGATGCCGCCCGGGAGACGCTGCTGATCGGCCAGGCCGTGATCCGCGCCATCAACTTCGATCCGCTTCTGCCGCCCGAGCTGGGCAATCAGGAACTCTTCCTGGAAATGGCGGGGCGCATGCGCGCCTATAATGTGCGCGGGCAGGAATGCTGGCGGGCCTACAATGCCGCCGTGCAGCCCTCCGAAGCCTGACCACCGCCTCCCCGCCCTGTCTCACCCTGGCACAGCCCGCCACTCCGGTGGGAACTTCGTTTGACTTCCGGGCATAAGTGGCGCATAGGGCCGCTTGTTAAGGCGGCTTAAGTTGCCTGGTCGGGTCTGCGTGAGCGAGCAAGGCAGAGCAATCTGCAACGTTCCAGACCCCTCCTTAGAGACAATTCACCCCACGTCCTGTATCACGCCGGGCCGTTAATTGCCCCCTCGCTGGCTGCCACCTGTGCAGTTCCGGCGGCTTTCTGACGAAAGACTTCATGTCCGATTTCCAATCCCTCGGCCTTACCGGCCGTATCCTCACTGCGCTGACCAAAGCTGGCTATACCGCGCCGACCCCCATTCAAGCCCAATCCATTCCGCTCGTCATTCAGGGCCGCGACATTGTCGGCCTCGCCCAGACCGGCACCGGCAAGACGCTGGCCTTCGCCGCGCCGATCCTTGACCGCCTCAGCCGCAATGCCGGCCCGGCGCCCGTGCGCGGCGCCCGCATTCTGGTGCTCGCGCCGACCCGCGAACTGGCCGGCCAGATCGCCAAATCCTTCGAAACCTATGGCGCAGGCCTGAACCTCCGTATCGTGATGGTCTGCGGCGGCGCCAAGATTGGCGGTCAGATCCGCCAACTCGAGCGCGGCGCACATGTGCTGGTGGCCACCCCCGGCCGACTGATCGACCTGATGGAGCAGCGCGCCGTGTCGCTCGACAAGGTGGACACGCTGGTGCTCGATGAAGCAGACCAGATGCTGGACCTTGGCTTCATTCACGCCCTGCGTGCCATCGCGAAAAACGTGCCGTCCAAACGCCAGACGCTGTTCTTCTCGGCCACCATGCCGAAGACGGTTGAATCCCTCGCCGCCACCTTCCTGCGCGATCCTGCTCAGGTATCGGTCACCCCGCCTGCCTCGCCCGCAGGCCGCATCGAGCAGCGCGTCTGCTTTGTTGAGCAGCCGGAGAAACTGGCCCTGCTGGTCGAAAAGATCCGCGAGCCGGAACTGCGCTCGGCAATCGTCTTTACCCGCACAAAGCATGGCGCTGACGGCGTGGTGAAACGCCTGGCGAAGGCAGACATCGACTCCGTTGCCATTCACGGCAACAAGAGCCAGGCCCAGCGCGTCAAAGCCCTGGAAGCCTTCAAGGCAGGCCGCGTGCCAATCCTCGTCGCCACCGATATCGCTGCGCGCGGGATCCACATTGATGGTCTTGGCCATGTGATCAATTACGACCTGCCGGACGTACCCGAACAGTTCGTACACCGCATTGGCCGCACGGCCCGCGCCGGCGCGACCGGCATCGCCATCTCCTTCGTCTCGAAGGATGAACGCCCGATGCTGCGCGCCATCGAAAAGCTGACCGGCCTGAAGCTTGCCCCGAAAGGCGAAGTGCTGCCGGACGAGCCGATCCGCCGCCCGGGTAAACCTCAAGGCAAACCGCAGGGCAACCGCTCCGGCGGGCGCCCCGGCAATCGCTCATCCAACCCCTCCGGCAAGGGCGGCCAGAAGTCGAGCTGGAGCCCGGAAGGCAATTCCAGCAGCAAGAGCGATCAGCGCTCTGAGCAAAGCTCCGGCCAGGGCTACGGCCGTCCGCATCGCAAGGGCGCGTCCAGCGCGCAAACTTCCGGCGGACAGTCTTCTGCCCGGCAGCCGCAGCGCCCTTCCAATGGTGGCCGCCCGCGCCGCTTCAAGGAACGCGCCGACGCATAACCCGATGGCCACCAAAGGCCAGTCCCAGAACACCGAAAGCCCCGGCAGGAATGCCGGGGCTTTTTCACATCAGGGCCCCTGGCTTCACACCGCCGGCTTTCTTGCGGCGCCTGGCGCAGGCCGCTATCACCGGCCCGCCCGCCCCGTTTGCCGCCGCCTCAAAGGATGCCCCGTTGACCCTGCCCATCCGCCTCGACCTTGCCGCCCCGCTCGCCGAAATCGTGCTCAACAAGCCCGAGCGCCGCAACGCGCTCTCGGTGGATATGTGGGCGGCGATCCCCGGTCTGGTGGCCGAGGCGAATGCCAATCCGGAGGTGAAGGTGATCCTGCTGCATGGCGGCGCGGCAGGTGCCTTCGCGGCGGGGGCCGACATCTCCGAATTTGAAACCATCTACGCCACGACCGACGCGGCCAAGGCCTCTGGCCAGCACATCGCCAACGCGCTTACCGCTCTCGAGACGAGCGAAAAGCCCGTCATCGCCGCCATCGAAGGCGCCTGCGTCGGCGGCGGCGTCAGCCTCGCCATGGCAGCAGACCTGCGCGTGGCGGGCGCCAGCGCAAAGTTCGGCGTCACCCCCGGAAAGCTCGGCCTCGTTTACCCCGCAGGCGACACGCGCCGCCTCCTCGCCGCCATCGGCCCCGGCGCCACAAAAGACATCCTCTTCACCGGCCGCATCTTCGCGGCAGACGAGGCAAAATCCATCGGCCTGATCGACCGTGTCGTGGAGGCTGGGACAGCGCTGGACGCCGCCCGCGCCTGGGCGGTTGAAATTTCTGCCATCTCGCAATGGTCCGTCCGCGCCATCAAACGCATGATCCGTGGACTGCAGACCGGCTGGAGCGATGACGCCGAAGAGGCAGAAGCCCTCTTCCTGCACGGCTTCGCGAATGAGGATTTCAAGGAGGGCTACAAAGCCTTCCTGGAAAAGCGCCCGGCGAGGTTCACCTATCGCTGAGGACGCGGCGCTCGCGAGCAGCCCCTACGGCAATGGCAGGCTTTCCATCAGCCCAAAATTCAGACATTTTAAGTATGACTCGCTTTTTGAGGAGGTCTGAACAGGCTCGTGGCGTTCGGCAAGAAACCTGGTACGCCGATCTCGGCGGAGCGCCTGTCGGCTGCTCTGCGCACCAGCGCGCCCTCAGATCAGGCCAAGTTCACCCGCCGCGCCCCCCGGGCTGACCGCCAGTCCACCTGGGCGCCCTGCGTTCTGGTGTGGGAGCCAAAGGGCCGGGAAGAAGGCGTGTGCATAGACATTTCCGAATCCGGCGCCCGCATCCGCTTCCGCAACAAGCCCATGATTCCGGGCAAGTTCTTCTTCGTCTCGGCCAAACTCGGCATCAACACCCCCGCCGAGTTCGTCCGCCAGGACGGCCAGGATATCGCCATCCGCTTCACCAGCTGACCCCGCGCCACAGGCACGCCCAGCCGCCTCACGCAAAGCTTACATGAAACCCGGGCACGTCCAGCCTGTCGAGAAAAGCACGCGCGTCAAAAACCTGTCCTGGCGCGGCCGCCCCTGCATAGCTGACGCCACCGCTGACCAGTAACCGGGCCGCTTCGCACACGAGCGGCGCCGTAAAAGCATAAATATCCTGCCCCGTGGCCAGCGCCGTCCGTATCTCTGTTTTTGTTTTTACTTGCACCTTCACTGCAAATACTTGCGCAGAGCGGCCAAGATCATCAACGGACTGCGGCGGCGGGGTGCCGGGATCGCGAATATCCTGCAGCGCCGCCAGATTCAGATACGTGCTCAGATTCTGCACCTTCAGATGCTGCCGGATCAGCGGCACCTCCGAGAATGGCATCTCTATAGACCGCTGCGCATGGAACGGCGCGGGATAAACCCAATCGGTTTCCGTTGGCGGTTGAGACAAAGGCGTAAGCCGCCCCTGCCGCACAACAAAGCGCTGCGCCGTGTTCCGCCGCCCGGTCTGCCGGGTGCCCTCTGTCGGATGCCAGCTGTCGAGCGCAATCCCGATGGAGACGTCCTCAATTTCGCGCCAGCCATCGGCCGCCGCGGTCACCATCAGGTCCAGGAACCCGCCAAAGAATGCCATCCCCGGCATCACGGTCACGCCCGCCTGCGCGGCGGCGCTGTCAAACACGGCCAGCGTGCTCGCCGCGCTCGCCTGCTCGGCGGTCACATCCAGATAGTGATGCCCCGCTGAGATCGCCTTCGGCGCGAGCGTGCCTGCCGTGTCGAGAAACGGGCCGGCGCAATTGATAACGGCGCCCGCCCCCTCAAACGCCCGCTGAAGCGAGCGTGGATCGTCCAGCGACGCCTGGCGCGTTGCCACGCCGCGCCGGCCAAATCCGGCCGCCTCGAGTTTGGCTTCGTCCCGCCCGATCGCCACCGGCACCAGCCCCCGGCGCAGCAACTCATCCACCACAAACCGCCCCGTAAGGCCGGTTGCGCCATACACCGCCACCGGCGCGCTGCCGGATAGCGGGGACTCTGGAAATGGCATGGTAACCTCTAAATGATACAGACCTGTCTGTTTTACTACGAACAGGTCTGTAGCGTGTCAAACCCTTTCCGGGTATGACCGTCCCTCATCAGCAAAGGATGCCCCATGCCCAAACGCGCCCCATCGGACACCTCCCAGACGGCGGATGTGCGGGAACGGATTATGGAAACGGCCTCCGCCCTCTTCTATGAGATGGGCGCGCGCGCGGTCGGCGTGGATCTCGTGGTGGCCAGGGCCGGCGTCGCCAAGACCAGCCTCTACCGGTACTTCCGCACCAAGGACGATCTCGTCGCCGCCTTCCTTCAGCGCGAAGACGAGGACTTCTGGGCCAAGTGGGACAGCGTCGCGGCGCAGCATCCCGGCGCCCCGCTGCAACAGCTGGAGGCCCATTGCGACTGGATCGGCGAGCGGCTCGCCCGGCCCGGCTATCGCGGCTGCCCCCAGCTCAACATCGCTGCCGAATTTTCCGATGAAACCCATCCGGCCCGCCAGGTCGCGATCGCCCACAAGGCAGAGCTCCGGGCCCGCCTTGAAAGCCTCATTGCCGAAATGGGCATCCAGCCCGCCAGCCGCGCCGCCGGCCAGATCGCCCTGCTCATCAACGGCGCCTTCGTCAGCGCACAGATCCTAGAGCCGGACGAAGCCGCCGGCCTGCTCAAACAGGCGGTCAAAGCCATCCTCAACGCTCAAGCGCCAAAGGGCAAAGCGTAATCCCGCAACGGACACAAAGCGGCTGTGGCCGCGCTTATCGCTGTCTTGTTGGAGAGTTCTGTCTGGAGCGGGCGAAGAGATTCGAACTCTCGACCCCAACCTTGGCAAGGTTGTGCTCTACCCCTGAGCTACGCCCGCATCCGACAGTTGTTTCCGCCTTCTCAGCGGAGCGGACGGAATATGCGGGAAGCGGCGCCTTTGCAAGAGCCAAATGAGCCGCGATCTGCACAAATTGTGAGTTACCCCCGCAGCACCGCGCGGATCTGATCGGGCCGCACCTCGCGCCCCTCTGCGTCCACGAAGGCGGCGCGGATGGCCCCCTTTGATCCGGCCTTGGTGAAGCTGATCGGCGGCGGCTCGCCCTGGCCAAGCCAGACGTCGCCCCACTGGGTCAGGCCGATCAGGATCGGCCGCAGCGAAATGCCCATCGCCGAGAGCACATATTCCGGCCGCGCCCGCTTGCCCGGCACCTTGTAGGCCCGCTTGGTCAGGAGGCCGGCATCCACCAGCGTCTTCAGCCGGCCGGACAAGACCGTGCGCGGGCATTTCAGCTCCGACTGGAAATCATCAAAGCGGCGCACGCCATAAAGCGCCGCCCGCAGAATCAGCATCGTCCAGCGATCCCCGATCAGCTCGATGGCGCGCGCCAGGTTGCAGTTTTCCGGCGGAATGGGAGAGCGGCGGGCAAGAGGTATCTGACTCATGGCGGTAAACCTGAAAGGGTTCGCTTTCTAAATCCAGAGGGGGCCGCACACCTTTTCACGAAATGGTCAGACCTTTGTCATCCCGTCGTCGGCATTCGTCCCGATAGCCCCAAGGGAAGCCAGCTTCAGGAGTCCGCCCATGCGTTTTCGTGCCCTCTTCACCGCCCTGATCGCGGCCGGCGCCGTCGCCACCTGCGCGGGCCCGGAAGATGTGAGCGCGAATGGAACGCCGGTGATCGCCGATGCAACCGCGCGTGCTGAAATCGATACCGAACGCAACGAAGTGCAACGGAATGAAACGGATTGGGACGGTTTGTGGCGCGCTTCAGACCATGCCGGCGCGCTCGCCGCCGCCTCCTGCCCGCCCGGCACGCAGCGCCAGGAACCCCTCCCGATAGACCTGTCAGTCACCCACGTTTCGCTGGGCGAGGCTGCCCAGATTGCCCGGCGCATCCCGAAAAACGCAACCGTTTCAGGGGCTTGGGAACTCACCTCGTCGAACTCCAATGTCGGCGGCCTGTCCGGCCTTGCGCTTCTGCCGGCCTCGGAAGGCGGCGGCCTGCTCAGCGTGTCCGATGCCGGCGCCTTCGTTTGGATCGGCCTTGATGAGGGTGCGCCTTCAGACGCAAAAATCTCGTATATGCAAGGCAGTAACGGCGCGATGCTGACCGGCAAATCCGAAGGCGACGCTGAAGGGCTCGTCTGGTCAGACGGGCTCGCCCTCGTCAGCTTCGAGCGCAGCTTCCGCATCGAAGCCTTTGCCCTTTCCACCTGCGGCGCGGCCGCCCGCGCAGCCCGCGTCGCCAACCTTCCGGGCCAGCATAATGGCCGAAATATCGATGAAAATCAGGGTCCTGAAGCGATCTTCCTGGAGGCCGATGGCGCCCTCGGCTTCGGCTATGAAGGCATGCTCGGCACCTCTCCCCTCGGCCGTATCCTCGCCGATGGCACCGCCGAATGGACTAGCAAGACCGCCCCCGCCCCCAACCTGCACGGCCTCGTCGGCCGCGAGGTCGTCACCTTCCCCGATGGCAGCGCCCGCACCATTGAAATGTTCCGCGCCTGGGATCCCCTCCAGGGCAATCGCATCCGCCTCTCCTGGGGGACAGGCGAGGACGAAACTCTCACGCTGAGCCGCCCCCTGCTGGTGGATAACTTCGAAGGGCTCGCTGCAGAAGTGCTGCCGGATCAAGGCCTCCGCGTCTGGATCGTGTCGGACAACAATTTCTCCGCCAGCCAGAAAACCCTGCTGTATGCGCTCGACATCCAAATCACACAGGACTGAGCAGGCCGCGCCGCTTCCCAAACCGGGTGAGAGCCACTAGATTTGGAAAGCACAAGGGCTGCTATGCTCGCGTGGGACTGATCTCCGGCGACCTTACTTACCGTCAGGGGGCTGGCACTCTGGCTGGGGCCGTGGCCCTGGCTCATCTGGCGCCCACCTAGTCTCTAGGTCGACGGGAGTGAAATGTGCCCTGCGGCAGTGTGGTTCTTGTGCGCTATTCCCCTTACTGCTGCTCCCATCGGACACTAGGAAGGGTTCCATGAGCATCGACGCCGACAAGACCGCCCTGCGCCACCGGATGCGCACCATCCGCGCCGAAGCCGCTGCGCGCGATCCGGACGCGGCCGAAAAGCTGGCCGATATCTTCCCGATGAAATTGCTGGAACGGTATGGCCCTGTGGTCTCTGGCTATGTTGCCATCAATGAGGAGCTTGACCCGTTCCCGCTGATGGAGCGCCTTGCCCGCGCCGGCGCCGAGCTTTGCCTGCCCCGCATGGAGGAGACCGGCATCAGCTGGCGGCTGTGGTCGCCGGGCGAGCCGCTGGAACGGCGCCCGTTTGGCCTGTCGGAGCCGCCCGCCGACGCGCCGGAAGTCACCCCCACGCTCGTGCTGACGCCCCTGCTGGCCTATGACACGTTGGGAAACCGCCTGGGCTATGGCCGCGGCCATTATGATGCTGCCCTGGAGAAACTGCGCGCCAAGGGCCGGGCCTTTGCCTGCGCGGTTGCCTATGCTGCCCAGCAGATCGACAAGGTGCCCGCCGAACCGCATGACCAGCCACTGGACTGGGCCATCACGCCAATAGGCTCGGTGCCCCTCTTCATGATGCGAAACCGCAGCGCCCTCACAGCCCCGGCAAACAGCGGCGAAGACGCCTCGTGATACTCCCGGCTGGGGCGAAGGGGTTTTGCTTAACAAATAGTTGGCGCATAACTTGCTCTTCACGAAGGATTAACCTTCGGAGACAGTCATGGCCCACATCGGCAAAGCTCAGTCCGCACTCTGGACCCGGTTTTCCAGGAACATTGACGTGGCTGTGGTGGCTTGCATGGCCGTGGTTGCAGCGACTGGCGCGATTGCGCTGTCCCCACCGGGACCTGCCACAGCGCGCTCTGTAATTGTTGCGGAAAATGCTACGCTCCCGGCGCCGAAGGCGCCTTTGGCGCGGCAACGGAGTGGGCCGCTACAGCCGGAATACTTCCCCTGGAAGGCCCCGGAAACCTACACGCCCGTGCTGCCTGAAATCGCCAAGCCCGCGATACCGGGCCGGCAGCAAGACGCTTTCCTGACCCGCGTGCGCGGCCAGACGCCCTTCCGCGCCTCCACTCATGATAACCTTGCTACCCATTATGGTGGCAACTGGCGGGAAGAAAACGTCACCGAAACGCCAAGCGGCACGCTTCTTTCGATCCACCGTGTGAAGGGCGACAGCATGCCCTACACGATTGCAGAACTGCAAAGCCCTGAGAAATATGGCTATGGCCGCTACGAAGTGATCATGCGCCCGGCGCGCGGATCTGGCACCGTGTCTGCCTTCTTTACCTATACCGGCCCCCATTTCGGCGACCCCCACGATGAAGTCGATATCGAGTTCCTGGGCAAGGATACCACCAAGGTTCACTTCAATTATTTCAGGAACGGAAAGCGCGGCGCTTTTGAAGATTTTGACCTGCCCTTCGATGCGGCCGACGCGGATCGACTGTATGCCTTCGAGTGGACCCCGGAGCGCATCACCTGGTTCGTCGAGGGAGAGCCGATCTATTCGACCCCGGCGGGAGACACAGGTATCCCTGCCGCCCCCGGCAAGATCATGATGAGCGCCTGGGTGGGCAAGCCCTTCATTGAAGGTTGGACCGGAAAGGCGAATTTCACCTCCGGCACCGGCGCCCATTATAGCTGCGTCTCATTTGTGCCGATGGGCGGCACCGGCCCCAGCTGCGGCGACAATTATACGCCTCCGGTGGTCCTTAGCCCTTGATATCTTTAATGATCTGCTCACGCGCAACGGGCAGAAGACGGGCCATTTCCTCGCGGATCTGATTGTCCGTGCGGGCAATACCGGCCTTTTCGAGGTCGCCGCGCACCTTGCGCACGACATCATCGTCCCCGGCCTCTTCCAGATCCGCAATCACGACTGTCTTCGCATAGGCTTCAGCGTCAGCGTCCTTCAGGCCCAAGAGGTCAGCCGCCCAGAGGCCCAGAAGCTTGTTGCGGCGGGCATTGATCTTGAACTGGGTTTCCTGATCGAGGGCATAGCGGGCCTCCTCTGCGCGTTCGCGATCATCGAATGTGCTCATGGAGGTGGCCCTTTCACGTCTGCCGGTATCTTACGGCGGTGATATAGGGTGGATCATCAGGTGTTCGCAATAATTGTTTCTGTCGCGGGTTTGGCGTAACAGTCCGCGCTTCAGGGGAGCGGGCCGAATGATTCCCGTTGGCAACGCATTTCCCCAAGAACGCGCAGGAAAGGCCGGTTGAGATGAACAAGCGCCGCGTCATCTACGAAGGAAAAGCGAAAATCCTCTATGAGGGCCCCGAACCGGGCACGCTGATCCAGTATTTCAAGGACGACACCACCGCGTTCGACGCGACCAAGAAGGCCGTGCTGGATGGGAAAGGCGTTCTGAACAACCGCATCAGCGAGTTTGTGATGACCCACCTGACCAGCGTGGGCGTGCCCAACCACTTCATCCGCCGCCTCAACATGCGTGAGCAGCTGGTGCGGAAAGTGGACATCATTCCGCTGGAAGTGGTCGTGCGCAACATTGCGGCCGGCTCTCTGTCCAAGCGCCTGGGCATTCCGGAAGGCCAATCCCTGCCCCGCCCGCTGGTGGAGTTCTATTTCAAGAACGACGCCCTGCACGATCCGATGGTTTCCGAAGAGCATATCGCCGCCTTTGGCTGGGCCACGGCCCAGGAATATGACGACATCATTGCCATGGCCCTGCGCGTGAACGATTTCATGTCCGGCCTCTTCGCCGGCGCCGGCATCCGCCTTGTGGACTTCAAGATCGAATTCGGACGCTGGTTCGAGAACGACCATGACATGCCGCGTATCCTCCTGGCCGACGAGATCAGCCCGGACAGCTGCCGCCTTTGGGACGCCAAGACCGGCGAGAAGATGGACAAGGACCGCTTCCGCCGCGATATGGGCGGCGTTACGGAAGCCTACGCTGAAGTCGCGCGGCGTCTCGGCATCATCAGGGAATCAGGCGAGGAGACGGACAACGTCATCCACTTCACCGGGGGCAGTAAATAATGAAAGCGGTCGTACACGTATCCCTCAAATCCGGCGTGCTGGACCCTAGTCGGCCGCTGAAGCCCGCGTGAAGGAAATGTGCGAGAAGCTGCTCGCCAATACCGTGATCGAGAGCTATCGCATCGAACTGGTCTGAGACTGGTCCAGCCATAGCGTTTCGAGGGGGCCTTCTGGCCCCCTTTTTCGTTCGGCCATTGGGCCGAGGAGACGGGCAATCACCCAAATCAAAATAGTGAGCGATTGATCACTTGCTTTCTTTGGAGCTGTGTGCGATAGAGGCGGTGAAGATCAGAGGAGCCTTCGCCCCATGGCCCGTAAAGCCACCCGCGCCACTGCCTCCCCCAAGCGGCCAAAGCGCGCCGCCGCCAAGGGCGGCCGCACCAAGCCAGCGGTCAAACCGGTCGTCACGAAAACCGGCGAGACGGGCCGGCGCCCCCGCGTTCGGGATGCCCGGCCGAAGATTGAGCGGGCCGCGCTTGAACTGTTCGTCAATATTGGCGTGGACGCCGCCACCACGCGGGAGATCGCCGAAAACGCTCAGGTTTCGGAAGGCGCCCTCTACCGTCACTATAAGGGTAAGGACGAACTTGCCCTTGCCCTGTTCATGGAAACCCACAACCGCCTCTCGGTGATGCTGGCTGAAGCATTGGGGGGCGCGGGCACACTCGACGAAAAAGTGCATGCCGCCGTGACAGCGTACTGCGCGCTGGCGGATGAAGACTTTCTGCTCTTTTCCTTCCACCTCGTGTCGCTGCACAAGTATCTTCCCTACGACCGGCGGCGGGAAGACGACCCTGTCTCCATCACGGAACGGATCATTGCCGGGCTGATGGATGCCGGTGTGATCGCCAAAGGCGACCCCGCCCTGAAGGCGGCCATGGCCCTGGGCGTGGTCATGCAGGCGGGCCAGAACAAGATCTACAATCGCCTGCCCGGCCCGCTTTCCCGCCATGCGCCCGCCCTGGCGCGCGCCGTTCTCGCTGTCCTGAAATCCTGATCGTTCCCTCTACGGAGCATTTCCATGCGCGGCACTCTTTTCCAGCTGGCCTATTGGATCCTCTCGATCGGCTATGTGCTCGTTTCGCTGCCCTTTCTTGCCTGGCCGGGACATGGCCCGGTGCGGGCCATCATCCGCAGCTATACGCGCGCGATGAATTTCGCCCTGCGCCACATCGCCGGTATCCGCAAGGAAGTGCGCGGGCGTGAGCGCCTGCCAGAAGGCGCCTTTGTGATCGGCGCAAAGCATCAGAGCTGGGGCGATGGTTTCCTGATCTATCCGGAGATCAAGGATCTGGCCTTCGTTACCGGCGACCATCTGGAACGCTTCCCGCTGGTCGGCGGTATCCTCAAGAAACTCGGCGCCATCGTTATCGACACTTGCGGCGGTGGCGAGAAGAAGGCGTCTTCGCTGGCCAATGGCATGCACAAGGCCAAGGCTGATGGCCGCCGTGTGCTGATCTATCCGGAAGGCCACCTTGCCCCGGTGGGGTATCATTTCCGCTACAAGTCCGGCGTCTGGCATATGGCCGAAGCGATGGGCGTGCCCGTCGTGCCGGTCGCCACCAATATCGGCGTCTTCTGGCAGCAGCAGGAAACGCCGCGCCGCCAGGGCACCGCCGTCATCGAGTTCCTCGAGCCGATCCCGCCCGGCCTGCCGAAGGACGAGTTCATTGCCCGCCTTACTGAAGCCGTTGAAACGCGCACCGCTGAACTGGTCGCCGAGGCCACAGGCGAACCCGCCGCCCGCGCGCGCCTCATCCCGGACCCGCCCAACGGCTTTGAAGCAGCCCCGACCCTGAACGATCTGGCTGCCTACAAAAAAGCTTGAGCCAGCGCCCCTGATACCTATCTAGACCTTACAGGCAGGAGGACGGCCTCCCCCATTCCGGGAACGCTTCGGGACGGCCCGCTATCAAGGGAGCGTCCCATGCCCTGGGCCCTTCTTGTCGCCGCCGGTCTTCTGGAAATCGTATGGGCCGCTGCGATGAAGCAATCGGCCGGTTTCACCCGGCCCATCCCCACCCTCATCATGATCGCCGCCATGCCGGCCAGCTTTGCGCTGCTGGCAATGGCGATGAAATCCCTGCCGCTCGGCACCGCCTATATGGTCTGGACCGGCATCGGCGCGGCCGGCGCTTTCCTCTTCGGCATCATCTGGCTGGGCGAAGCCGCCACGCCGATGCGCCTCCTCGCGGCGGCGATGATCGCGGGCGGGATCGTGCTGATGAAGCTGGCAAACTGACCGTCAGCGCGGCGCCTCAAAACTAGCCGAGAAGGCCCGATCGCCAAAGCGCGAGCTTGTCATCGAAGCGGCGTGCAGCATGGGCGGGGCTTGTCGAAGGCAGGACCACAGCCTCGGCGCCAGGGGTCATGTGGACCGCAGCATACTTCCGGAAACTGGCCGCCGCCTTGCCGCCATTGAGGCCGATCCGGCGGATATGCGGATGGGCGGCAAAGAAAGCGGCAAAATCATTAGGCATCTCGTCGCGGATGTCCGCGTCGAGGCTGCCCTCCCGCACGCAGAGCTGCAGCACATCCCAGACGGCCACTTTCTTCTGGCGCAGGCGCTCGGCGCGGCTGGGATAGGCAAGGTCTGGTCCCGCGCCGAAAAGATCGCCCATGATCGGCCAGAACACATTCCGGGCATGGGCGTAGTATTGCCCGGCCTCCAGCGAGGCGATGCCAGGCATGCTGCCGAGAATCAGGAGTTCAGCGCTAGGGGCCGACAGAGGGGGAAATCCGCGAACCTGCATCCAGCCAGCAGGCAGGTCACTCCACCGCCGCCGGAACGATCGTCACACTTTCCCCACAGCCGCAGGCATCGGTCTGGTTGGGATTGCGGAAGACGAACTTCTCGTGGAGCAGCGTTGTTTCGTAGTCGACTTCGCTGCCCAGCAGGAACAGCACCGCTTTGGCATCGATCAGGATGGTGACGCCGTTATCCTCAACCACCTCGTCCAGCGGCTGGGGCGCTTCAGCATAGTCCATCACATATTCCATGCCCGCGCAGCCGCCATTCTTGACGCCCACGCGCAGGAAACCAAGGCCGCGCTCAGCCATGATCTCCTTGACCCGCGCAGCGGCGGCGTCGGAGAGGCGAACGGGTTTCGGGCGGGGTCTGCGAGCCATAGCCTTTAAGTGGGCTGTAAACGCTGCCGGATCAAGCCCCTGCCGCCATCAGGTTATTTAAGGTATGCTTGAAAATCAGGGTCGTCAGGGGAGCTGATGTGATGAGCCTCAAGGGCAAGAAAGCGGTCACCTTTGTCCTCACGCCGGACAGGCCCAGGGCGCAGGCGTACTATAGCGAGGTGCTGGGGTTACCGCTGCTTCGCGAAGATCCTTTCGCTGCGGTGTTCGACCTCGGCGGCGGGACGGTTCTGCGCCTGACAGCGATTAAGGCCCATACGCCATCTCCGCATACCGTGCTCGGCTGGGAGGTTCCCGACATACGTGCCGCCATGGCGGACCTTGCCTCTCGCGGCGTTGTATTCATCGAATACCCCGGAATGACCGACAAGAACGGCCTCTGGACCTCACCTGACGGCAAGGCGAAGGTCTGCTGGTTCAACGATCCGGACGGGAACAACCTCAGTCTGACAGAAAGCTGAGCAAGCCTCCTTAGAGCATGTTGAGCGCGAGGCGGGCTTCATCCGACATGCGCGAGGGATCCCAGGGCGGATCGAAAGTCAGGCTGACTTCCACATCCTTCACGCCTTCGACGCCGCGGGCGGCGTTTTCCACCCAGCCCGGCATGTCCCCGGCCACAGGGCAGCCCGGCGCGGTCAGCGTCATCTCGATGTCCACCTTGCGGTCATCATCGATATCCACCTTGTAGATCAGGCCCAGCTCATAGATGTCGACCGGGATTTCAGGGTCGAAAACGGTCTTGAACGCGGCGATCAGCTCGTCGGTCAGACGGTCCAGTTCCTCCTGCGGAATCGCAGAGGCTGCCGCAGGATCGCGAACACCGAGCAGGTCTTGGGAGGTCATATCATCGGCCATATACGTATTTATACCAGCATTTTGCGCGCTTTGGCGAGCGCTTCGCCCAGCGCGTCCACTTCAGACTCTGAATTATAAAGCGCAAAGCTCGCCCGGGCCGTCGCCGAGACGCCCAAATGCTGCATCAGAGGCTGGGCGCAATGGTGCCCCGCGCGGATCGCCACGCCGTACCGGTCGAGGATCTGGGCAAGGTCATGCGGGTGGGCGCCCTCAAGGCTGAAGGCCAGAACGGCGCCCTTGCCGGGGGCCTCGCCATGGATACGGATACCGTTCACCTGGCGCAGGATGTTTGCCGCGCGCTCATAGAGGGCGTGCTCATGAGCCGCGATCTCTGCCTTGTCGAATTGCCCCAGCCAGCGCAGGGCGGCGCCAAAGCCTATGGCCTCCAGGATCGGCGGGGTGCCCGCCTCAAACTTGTGGGGCGCGGTGTTGTAGGTCACCCGCCCGGTCTCGACGATCTCGATCATCTCGCCGCCGCCCTGATAGGGCCGGGCACGGTCGAGCGCCGCAGCGGTGCCATAGAGGGCACCGATGCCTGTGGGTCCGTAGATCTTGTGGCCGGTGATGACATACCAGTCACACCCGATGGCCTGCACATCGACGGGCAGGTGAACGGCCGCCTGGCTGCCATCGATCAGGATTTCGGCGCCCGCGGCATGGGCAAGCTTGGTGATGGCGGCCACATCCACCACCGTGCCGAGCACATTGCTCATATGGGTGATGGCGACCATCTTCGTTTTCGGGCCAATAGCATCCGCCATCGCCGCCATATCGAGCGAGCCGTCTTCGGTGAGGCCGACCCAGCGCAGCACGGCGCCGTGGCGCTCGCGCAGGAAATGCCAGGGCACGATATTGGAATGGTGCTCCATGATGGAGAGCACGATCTCGTCGCCCGGCTGGATACGCGCAGCCAGCGCGGAGGCGACCAGGTTGATGCCCTCGGTTGAGCCCTTCGTGAATATCACATTATCCGTGGACGGCGCGTTCAGGAATGCGCGCACGTTTTCGCGGGCAGCTTCGAAAGCTTCGGTCGTCTCGTTTGCCAGCGTGTGGAGGCCGCGATGCACGTTGGCATAAGCGGTGCGCATCTGGTTTGCCATCGCATCGATGACAGCATCCGGCTTCTGGGCGCTGGCCGGACCTCCGACAGCCAGGCCTGCGCCTCTGCCCGCAGGGCCTCTTCATGGTCGCCTGCGTCCTCCAGCGCTTCCGCTATGAAGGCTTCCGTAAGCAGCGCGCGGGCTTTTTCCAGGGGGATACCGCGTTGGCGCAGATAGAATAGCTGGTTCTGGTCCAGCGCGCCGGACGTATTTCCGTGCGCACACTGAACATCATCTGCCAGGATTTCGAGTTCCGGCTTGGCGAAAACTTCGGCGCCATCTTCCAGCAACAATGCATTATGCTGCATTGAGGCGTCGGTCTGCTGGCCGGCATTGCGCGGCACATGAAACTTGCCCTGAAACACGCCGCGCCCACCATCAAGTACAGCGCCTTTGGTCACCTGCCGCGTGATGCAGGCGCGCGCGCCATGGCGCACATGGCTGGTGAAGTCGATGTGATAGCCATCGCCGGCCAGATAGGCCGCGTTAAGCGTGGCGTGAGAGCTTGTTTCCTGATGTACGAGACGTGTCTCGATCCGCGCAACCCTGGCGCCAAAGGCGAGCACGGTCTGTTTCGTTTCCGCGTCCGCATCCTGATGGATCAACGCGGTGATCGCTTGCGCTTCGGTCTTGCCGCCGCGTTGATAGACAATGCGGGAGAGCCTTGCGCCTTGCTGCAGTGTGTATTCGACCAGCGCCGTGGAGAAGGCCGCGCCCCCCAGATGACTTTCAGAGACCTCAAGCTGCGCGCCCGGGCGGAGCAGGAACACAACGCGCGCGGCATTGATGGCGCCAGGTCCGGAGAAGACCATGTGCAACCGCACGGGCGTCTCTCCAGTGACTTCTGCCATCAAGGTCGCGGGCGCATTCTTTGCGCCCGAAAGGGCGGCCGCCAGCGCGCCGAGCGGCGCATCTTCGGCCCCGCTCATCGCCTGGACTTCATCCTTAGCCAGAAGGCGCAGACCCGGTGGAAGGCTCGCAGGCGCGGTGTAGCCCTGCGGGGTGAACTTCAATGTGGCCACACCGTCCGTAGCCAGAGGGTCTGCTGCGGGGGGCGTAGCGGGCAGGTCCAGCGCTGTGACCGCCGCCTTGAAGTCGCTCCAGCGCCAGTCTTCGATGCGGCGGTGCGGCAAGCCGGTCTGTGCGAAGGCTTCAAACAGGCGTTCGCGGCGCGGGTCTGCCTTCAGGGCGGCGTAACGCGCGACCAGTTCGAGCTCCGCAACGGTTGGATTGCGGATCATATCTTTCAGAGCGGTGCTCACACGGCCTCCGCGAGAACGCCGTCATAGCCCTCTTTTTCGAGACGCAAGGCAAGCTCTGGCCCACCTGTCTTGATGATGCGGCCTTTCGCCAGCACGTGCACCTTGTCCGGTTTGATATAGTCGAGCAGGCGCTGATAGTGGGTAATGACCAGCATGCCACGCTCTGGCGCGCGCAGGGCGTTGACGCCCTCAGCCACCGTGCGCAGGGCGTCAATATCGAGGCCGGAATCGGTCTCATCCAGAACCATGAAGCGCGGCTCCAGCATCAGCATCTGATAGATTTCCAGCCGCTTCTTTTCGCCGCCCGAGAAGCCGACATTCACCGGCCGCTTCAGCATGTCGGCGTCAAGGTTCAGCATCTTGGCCACTTCGCGGGATTTCTTGAGATAGTCCGGCGCAGAGATTTCCGGCTCGCCGCGCGCCTTGCGCTGGGCGTTCATGGCGGTGCGCACGAAAGTCATCACCGGCACGCCGGGGATCTCTACCGGATACTGGAAGGAGAGGAAGAGGCCGGCAGAGGCGCGGTCTTCCGGCTCCATTGCCAGGATGTCCTGCCCGTCGAGCGTGGCGTTGCCGCCGGTCACCTCATAGCCGTCCCGGCCGGTGAGCACGTAGGACAGGGTAGACTTGCCCGCCCCGTTCGGCCCCATGATGGCATGGACTTCGCCCGCAGGCACCTCAAGGGAAAGGCCATTGATGATGGTCTTTGCCGCTTCGCCTTCGCCAACCGTGGCGCTCAGATTCTGGATCTTCAACATGGCGGGGATTTAGGGCGCCCTGTGATGATTTGAAAGCGCAAAGCGCCGAAAAGCCGCGCATACCGGCATATGATCTGCCATGCAGACCTGCCGGGGCCGCCTCAGCCGATCACCGCCGCCAGCAACGGGGCAGCAAAAATAGCCAGCACCAGCAGCACATAACCGCCAATTTCCTTGAGAAGTCCCGACACAGCACTGCTCCCTTTAAGGGCCGCTCTGGCCCCAGCTTGCGTGTCATTCAGCAAGAATTGTGCCCACCAGCGGCCTTATCGGGCGGCGCAGAAGCGGCCAGCGGCAAGGCCAGGGGCCAGGCGGAGGATTTCGCAGCGCCCGCCACGCCGGGGCGGCCGGCTGCCGCTGGCCTTGACCAGGGCGAGCTCCTGGAGGGCGCCGTCAGTGAGGCTGTAGTAAGCCGTTTCCCAGTCTGACACGCCGGTACGGCTCGAGGCGGCGATCATGCCGCCGCTTTTCCAGGCAATCTCGGCGCCGGTTACTTCCCCCGCCTGGGCGAAATCCCCGTCTGCCTGCTGTACCCAAAGGGCGTAGACCACATTTACCGCGTCCGTGGAGCGGGGAATGATCAGGTCCGAGCGGCGATCACCATTTACGTCCTGCAGGAACGGATAGGCATAGCTGCCATGGGTGACTTCCGAAAAGTCGGCGATGGGGCGGCCCCGGCGATCCATGACCGAGACGGCCAGAAAGCCGGACGGGCCAAGCATTTCGTGATCCATAGGATCGGTCTTGAGCGTCAGGTAGAGCCCTTTGGCGGCGCTGAGGCGGCAATCGGGAATACGCTCGGTAGGGCTGCCGGTGAGCGCCTCTGCATCGGCGCAATCGGGCAGCAGCGAGACAGCCGCAAGCCGGGCGCGGCTGGCGGCGGCTTCCTCAGGCGAAACGTCCGTAGCTGTGGCGCAGGCGGACACCAGCGTCAGGGCAGCGAGGCCGAGGCCCGCAGCGATCTGGACGAGGTTTTTCATGGTAAATCCCCTGCGGGCGAGCCTTTTGCTGCGGCCAGCCCAGCAAATTCCGTGCCTGAAGGAGATTATTCCGCCGGCACGCCAGCCTCCGGCGGGCAGAAGGGCGCGGTATCCACGCCTTCAGCTGCGCGGATAACCTCGCAGGCCGGGAGATCCGAGGCCGGGTCGACTTCCTCAAGGCCAGGGCGGGTCAACACGGCGGCGACCTCCGTCAACGTGCCATTGTCGACCGAATAATAGCCCGTTTCCCATTCCGCTGCAGACGAGCGGCCAGACGCGGCGATCAGGCCATCACTGCCAAGGGTAATTTCAAAGCCGGAAAGCTCGCCTGCTCTGCTGAACTTGCCCTCAGGCCCCTGCACCCAGAAGGCGTAGCTCGTATTCACCATGCCGGAAAATTGCGGCACCAAAAGATCGAGCGCGCCATCCCCGGTAAGGTCTTCCAGATAGGGGTAGTTGTAGAAGCCGGTGGCAGTTTCCTCGATTACCTGCAGCGGGGCGCCATCGGCGCCGGTGATCTCTGCGCGGAGGGTGCCTTCACCGTCAGACATCCCTGTGGAGCTGACCATGATGCTTCGCCCCTCGCCAAGTTCCAGCCGGCAAGGGGTGAGTTCTGGTAGTTGGATGCCGCTGGCGGTCTCCGCCTCGGCGCAGCTGGGCAGAGCGGCGGGCGCTGCTGCCGTCTCTTCAGCGGTGGGGGGCCCTTCAGGCGGCGCCTCAGCTTTGGGCGTGCAGGCAATCAGCGCGGCCAGCGGCAAGGCCGCGAACATCCAGAATTTCATGCGTCTCTCCTTGAGGCGCTGATCCTATCGCGCGCCGGAGAAGAAGCGCAATCTAGCCAACGCTGCCCTCAAGGCTGACTTCCAGAAGTTTCTGCGCTTCGACGGCAAACTCCATCGGCAATTCCTGCAGCACTTCGCGCACGAAGCCGTTCACCAGCAAGGCCACGGCCTGCTCCTCTCCGATGCCGCGCTGGCGGACATAGAAGAGCTGGTCTTCGGAAAGCTTGGTCGTGGTCGCCTCATGCTCCAGCTGAGCGTCGGCGCGGCGGTTTTCGATGTAAGGGACCGTATGGGCCCCGCACCGGTCGCCGATCAGCAGGCTGTCGCACTGGGTGAAATTGCGCGCGCCTTCGGCCTTTTTGTGAATGGAAACAAGGCCGCGATAGGTGTTGTCGGACTTGCCCGCCGAAATGCCTTTGGAGATGATCCGGCTTTTCGTGCGCTTGCCCAGATGGATCATCTTGGTGCCGGTATCGGCCTGCTGGCGGCCATTGGTTACGGCGATGGAATAGAATTCGCCCACGCTATCATCGCCCCGCAGAACGCAGGAGGGATACTTCCAGGTGACGGCAGAGCCGGTTTCCACCTGCGTCCAGGAAATCTTGGAGCGGGCGCCGCGGCAATCGCCGCGCTTGGTGACGAAGTTGTAGATGCCGCCCTTGCCTTCCTCGTCGCCCGGCCACCAGTTCTGGACCGTGGAGTATTTGATTTCGGCGTCATCCAGCGCGACGAGCTCGACTACGGCAGCGTGAAGCTGGTTCTCGTCGCGCATCGGCGCCGTGCAGCCCTCCAGGTAGGAGACGTAAGCGCCCTCATCGGCGATGATCAGTGTACGCTCGAACTGGCCGGTGTTCTCCGCATTCATGCGGAAATAGGTCGACAGCTCCATCGGGCAGCGAACGCCCTTCGGAATGTAGACGAAAGACCCGTCGGAGAAGACCGCCGAATTGAGCGTGGCGTAGAAGTTGTCGGAGGTAGGGACGACCGAGCCAAGGTATTTCTTCACGAGTTCAGGATGCTCGTGCACGGCTTCGGAAATCGACATGAAGATGACGCCGGCCTTCTTCAGCTCCTCCCGGAAGGTGGTGGCCACCGAGACAGAGTCGAACACAGCATCCACGGCGACACGCGGCTTCTCGCGCGCGGCAGCGGCGGTGTCGGCTGCGCCTTCCACGCCGAGCAGCACTTCGGCTTCCCGCAG
>NZ_NCJT01000048.1 GCF_002282565.1 Hyphomonas sp. 34-62-18
GGCCACCCGGCCAATCGGATCGGCGAACTCCTGCCATGGGCTTGGAAGGCGGAAAATCCCGTCAAGGCCTGACATCATGTGTTGCCTCCGGACGGATACGTTCGCTTTTCCGGTCGATGCACCGCCTTGCATCGCTTTGCATACGCTTGCGGTCCATCAATGATCAGATGTCATAAGAGGACGGGCGACGCCAACAAGATCAGAGCGCGCTACCGCCCCGAAATAGCGCCCGTCGACCGAATCCGGATGCGGGTTCAGCGGGAAAAACTGGTCTTCCTGAAGAAGGATACAGCCTTCCCAGACCGGCAGTGCACGTCCCTTTGAATCCACCTCCCGCGCTTCGGCAACACGTTCGCCATCTATCAGAATCTCACCACCAAAGCGGCAGATTTCATCGCCGGGAACGCCTGCAATCTGCTTCAGCAGAGGCCAGTCGCGACCGACAAAACCCTGTGCCTCAGCCCACTGCGCTTCAGCGCTGCTGGCTGAGATGACGCCCCATGAGCCTTTCGTGAATGGCTCGTCGCTCAGCCAGTACAGCCCTTGCGGTGCGCTGCCCGTCCGGTTCCAGATCAGGCGATCCATGGGAGAAAGGAATAGCCCGAACAGTGCGAGGCCAATGCCCGCGCCGGTGGCCCAAAGCATGCGTCGCCTCATTTGGTATGCCTGATCTTCTCGGAGGTGGAGGCATAGGCGTTGCGCTCCGACCAGGCGATGAGTTCGGGCTTCGGATAGAAGACCCGCGCGCCATGCTTGCGGTAGATGGGACCGCGCCCTTCGCAGCGATAATGATCCAGGGTCGAGCGTGTGAGGCGCAGGAATTCTGCCGCCTCTGTCACGGTGAGAAGCTCCGGCCAGTCATCATCATTAGGTCTGTTTCGTGTCATTGCAGCCGCTCCTTTTCTTCCTGCAGGCTTGGCAAAGACTTGCCGCGAACTGCGCCAGTTTGGACGGAGAAAATGCCCCTGTTGCATTTTCTCCCCCCTTCCTGAGCACGAAAGAAGCCGCCCCGGAGGTGGTCTCCGGAGCGGCTCAAATGCGATGGATGCGACCCTTAGTCCCGCGGGTTCCAGAGGATGACGTGGCGTCCTTTCTTGCCTTTCACGGGGGCAAGGTTTGCGTAGATCTTGCGCGGGCCAATCTGCGGGTCTGCAAGCGTGATCGAGACATATTCGCGGCCCGAAGCCTTGGCTTTGCGAAGCCATCCGCCGCCGATTTCGGTCGAGGTTTCTCCGGCGAAGATGCGGTAGTCAGGTTGTCCGTCGGCGGCCTTCTCCGCGTTCTTCTCGATGCGGATCGCGGCTGAGAGGTTCATCATTGCAAGAGCGCCTTCGAAGCCGGTTTTGGTTTCGCTGACATATCCGAGTGCGTTGGCCATGGTGTGGTTCCTTTCGTTTCCATGTGTCTTGGGGACCCCTTGTCCCCGTCGACGTCGGACCGAAAGGACGGCGCAGGGCGGGCCTGAACCGCTCGCGGGCGAAACGGAGTGGAGCACCGGACAGACAAGAAAACTTGTCCCGCGAGGAGCCGCGAAGCGGCGGGGAAGTTTTCTTGAATGGCCGGTTTCAGGGCCCGACAGGCGTCGTCCAGGTCACACGGCATGAGACGGGAACAAGGGGCTCTGAGCGCATTTGGTGGAAACGGTTGAACCCGTTCAGGTGCGTCGCGTCGGTTCCTGTCAGGAGACCGGTCGGCCTGACACTGCACTCTGCAACAAGTCCTCGAGGAAGAACGCAGAGAGTTCATTGCGCCCGGAAAGGCTTGCCTTGCGATAGAGCGACCGGGCCTGCTCGCGCGCCGTGCGCTCACTCGTCGAACGGATGTCGGCGATCTCCTGATGACTGAGGCCTTTGAGCAAAAGGAAGCCGATTTCGATCTCGGCCTCGGTCAGGCCCCAGGCATCAAACTGTACGCGGATCGCAGCGCTCAGCCCCTGCAACAGGGACTGGTTTTCCCCTCGCCACCGCTCGGCAACCTCCCGCGCGAGGGCGAGGTCCGCATCGACGCGCCTGAAGCGCTTCAGCATCACGAACACACCGGCGAGTGCCGCGACCAGGACACTGCCTTCCAGAGCCACATGAAACCAGCCGACCCCATCGCGACTGTCGAGCAGAAGGTCTGCAGCGATCAGGAGAGCGATGATACCGAACACGAACGCCGAGGTAATCCGGAGCCGGTTGTGGTCTCTGTCATCCGACATAGGCGGGCCTTTCCTGCTCGGGAAAACACCCTGCCTGTCATTTGACGAATAGGCCGCCAGCGCTCCCGATCTTATCCATGTCTCGAAGCTATAGCGTCGAGGAGTGATCATAAACACTGAGGAAAAACCGAAGGAAACTGTCCGGGTCTGGGACCCGGTCGTGCGGATCGGTCATTGGGCAATCGTCATCGCCTTCTTCACCGCCTATCTCAGCGGCGACGAGTTTCAGGGGATCCATCACTGGGCCGGATATACGGTTGCGAGCCTCGTTGTGATCCGCCTCGTGTGGGGACTGCTTGGCACGAGACACGCCCGGTTTTCCTCCTTCGTGACGGGGCCTCGTGCCGTTTTCCGGTATCTTCGCGGTCTGGTGTCTGGGAAGGCGGACCGTCATCTCGGGCACAATCCAGCAGGCGCGGCGATGATCATCGCGCTCTTGCTGGCGCTTGCGGGAACGACCCTTTCCGGCATGTCGCTGCTTGCGGTCGAGGAAGGTCGGGGCCCCCTGGCGGGGATCGTGGCGACGCAGCAGGATGGCCCCGATCCTGTTCAGAAAACGCGGTCCTATTCAGACGATGATGAGAACGATTACGAATATGGCGACGATGGGTCCGGCGAAGTCCTGGAAACCGTCCACTCGGCCTTCACGTATCTGACGCTCGGGCTTGTCGCGCTGCATATTCTGGGTGTCGTTGCATCAAGCTTTGCCCATCGCGAAAACCTCGTCCGGGCGATGTTCACTGGCAGAAAGAAGCCGCTATCCTGAAGGTGCGCGAAGCCAAACTGTTCTCAAGCGGCTCCAAGAACGGCGTGCTCGTAGAAGATGAAGGCTCCGATCAGGATGAGCACCGTCCCGCCTGCTATCTCCGCCCTGTGCCCGAAGCGCGCGCCGAGCATCGGGCCGATCATGAACCCGACCGTGCTCGCCAGAAAACTGGCGCTACCGATGGCGATTGCTGCATAGGCTGATGTTCCGGCAAGGGCGAGCGCGACGCCGACAGTGGCGGAATCCACACTGGTTCCGATTGCCGTGACAAGGGTTCCGATCAGAGTCATGCGCGCAGTTTGCGCGTCATCGGTGTCGTGCTGAAGCCCCTCTCTGATCATGCGTGCACCGATGATCCCGAGAAGAACAAGCGCGATCCAGTGATCGAAACGGGCGATGGACCCGGCAAACAGACTGCCGCCCATCCAGCCCAGAAGACACATCACGCCTTCGGTTGTTCCGAAGATCAGGCCTGACCCAAGCGCGGTCGGCAAGTGGCGCTCGCGGGCGCGAACGCCGCGTGCGAGCGATGCGGCAAAGGCATCGGTGGAAAGCGCCAGACTGAGGAGGAAGAGTGCAATCATGTAGATTTTGGCTCAGTCCGATTCAAACACCAGCGACACCGCCAACCCACCCTTCTCAGGCGTCTGGAAGCGCAAATGTCCACCATGCACGTCCATGATGCGCGAAACGATGGACAGTCCGAGTCCCGCCCCGCCATCGCGCGCCCCCCGACCGCGCGCAAAACGCGAGACCAGCATTTCAATCTGATTGTCCGCAAGCCCGGGCCCTTGATCCGAAACGGTCACGCGAAGGGGAGCATCATGCAGCGAGACAAGGATCTCTGAGCCCTTGGGAGCATGCTGAATCGCATTCTCGATAAGGTTTGTCAGCGCAATGGCCAACGCATCCTCATCACCCTGGATGAGTGTTTTTGCCGAATGACATTCATAGGCAAGCTCAACGCCGGATTTCTGAGCCAGCCTGTCCAACCGGGCAATCGTGTCCATGATAAGGGTTCCAGCATCAATCCTGCGATGGGGGTTAATCACAAGGCGATCCGCATGCGCGGCATTCAGAAGCTGGCTGCACAAACGGGTCAGCGCATCGACATCCTCGCGCAGGACCTTCGGGTCGACGTCCGCTCCGTCAAGCTCGAGACGGGAGCCGAGTGCGGCAAGCGGCGTTCTCAGCGTATGAGCGGCATCCAGGATAAACGCCTGCTCCCGCTCCATAGCGGATCGCAGGCGCTGGTGTGCTTCATTCAGCGCCGTTGCGAGCCCGGACACCTCAAGCGGCGCATCGTCGACTTCAATGGGTTCAACATCGTGAAGCCCCTGAATGGCATGTGCCCGCTCGGACATATGCTGCAACGGGCTGAGGGTTGAATGAATTACCCGCCGCGAGGCCAGGAGCATGAGCATGCCGAAAGGCAGAATAGGTAGCAGGATATGCACGCCAATCTCTCCGGCAATGAGCCAGGACAAAAGATGAGCCGGATCTGACAGGGCGATCACCTGCACCTCGCATCGCGATGCGCCGCAGGCAAAGTGCTTTCCTGCGATCCAGCCCTTTTCACTGACGCGATGTGTCCATTCATCCGCAGATGAGGGCGGCATCGTAACCAGTTCTGCCCAGTTGAACTCCGAAGTTGCGACAATCGCGCCGTTCGGGCCCCGAATCCGCCAGCCATACGCCTGTGAATGTGTCACAAAGAACTGTCCGAACATGTCCGATCGGGTGTCTGCCCCAATGGTCTCAACTGGTATCTCTGCCAGACTGGCCGCTATGGATTCGGCCCGTTCAAGGACCTTGCGCTGGCGAAGGTCCGAGACATCGCTGCCATAGTGGATGCCGACAATCGCTGACGTCAGGAGCGTGACCAGAAGCGTGACTATCGCGAGTCGTTTGCGCAGACGTCGCTCAAGGGACCAGCCGGAAACCGTCCCCGTCATGCCGCGGTCTCAGGTTTGAGCTGAAGGCAGTAACCGACCCCTCTTATGGTCCTGATCTCGACATTTGCCTGATTTGCGAGAAGCAAAGCGCGCAGTCTTGAAACGGAGGCTTCCAGCGCATTCTGGCTCATTTCCGCGTCGAAGGCGTAGAGTTCATTGTCAAGATAATCGCGGGTCGCCACCCGGTCCTGACGGCGCAGTAAGGCCCTTAATAACTGCATCTCCCGACGCGCGACAGTCACGGCCTGCCCGGAAATCCTGATCTCCGACGTCTCGTCATGGAAGTCCAGGTTTCCCATTGAAAGCGTTTCAGGCGCCAACTGTCTGGGGCGTCGCAAAACTACCCGGCATCTGGAACAGAGTTCACGCATTTCGAATGGTTTGACCAGATAATCGTCTGCACCGCCGTCAAGACCATCAATCCGATCATTGAGACCGCCTCTGGCCGTTAGCACGATTACGGGTGTTTCGAGGCCCTCACGCCGGACGGCCTTCAAAAAGTCCAGTCCATTTCCATCCGGCAGGCCAAGGTCAAGCAGCAGCAAGCTATAGGCCGCCAGCTGCAGGGCGGCGTGCGCTTCATCAAGTGAAGTGACCCAGTCAACATTATACCCTTCGGCGCAGAGCGCTTCGACCAGGCTGGCACCGAGCCGGGGATGATCCTCGACAAGCAGAAAACGCAAGATCCGGCTCCGTCAGCTTCTCATCAGGAAAGGGACTGATGGTCGCAGGTTTATGACAGACCTGAGGGCACCTTTATGAAACAACTCCTTCAAAGTCTTCTTCCCTTCATACCCTATCCTTATCGTGGCGAGTTCATTCCGTGTAACCTTTGCGGAAGTGAAGACAAGACCGTGATCAGCAGCAAGGATCGTCGCTGGAAACCCTTGAAGACCGTTGCTTGCACAGAGTGTGGTTTGATGCGCACCGACCCGATGCCGACGGAGGAGGAGCTCAACCGCTATTATCGTGATGAATACAGGTTTGACTATCAGTTGGCCGGAAAACGCCCGCCGAAGTTTCATCTGGTGCGTTCGATGCGGGATGCGAAGAACAGGGTCACGAAACTGGAGGATTGGCTGAAGCCCGGTGCAAGGGTGCTCGATGTCGGGTGTGGCACGGGCGAATTTCTGAAACTGGCCAAGGATCGGGGCTGCGAGGTCGTGGGCATCGAGCCAGGGTCAAGCTATGCGGCCTTTGCGCGTTCAGAGTACGGGATTGATGTGATCAACAGCCCGTGGCAGGACGCCGAGCTCCCGCAGGCTAGTTTCGACGTGATTACCTGCAATCAGGTCGTCGAACATCTGCGCGACCCGATGGCTGCGCTTGCCGCCATGTCAGACTGGCTCAAGCCGGAGGGCGTGGCCTATATTTCAGTTCCGGACATGCGGCCTAACAGCAAACCGACTTTTGAGCGGTTCCACTTTGCCCATATCTATGGATTCACACCTGATACGCTGCATGTCGCGATGGCGCGGACCGGTCTGATCGCTGCGCAGCCCGATGAGTTGGAATCGACATCAACCGTATTCAGAAAAACTGATGGCGATGAGACCATCACTCTGCCATTGCAGGATCAATCCCGAGCCGAGGCGCTGAGCGCTGGCTATCCCAATGATACGATCGTGCGGTATTTCTTTGGCGGTCGCTACTTCCGGGATACGGCGCATCGTTTCCACAAATGGCGTCGCGACACGTTCTGTGAAAAGAAAACTCAAACTGAAAGACAGAGTCATCAACACCCAGAACAGCCCGCCACTCTCAATACCGATGCCCGGGCCTGAGACAAAGCAAGACTCAGTCCTCAGACGGCTATGGCATGAAGAGATAAAGTCACACTGGCGCCTCATTGCGGTCAGTGCCTTTCTGTCTGCTGCGACGGCGCTTGCCGCGAGCGGCTATGCGCTTGTTGTCAACATTCTGACCAAGCGCCTGGAGGCCGCGTCCCCCGAAATCCTCTGGCTTGCGCCGCTTCTGGTTATGGGGGTTGTGATCTGGCGGGCGCTGTCGCTGCATTTTCAGATGCGGGTGACAAGCCGTCTTGCGCTAACCATCTGCCGCGATCTGCAATCGCGCATGTATGAGCGGTTTGTGAGGGCCGAATTTTCGACCATTCGTGCCTTGGCACCTGGCGATGTGCTTTCGCGTTTCACCAATGACCTGTCCGCAATCCGCGAGATGCTGATCCGACTGAGCAATTCTCTCCTTCGCGACAGTGTCCAGCTTCTTGCCGGTTTTGTTATCATGCTCTGGCTGGACTGGGTGCTGGCCCTCGCCGTGCTCCTCCTTGCGCCCGTAATCCTGCCGGTCATGACCCGCATCGCTGCAGCGATCACGCGGCGCGCCACGCAGACCCAGGCCCACATTGGCGCAACGACAAACTATCTGCAGGAAACAATCGGTGGCACACGCATCGTCAAATCCTTTGGCTGGGAACGCGAAGCCAGTCTGCGCAGTGCCAGCGAGTTCAACGAGCGCCTGAACTTGCAGATGGAAGTCATCCGCCTTCGGGCGCGCATCGAACCCATTCTTGAAGTTTTTGGCGGTGTTGCGCTCTCTCTTGTCTTTGTTATCGCCGGCTGGCGGGCCATGTCCGGCGCAAGCGATGTCAGCGACTTTCTGGGTTTCATCGTCGCGCTTCTCGTAACCAGCCCCGCGCTGCGATCGCTGGGCGGTCTCAGCGGCGCCATCCAGGAAGGGCTCGCCGCGCTGCGGCGCTGTTATCAGATTGTCGATCTGACCCCGGAAACCGGTGGCAATGACAGCCCTGCATCGTCCGGCGATATCAGCCTCGACAAGGTCAGTTTTGCTTATGAGCCCGGCGTTCCCGTCCTCAATGAGCTGTCTCTAAAAGCGGTGCCGGGCGAGTTCCTGATCATTCTCGGGCCCTCCGGGGTCGGCAAATCGACCTTGCTTGATATTATTCTTGGCCTGGTTCAGGCAAGTACGGGCAAAGTGGCGCTCGGCGATCACGTCCAATCCGCGGATCGGCTGACGAACTGGCGCAAAAGTTTCGCCTATGTCAGCCAGCAAACCCTGCTGTTTGAGGGCACGATTGCTGAAAATCTCCGTATGGCCGATGCGACTGCCAGCGATGAAGCCATCTGGTTCGCCCTTGAACAAGCTGAGGCGAGCCAGTTTGTCCGTGATCTTCCATTAGGGATTGAGGAGAATATCGGTCCGGGCGGCCATCGTCTCTCTGGCGGTCAACGCCAGCGCCTCGCCATCGCACGTGCGCTTCTGAAACCAGCCCCGGTGCTGGTGCTGGATGAGGCGACGTCTGCCCTTGATGCAGACACTGAGCAGGCAGTGATCGCGCAGCTCAAAGCGTTACAGGATCGCACCGTTCTGCTCGTCACGCATCGCGAGGATCTGACCCATCATGCGACACAGGTGATTCGCCTGTCGCGACCGCAGCAGAACTGACTGTCGCATCCGAGATGTACATCTCCTGAAGGCGATCATCGCATAATTACGGAAGGTCAAGGTGAACCAACACTGGCCGACACTTCGGAAGACCCGGCGAGACCCAAAGACGGGCGATTTTTTCGGCGCGGTTCAATCGATGAGCCCTCTGCCTGCGCTCCGGTTGCATCCATTCGTTCGCGGAAAACCGCCCGGCGACTGTCACCGGGCGGCTCCGTCATCCGCCTGAACAGGAGACTGAAAGGTCAGGCGGCGTCTGGCTGATCGAAGGTTTCGGCGTCGGCTGACTCAATGTCTTTGTGCCCCTCGAAAAGGCCCGCGATCCGCGCCCATGCGTCGGCGGGCGGTGAGCCTGCACCCTCGACAAGGCGGGCTGGCGGCACCTGCATCCATGCGGGACGCCAGTCGGGATTGGGCTCGCATCCTCCACCCTTGATCCGGTTGCCGATGATCTGCTTCTGTACCTTGGCGGTGTCGGTGGCGCAGCTTTCCGCAAGCGACTTCGATCCGATGTCTGCGACCATGGCATTGATCACGCGCTTGTCGCGGAGCAGGTCGAAGAAGGCGGGGTGCGGCTTCCAGTAAGAAGGCAAATCCGTCTCGCAGACATGCAGTACGGCCTCGACGACCGGACCGCCTGCCTCCAGCGTTTCGGCCATGGTGAAGGCCAGCACCTCCATGACTTCCGCGTCCGACAGGACGAGCAAGACGGCGAAGATTTCGCAGAGGCGGTAGGAGTCCCCATTGCGCCGTGCCTCACCGTTCACGCCAAGCGCCTCGAACAGGGCTGCGATGCGCGTGCGTTTTCTCTCAAGTTCGTTAGCGGCTTTCGACGCCTCAAGACTGGCGCGCGTCTCCTCCTTGCGGGATCGGCATTCATGGGCACGCACATCCCAGAGCGCGCTGCCGGTCATCGCATGGGCGACCATCAGTCGGAGGGAAATGGCAGGCTGCGCAGCGAGGCTCGCCTGCGCCGCGCCATGGCGATGCAGGAAAATGTATTCAGCGAGCGGGCCGGACATTTCGGGTTTGACAGGTGCGGCGCGGGCATCGTCATCGCCTGACTTCGCCTTTTCCTGCCGCCGCGCCTCGGCCTGTGAGATATAGCCCTCATGGAAGGTCACGGTGCCGTCATGGCGCAGCTCGACATAGACCTTCCCGCCTTGGCGTTTGGTTCGCGTCTGATAGTCCCAGCGATGAAAGAACGCCCCGCGTTCAAGGCAGACCACGTCTTTCCAGCCGTCTGCAATGTAAGCTTCGATGCGTTGCGCGAAGGCGGCGGACTGTGCCTTCCAGAAGGCGTCGGGGTCATTGAACACGCCATGTTCTCCGAACAGGTCTGCGGTGATCTGGCCGTCATAGTCGGCGATGTCGAAAAGCGCCTTGTCGGTTGTGATGATCGCCCCGCCTGTGATCCAGGCCTTGCAGTTCCGGCCACGCGGCGCGCGTTCGTCCTCGCTCTCGTAAAGCCGCAGCCACTCGCCTTGCTGGTCTTCCGTAGCGAGCGTCAGGGCGCGGATCGTCTCGCGGTCGATCTCGTCCTCGGCGTAGAGCTTGCGGATGGGTTCCGATAACGAGGCGAGCGCCAGAACGCGGCGCACCAGAAGCTCGGTGACGCCAAAGAAGGCGGCGATCTCGCCCACGCTGCGCCCTTCATCGTGCAGGCGTTTAAAGGCGGTGTACTGCTCCATTTCCGAAGCTGGCAGGCGTCCGACATTCTCGATGACGGACGCGGCAATGGCGCTCGCGGCGTCTTCCTCGGTCATGATCGCGCAGGGCACTTGCGGGGTTTCGCCCGTCTCCTTCTCGATAGCTTTCAGCGCGAAGTAGCGCCGCCGTCCTGCAACGACGCCATAGTGATCGCCCTCCTTGCGGACCAGCAAAGTCTGGCGAATGCCGCTCTCGCGGATCGACGGCAGGATGTCCGCCACATCCGGCTTCTTGCGGCTGTGGCGCATGTTGAGTTTTGAAATCCGAAGCTCGGAAAGCGGGATGGTTTTGAGAATCGGCTGGGCCATGATCTGGCTCCTTCTTGATTGATTTGCTTTGAGATTGGGGCGCGCCGTCAGGCGCGCGCCACGCTGGTTTCCAGCGCCGCGCAAAGGCGGCGGGCGGCGGCGCGGCCTGCGTCCAGCGCCTCGGGCAAAAGCTCCTGTGCGACTTGCGTCAGATATGCGTTGTCGCTACCCGGATAGTTCGCCTCGATGCCCCAAAGGCTGGCGGCATGGGTGTCCAGCGTGACGCCTTCCAGCGCGACCGACAAAACGATCCCGCAATAGAACCATTCATCCTTGCGCCATGCCTCCATGACGGCTTCGGCCTTGGTCTGCGCCTCAGCGAAGCGTTGCCGATGGTTCGGACCCGGACCGATAAATCCCGGTGCGTCCTTGTAGAGTGAGGGCCAGAAGCCGTCCTGGCGCTCGTCCGGCGCGTCCGAACAATCATCGCGCACAATCCGCGCGACGATCTCGAAGCCTGCAACCTCGCAGGTGATGCTGTCGCCCTCGCAAACGAAGGTCTGGAAGCGTTCCGTGAACGTCATGCCGCGCCCTCCTTGAAGAGGCTTGCGATGGCGATCCAGTGCGGGCCGTAGACGGCATGTTCGCCGCATTCGTCGCAGCGATAGGCGCTCGCATCCGGCTCGCAGCATCCGCGCGGTGCGCGGCAGGCAAGGCAGAACCCTTCCGCCCAGTCGTCAGCCTGCTGCAGTTCTTCCAAGGTGAAACGATAGCGTGTGGTTTCGGGAGTCATGTCGAAGCCCTCCCTATCGTGACCAGAAAATGTGGACTTCATCGAAGCCCGTCTGGAACACCATGATCTCGCCATTCAGCGCCATGTCGCGGGCCAAGGCCTGCCAGTCGATGTAATAGCGAAGCGAGTCCGGTATCTCGGTACCGGTGTCCTCGTGTAGCTGCTCGGCGAAGTCCGCCGCGCTGCGGTATTCGCCTGCGTATTCGTCGAAGACGGCGCGCGCCTCTGCGAGGTCGTCGCCGAAATGGCTCAACACCTTGCCGCCAAGCTCGCCATGCTCCTCGATGAAATCGGCAAGCGCGCACACTGTCTCGAATGAGGCGTATTCGGACAGGCTCGCGCCCTCGAAGCCCTCATAATCGTGGATCGCCCATTCTTCGGCGTCGGGCTCCGGCGAATCGGCCAGCATGGCGCGCACCTGTTCCCAAATCTCGTCGGGGGTGGTCGCATCGATCCATCGGCCGTGCAGGCAGCCAGAATTATAAGCTGCAAGGCAGGCCACATATATGCGAAGCCTATCGTTTCGCGCGGGTGCGGGCTTTGCCACGTGCGCGTGCGTGCAAATCTGGTCAGTCATGTCAGTCTCCTTCCCCGCCCGCGTTCTTTTCCCGACAGTCGGGTGGGCGGCGAGGAGGTGCTCAGCCGGAGCGCAACAGGGCGGCGCGCAAGGGGAAGCTGTAGGTATGACGCCTAAAGACGATCACAGATGACGAAGTCCCGCCCCCTTGCGCGGCGACCGCGCTCTGGCAGACGCACCGTCCGCCCACCTGACTGATGGGAGAGATATTGAGGCGGAAGGAGGCTGGGATGCCCTTACCGGTTACGCTCGACCAGAGTAGCGGATCCCGGATCGTATCTCAGCATGCTGATGGTGCCGTCCTGAATAGCTTTTACGACGGCGTCGATGATATCCAAGGGTACTAGATACCATTCCCGTGGGCGGACAGGTTTGCCGAACCGGTCTAAAATTTCGATGTCCAGCCGTGCATCCGAGAAGAACCGGTGCAAGAGCGCTTCAAGCCTGACGCGATTGATGTTGAAAAGTTCATAGGTCGCGACGATTTCAACATCTGCCAGAAGATAGGTTGCGTCCTTTGCCGCATTGGCGATGCGAGTCTCCACTTTGCAGCCGGTCACACCCAGCTTGTGGATCAGATCGCGGTTTTCCGCGATCCGCGGATCGGACGAGCGACTGCGAAGAACATAGATTGTCCCGCTTTCCGTATCGTCCTCGCTGGCCTTGTCTGAAAAGAGCGGCCCCGCCGTTGGATCGGTGATGCGTCGTCCTGCATCATCTTTATTCAGGGCCCGCTGGAGAGACCGCATCAGGACATTGCTCTCGGTGGCGTTGTCATAGATCACCCGGAGGCGGGCATCTCGATCACCATATTCCTGCGTAAACTCTTCACCTTTATCGGCGACGTAGGCGATCTGGCCTCCAACAATAAAGAAGCGTCCTGGCTCGATTTCGGATTTGAGTTCAAACGCGCGGGTCTGACGTATCCCATCATCGAGATCCTGCTTCACGCTCTCAAACAGGGGGCGGAACTTGTCGAAATCCTTGCACGGTGTGCGATTGGCGATTTCTTCTGCCGCCTTGCGTTCAGCTGTGGGCCGGACGTGTTTGAGGGTGGTGACATCGTTGGTGGCGTCGGCGTCAATCCCGAGTTCCGCAAGCAAGGCTTCCGGGTCAGTCGCGCTGGTCTGGGGGGCGGGTACCGCGTCCCCCAACAGCCCTTGGTGATCGATGGGCTCGAGCACAAACCGTGCCTCAGGCAAGGCCTTCAAGCGGTCGAGCCGAACCGCATACATCCGCTCAAAGATGTCGCCATTTTCAGCGTGCTGTGGCGCGCGCCCATGTTCTTGAAAGAAGCGCTGGATATCTTCAAAACCCACAATGATCCCCCACAATGATCCGCTCTTCCTGCTGCGAGCGGGCTGCGGCTTTTGGTTCATCGATTTCGACACCGAGTTCGGCGAGCAGCTCTTCAGCGGACTTTTCAGGCATCACGCGCCGCCTTCACTTTTCTCTTGAGGTACTCGATACCCTCAGCCATCCGGCGTTCCCAAGGGTCGTTTGACGTCAGCGACGGCAGACGGTTACGCTCCTGAAGGAAGGCTTTAGCACGCTCAGCAAGCATCATGGCTTCTTCCTCGGTGAGCGCGATTTTTTTGCCCGCAATCACAGCAGCAACCTGTTTGAGGCTGTCTTCACTCATCGCCTTGGCGAGGATCGCGTAAGCAGCCCCGAAAGGATTGATCCGGTCGATGAGATCGATATCGAGATCACGCACATCCATCGCGATCTTCCGGATGCCATCGATCAGCGCGGTATTGGCCTTGGTTCCGTCGCCGCCACTGACTGCGGCTTTTGCAGCCTCCTGGGCCGCCTCCTGCGTCAGGGCGAGCGCGGCAACCGCGCGCTGGCGGATTGCCTCCTGATCGGTCTCTGACAGCTCAGGATAGCGGTCTCTGACGATCTTCCCCATACGCACCAGGGTGAGTTCCTCTGCAGGCGTATCGCCGCCGGCATGGTCACCGTCGAACAGGCCGGTTTCGAGTACTTTCTTGTCCTGAACAAAGGCAGTGATGACCTCATTCAGGTCTTCCTGGCAGATGCGGGTCGCTTCCTCGGATTCAGGCTGCACAAGGCCCTTGATCTCGATCTGGAACTCGCCGCGGTCTTCATTGAAGCCCACATTGGTGCGGGACGCGTCGTAGCCGGCCTCGCCATAATCGAAGTCCTTGTCCTCGCCATTGCCCTTGGGGACGAAGTTAAACTTCGGTGCGAGCACCTGCTCCATGAGCAGGCTGGCGGCGATGGCCTTAAGGGTATCGTTCACCGCCTCGGTGACTTTGTCTTCGGAGGCATCGGGTTCGGCGATCAGGTTGGTGAACCGGGCGCGTTCCTTGCCCGGCGCGTCGCGCGTCGCGCGTCCAATAATCTGTATGATCTCGGTTACCCTGCCGATGAGCTGGCAGGCCTCACCGCCCGCAATGAGCGCGCGATCGCACGAGACGCTGGCAGCATTGAACGCGGCCTGACCCTTGAAGGCCTCAACTTCGATTATCGGCTCTCCGGCGACAGTCCGGACTGGAAGCCCGTTCGCGTCTTCGATGATGGACGACAGGTCTTCATCCAGATGCCGGAGGACATTGCCACGACCGATATGCCGCCGCTCTTCGTGCTCGGCGCGGACGGTGATGCGGAACTGGTGAACTACCGTGTGCGCGGTAATTACTATGTCGTCGACCGGCTGTTCCGCGCCGCTGAGCTTCGGCTTGGCGAACGATACCAGACTGTCGTCCGCATCTCACGCAACGAGCGGCGTTCGCCGCTGGCCGCGGTCTTCGGGGACTAAGCCGATGTCCGAGCCCATCCCCTTTGACGAGCATGCCGAGCGGCTGAAGATCCGCTCTAGCCCGAAGCCGGTGACCCGCATCAATCGCAAGGTGCTGATGGTCGGCGCAGGCCTTGGCGTGCTTGGCCTGTTCGCGGCGATGAGTGTCGCGCTGAAACCGCCAACCGCAGTCGATCCGGACGCCCGCCGCGAACTCTACAACACGACCAACACAAGAAAGCCCGAAGGCCTCTCCACGCTTCCGGCCAGCTATAGCGACGTGGCACCAGGCCCTGACCGCATCACCCCTCTCGGCCCGCCGCTGTCTGGCGATCTCGGCGCAACCATGCTGCGCGCCGAACGCGAGCTGGGCATAGAGCCGGAATATGTCACCCGGTTCGAGGACGACTTCCGCCCCAACCCGGCCGACGAGGCCGAACGCGCAAGGCGCATGCGCGAAGCCGCGCTTGCCGATGAAGCGGCCCGCGCGCCGGTCTTTTTCCGGCTCGATTCTCAGAGCGGCACGGCAAGCACCACCGACACCCGCCCCGCTTATCGCGACCCCGCACTTGATCTCGGCTCTGAGCTGCTGGCGCTCGCTGCCCTGCCGCAGGGGGCGCCGTCAGCCTTCGGACAGCCAAGCGATACCAACCTGCAATCCCGCAAGCTCGCCTTCGCGAGCGAAGACGTGAGTGCCGACATCTACAATCCTCACGGCGTCGTAGACCCGGCCTCGCCCTATCAGGTGATGGCGGGCACACTGATCCCGGCCTCGCTGGTCACCGGTATCAACTCGGACCTGCCCGGAACCATCGTCGCTCAGGTGACCCAGCCCGTCTACGATACCGTCACCGGCCAGTACCTCCTCATCCCGCAAGGCTCGCGCCTGATCGGGCGCTACCAGTCCGAGGTTTCGTTCGGCCAGGACCGGGCGCTCGTCACCTGGGACCGGATCATCTTCCCTGACGGGTCCTCCATCGTCATCTCTGCGCCGGGTGCGGATGCGCAGGGCTTTGCAGGCCTGTCGGACCGCACCGACCATCACTGGGACCGCGTGTTCCTCGCCGCCGGTCTCGCGACCATCCTCGGGATCGGCGCCGAGCTCGGCGCAGACGGTGACGGCGACTTGGAACGCGCCATCCGCCGCGGCACCACCGACACAGTCAACCAGGCCGGCCAGCGCGTCGTCGAACGCAATCTCGGCATCCAGCCAACAATCCGCGTGCGTCCCGGCTGGCCGGTGCGCGTGGTCGTCACCCGCGACCTCATCCTCAGACCCCACCCCCAAGGAGCCACACGATGACCCTTCGTCTCGATCGCCTTCCCGACCGCACACCGGTACGCATGAGCCTCTCGGTCGATCCGGAATTGGCCAGCGCGCTGTCGGACTATGCCGAAATCTACCGTCAGACCTATGGCGCGGAGGAAAAGCCCGAAACGCTGATCCCGGCCATGATCGAAAGCTTCCTGGCATCAGATGCCGGGTTCAAGCGGGCGCGCCGCGCTCTTCACACCAACGCCAAAACGGAAGGATAAATCCATGGCACAGATCGGCACGTTCACCCTCAAGGAGGGCAGCTATACCGGCACCATCCGCACCATGACCATCAATGTCAAAGCCCAGCTTGTCCCCAACAGTGACAAGGCCTCGGACGGCGCACCCGACTTCCGCCTCTATGCCGGCGGCGCTGAACTCGGCGCCGCCTGGCGTCAGGAAAGCAAGGACGGCGAAACGCCGTATCTCGCCGTCAAACTTGATGACCCAAGCTTTGCCAGCCCCATGCGCGCTGCCTTCTTCGAGAACGAGAAGGACGGCACCGGCGTCATGGTGTGGAACCGGGCGAAGACGGGATAATCGGAGTGCGTCATGTTGCATCGCGTAAAGGAGGGCGGGCGCACAGGGCTTAAGGATTTCGCGCGGGACCTGAACCCGCCTCCAAAGGCCCCTGCTCCCGTCACGTCAACCGATCCCGAACGCATCACACCCGCCGATATCTTCAGGCGTCGGACCGTGAGGCGGCCCGAGCTCCGCAAGCTCGTGCCGCTGTCGGACACTACGATCTACGAACTCGAACAGAAGGGCGAATTCCCGCAGCGCTTCTATCTGACACCGCGATGCGTCGTCTGGCCCCTCGCCGAAGTCCTCGAATGGATCGACGCCCAGCGTCGCAAGGGCCGCGAAGGCTGTGGGCACCATCCGGACTATCGTATGCGACAAGAGCATTCTTGAAAGTTGGCTCAAGAGCGGTAGGTCAGCGCTTCCCCAACACGAGTGTACGCGCAAAACCCGCTCGAATTTAAGTAAACGATACGCGATTGCCTAAGACGTTCATCGGCAAAACACTACGAATCAATACAATGTTTTAGATAACACGGAGTCGGTCAAGTGAGGCAAGCGTTCGCCTGAAGGCTCGATCATGATTAAGGAACCAATATCGGCGAGACAACATGACGAGCCCCACCCCAGACCGCGACGTTATTTTCATCACGAAGGCGACGCCGGAAGACAACGAATTCACCGAATGGCTAGCCCCTCGCCTTGAGGCTGCGGGGTATAAGGTCTTTGCCGACATTCTGCATCTCGAAGCTGGCGAACGCTGGCGCAAGACGCTGACCAGCACGCTTCAAAACAGGGCGGTGAAGCAATTGCTGATCTGCACCGACATCGGCTTGCAGAAAGACGGCGTCCAGGAAGAGATCGGCATCGCGACAGACGTTTCTCGAGAAATCGGCGATGACAAGTTCATCCTTCCGCTCCGTGTGAAGCGCTTCAAAAAAGTCTTCGGCATGGGGGAGCTGCAATATCTCAATTTCGAAACGAACTATGCAAATGGTCTCGCAGAATTGTTGGAGACACTTGAAAAG
>NZ_NCJT01000250.1 GCF_002282565.1 Hyphomonas sp. 34-62-18
CAATGAGGGGTCTGCCGATCTTCCGCCCACGGAGCCAGGTCCCGGCGTCGAGGGCGCGCAGTATCTGGCTGATCTTGGCGCCGTGGCCGTTGGCGCCGATACCTGGGCGCTGGAAGTCATCCCGTTCGAGAAAGAGGCCCGGCCGTTTGATGTTCACCTCACGCTGCTGGCCAAGAACGGGGTCTACATCCTCGAGAACATGGTGACACACGAACTTGCTGAAGACGGCGTGACAGAATTCTTCTTCACGTTGGGCGCGCCGCGCCTAGAGGGCGCGGTTCAGGCAATCGTCAACCCGGTGGCCATCCGCTGACGGATTACTCCTTCAGGAAGTCCGTGATCTCGCTGGCGAGTGTTTCCGACAGCGCGTCGGCGAGATCATGGCCCCAGCCGGGGAGGGCCTTGAAGCGCGCACCGGGGATGCGGCGGGCAATATCTTCGCCGGCTGCAGGCCGCACCAACGGATCGTCGGCGCCATGCAGGACGAAGGTCGGGTGGGAGACGGCGCCAAGGCGTTCATGCCAGCGCGGCTGGGCCTGAATGGCCGTAAACTGACGGATAACGCCAAAGGGCCGGTCAGAGCGGTGAAAGTCCTCAATGGCGTTGCGACGGATGGTGTCTGCGCTGTTGCGCAGATGCGGCGCTGAGCCAATGGCGTGCTGGGCTTTCACAGCGATGTCTGCAATGGCCTCGGGCGTACGCTGCAAGGGCACGGCTGTGAGCGCGGCAAGGGCTTCCTGAGTGGGCGGGGGCAGGTCCGGCGCGCCGGAGGACGTCATCATGGCGACGAGCTTGTGAACCTTCTGCGGATGATCGAGCGCCATCAGCTGCGCAATCATGCCGCCCATCGACATGCCGACGACATGCGCCCGCTCAATGCCGAGTGCCTCGAGGAGACCGGCGGCGTCGGCGGCCAGATCATTCAGCGTATAGCTGGCAAACCCACCCATCTCCTGAGAGAGGCCAATGTCCCGATTGTCAAACCGAATGACGTGGAAGCCCGCATCGGCAAGACCCTGGCGGAAGGCATCGGGCCAGCGTGTCATCTGGAAGGCAAAGCCCATGATCAGCAGGATCGCCGGATCAGCCGGATCCCCCAACGTGTCATATTCCAATTCAATCCCGTTGGCGCGGATGCGTGCCATGGCGGTCCCACCGTTTGAAAGCGTCAGCGCCGGACAGTAGGGGCGGGCCTGCAGAGATCAAGCGCTGCCCTCAGGGCAATGAAAAACGCCGCCCCGGAAGGGCGGCGTTTGTTGGTAAGCGGAGTGTTCGCGCCTTAGAAGTTCAGGGTTGCCTTCGTGTAGACGAAGCGGCCCGAATAACCGAAGGGCGAGTAGGTGGAGAAGGGCGTATTGCCGCTGCTGTTGAAGCCCTGAGGCGCCGCATCCGGGTATTCATCCAGGATGTTGTCGGCACCGACAGAGACAGTAAGCTTCTCGTTCCAAGTGTAACGTGCTTCCAGGTCGATGACCGTCTTTGGGCTCAAGGTGTAGTCAGATGCTGCAACGGAGCCGGGAACCAAAACTTCACCATAACGAATTGCACGCAGCGTTGCTGCGAATGGACCACTGTTCCAGTCGATCTGGCCGGTGAACTTGTCTTTCGGGGCGCCTTCTTCCAGTGTGAGAATGTTCACACGACCAAAGAGAACGGGGGCCGGTGACAGAGCGTCCAGCTGTGGCACGTCGGGAATTTTGGTCACTTCCGTTTTATTGAAATTGGCACCGAGGGTGCCGCGGAATGTGCCAAAATCTGTTTCAGGGAAAGTGTAGTTGGCGATGATATCCACGCCCTGAGTTTCCGTCTCAACCCCGTTCAGGAAGAAGCGGCCACCACCTGATCCGATGAATCCCTGGTCAACCAAGTAATCCTGTACGTTTTGTGCAGTGAGGTTTTCCGAAAGCACAATCCTGTCTTCGACATCAATGCGATAGCCATCCACTGTCAGATTGAAGGCGCCGGTCCGGAAAACGAAACCGAGCGCGTAGTTCACAGACTTTTCTGCGTCCAACGGCGTTGCACCCAGCGCAATTGCGATTGGATCATCGACCGTAAACGTCGTCACATCAAATGCGCGAAGTACTGACTCTCCGTTTTCGATAACCGTGATGAAGTTTGTCGACGTCGTTGTAAAGTACTGTTGCTGGAGTGATGGAGCACGGAAGCCGTTCTGGATTGAGCCGCGCACTGCAAAGCTGTCATTTACATCGTATCGAGCTGCAAGCTTTCCGGTAAGCGCTTCGCCGAAGTCCGAATACGATTCCCCGCGCACGGCGCCCGACACAAGCAGCTTGTCGGTGACGTTGGCTTCAAGGTCGAGATAAGCGCCGACTGCGGTGCGGTCTTCGTCACGTTCACTCTGTGGCTGGAAGCCGGGGAAGACCTGAGATCCACTTTGAGCAGGGTTTCCATTGGGCAGCAGGACGCCGCCATTGCGGTAGGAGTCCGGCTCGCCGGCGAAGATCTCATAGGTTTCCTGACGGGCTTCCACACCCCAGGCCACGTTGAGATCGGAGGCCAGGCCATCCATCGCGAAGCCTTTGACGAGGCCGACGTTTGCCACCAGCTGCGAGCCTTCAAAGCCGCCGGCGTCAAAAGAAGTTTTAGAAGAAGGTCCGATCGACGCGTTCAGCGTGTCGATGATCTGGAACTCCATCTTGTTGGAGCCATAGCCGAGCGAGGCATCAACGTCCCAACCGGCCCAGTTGAAGCGGGCGCCGCCGAGTGCCGAATAGTCCGTGGTCGTCGGGTTGATCTTTGGCAGGAAGCCGTTCGGATAGATTTCAATGACGTTGCGGGCATCATTGGCGCGGCGGAAGAAGCCAGCGGAGACCGTTTCGCGGTCCTGGAAGCTGCCCCAGCCGTAAAGCTCAACGCCATTGGCCAGCGTGTAGCCGCCATTTGCGAAGAAGCTCAGCTGCTCAAGCTCAGGCTCGCCGGTCCAGCCATTGAAACGGTTGATAATCGCTTCGCCTTCCGGGAAAGAACCAGGATATTGCTGGCGGCTGTCATAGCCAGCACGTTCGGTGTTGTTCTGGTCTTTGTATTCGCCGGTGACGGTGAGGAAGCCATCTGCGCCGAGGCTGTAGCCTTTCCAGCCGGCAACGGTCAGCACATGGCCGTCCGAGCGCTCGCGGGTGACGGTGCTGCCCGGATCAGGAACACCTGCAGCGGTCGGGGCGATGACGGGTACGGTGTATTCGGTTTCGCGCCAGCCATAGCTCGCCTGAACCGCGCCGCCGGTATTGGCTTCGCGCAGGCGCACATTGACCACGCCGGCAATCGCGTCCGAGCCATAAAGCGCGGAGGCGCCATCGCGCAATACTTCCACGCCGCCAACGGCGAGGGACGGAATTGTGTTGAGGTCAACTGCCGAAGAGCCGCGGCCGATCGAGCCGTTGACGTTCACAAGGGCGGCGGAGTGGCGGCGCTTGCCGTTGACGAGCACCAGCGTCTGGTCAGGTGCCAGACCGCGCAGGGCTGCCGGGCGAACGGAGTCTGTGCCATCGGTCAGGGCA
>NZ_NCJT01000251.1 GCF_002282565.1 Hyphomonas sp. 34-62-18
GTCAGGCGCAGATCCTCGTCTGTGGACGCTACATCGAAATCGACGATGACATCTGTCATATCCCACCACCCGTCTATTCGTTACCAGTCTATTAACAGACTGTCCCATGAGCTTGAAGTGTTTTCGCAACTGCAAAAACTCTGCCAGTCCGCATCCGGTTCCCCGTAGCTCCCTAAAACTGCAGAAAGGATGGGCGAACCGGTCAGAATTTGGGCAAAACGTCGCGACATCGCACAGTTGCGATTCATTCTCAAACATGGTTTGGTCCCCACAGCTCTGAAGGAACCAGAATTATGAAACGTATTCTCGCAGTAGCCGGCCTGACGCTCGGCCTGGCAGCCTGCGGCAATCCCGATGCGCCCAGCGCGCCGGAAACGCCGCCCGCGCCCGTGGAAGAAGCCGCCGCCCCTTCTGCCGGTGCCAACGGAACCATCAACGTCTATTCCGCGCGCCACTATGACTCCGACAAGGCCATGTATGCCGCCTTCGAGGCGGAAACCGGCATTCGCGTGAATGTGCGCGAGTCCGGCGCGCCCGAGTTGCTGGAAACCATGAAGGCCGAGGGGGCCCGCTCACCGGCCGATGTGATCATCGCGTCTGACGCTGGCGCGCTTTACCGGTTTCAGGAAGCAGGTTTCACGCAGGGCGTCTCCTCCGAAAAGCTTTCTGCGGCGATCCCCGAACAGCTGCGCGAGAAGGATGGCCATTGGTTTGGCCTCACGAAACGCTACCGCATCATCGTCTATGATCCCCAGGTTGTTTCGGCAGATGAAGTCGACACCTATGCCGATCTTGCAGATCCGAGCCTCAGAGGTGAGATCTGCGTCCGCTCGTCCACGAACATCTACAACCTTTCCCTGATGGGCGAGTTCATCGGGCGCAACGGTCCCGAAGCCTCTGAAACCTGGGCGAAAGGTGTGGTCGCGAACTTTGCCCGCCAGCCGCAAGGCGGTGATACGGCTCAGATTGAAGCCGTGGCAGCGGGCGAATGCGCGGTGGCGCTCGTCAACCACTACTATTGGGTGCGCCTGGCTAATGGCACACCGGAAGAGCGCCTGAAGACCGCCAAGACGCAGCTGTCCTTCCCGGATCAGAATGGCAACGGCACGCACGTCAACGTCGTCGCGGCCGCAGTTGCTGCCAATGCTCCGTCGAAGGATCTGGCCGTCCAGTTCATCGAATACCTCGCCACCGCACGTGGGCAGGAACTGCTGACCACCGAGACAAAAGACGTACCCGTGGTTGCCGGGGCAGCGCTTCCGGCAGGGCTCGAGCAGATCAGCGGCTTCAAGGAAAGCGACTTTCCGCTCAGCGAGCTTGGCACACATCAGGCAGAGGCGCAGGCGATCTTTGATCGCGCGGGCTGGAACTGACACAGGCTACAGCCTTTCCGATTTCGAGACAGATGCCGGCGCTCGTCGCCGGCATCGTCATTGCTGTGCCTGTGTTGATGGTGCTGCTCTCCGGCCTTTTGGAGGGCGGCGGTCCAACATGGACGCACATCCGGGAGACACTGCTTCTGCCCTATCTTGGCGGCACGCTCGCGGTCCTCGCTCTGACCGGCGCGCTCTGCCTGCTGTTCGCCGTGCCTGCTGCCTGGCTCGTTACCATGTTCCGGTTTCCGGGTAGGGCCGTGTTTGAATGGCTGCTGATTCTACCGTTGGCCGCGCCCGGCTACGTCCTTGCCTATGCATGGGCAGATCTGGCCGGCGTCGGCGGCCCCATCCAGTCTGCCCTGCGCGACGCGACCGGCTGGTCAGCGCGAGACTACTGGTTTCCGGATATCAATTCCCTGCCGGGCCTCGCCTTCGTGCTTGCCTGCACCCTCTATCCCTATGTCTATCTGACCGCCCGCTCAGCTTTCATCTCCCAATCGGTCTGCGCTCTTGAAGCAGCACGGAGCCTCGGCGCGAGCCCCGGTCGCAGCTTCTGGGCCGTCGCCCTTCCCGCTGCCCGCCCCGCCATCGCCGCAGGCCTCGCCCTTGCCCTGATGGAAGCAGCTGCCGATTATGGCGCCGCAGAGTTCCTGGGCGTCCCAACGCTCACCTTCGGCATTGTCCGCGCGTGGAAAAGCTTTGGTGAGCCCGCCGCTGCCGCCCGGCTCGCCTTTGTGCTGATCGGCGTCATCGCCGTTCTGATCCTCACCGAGCGCTGGGGCCGGGGCCGGGCAGGCAGCCAGCACTCCTCCATCCGCTGGCGTCACGTCTCCCGCACAAACCTGACCGGCCTGCCTGCCATCGGCGCCAGCCTGTTCTGTATTGCACTCTTCCTGGCGGCGTTTGCTTTGCCGGTGGGCCGCCTGGTCTGGCGCAGTATCGAAACCGGCACCCGCGCCGCGCCAATCGGGGACGCGCTGGTAAATTCGGTCATCCTGGCGGGCGCGGGCGCGCTCTTTGCCTTTGTGCTGGCCCTGATGATTGTGCTGGCAGCCCGCGCCAAGGGCCCGGCCGCCCTCTTTGCCCGCGCCAGCGCTGTTTCAGGCTACTCCATTCCAGGCGCCGTCCTCGCGCTCGGGGCCCTTGCGATCATATCCCTTTTCCCGGTGACGCTCTCTGGCGGTGTGGCCCTGCTTGCGCTCACCTGGGTTTACGCCTCCCGTTTCACTGCTGCTGGCACCGAGCCGATGGCCGCCGCCCTCGCCCGCGCGCCTGCCTCTCTTTCCAATGCTGCCCGCAGCCTTGGCGCCAGCCCCAGCCGCCAGGCATTTGAAGTGGACTTGCCCATCGCCCTTTCCGGCGCAGCCGTTGCAGCCCTCATCCTTTTCGTTGAGGCCTTGAAAGAACTGCCGGCCACCCTGATGTTGCGCCCCTTCAACTGGGATACCCTCTCTGTGCGCGCCTATGCCTATGCCAGCGACGAACGCCTTGCCGCCGCCGCGCTGCCGGCCTTGCTCATTACAGCCGCGGGCCTTGTGCCAGTGATCCTGCTGTCCTGGCAGCTTTCCCGCTCCCGGCCCGGAGAGGATCAATGAACGCGCCCCTCTCTGCTCATGGCGTGACCCGCCGCTATGGCGACCGCGCGGTTGTTGACGGGGTCAGCCTTAGCCTGCCGCCCGGCCAGATCACCGCCTTGCTTGGCGGTTCCGGCGCGGGCAAGTCGACCCTGTTACGCCTGCTGTCGGGTCTTGAGGGCGTAGATGAGGGTGAAATCCGGCTCGGCGAGGAAGTTCTCTCGGCGCACGGCCGCACGGTGCCTGCCGAAAAGCGCCGCATCGGTCTGATTTTTCAGGACTTTGCACTCTTTCCTCACCTCACTGCCGCCCGCAATGTCGCCTTCGGCCTGAAACACCTGCCGAAGGCTGAAGCCATTGCCCGCGCGCAGGCCTGGCTCGCCCGCCTCGGTCTGGAACCCCGCGCCAATGCCTATCCACATGAGCTTTCCGGCGGCGAGCAGCAGCGCGTTGCCATTGCCCGCGCGCTGGCGCCTGAACCGGCCGCCATCCTGATGGACGAGCCCTTCTCGGGCCTCGACCCAAGCTTGCGCGACAGCGTGCGCGACGCCGC
>NZ_NCJT01000522.1:0-704 GCF_002282565.1 Hyphomonas sp. 34-62-18
GTCATTCTGGAGACTGATCGGTATGACCGCAAGGTCGGCCGCTGCGAGGCGGGCGGCAAGAGCCTGGAAAGCCAGCTTGTCCGGGCGGGCTGGGGGCGCGACTGGCCACGTTACAGCAACGGAGACTTTGCCGGTGATGAGCGCGCGGCCCGGTCTGCGAAGGCCGGGGTATGGGGGCTAAACTGTCCGGATGATCTCTGGGGGACACGCAATTATGACTGACCCGGATTAGTCGAAGAGATCGGACTGAGGCGGGCCCGGCCGCGTCTTTGCAGACGGGCGCGCCTGCGGGGCGATTTCCCAGCGGCCTTCCTCCTCGTAGGTCGTCAGGGTGGCTTTGATCTCCGCCGGCGTAGCCTCTGTCTCGCCAAGCCACAGGGGCCAGGCCTCCCGGGGCAGGATCGCGGGCATGCGGTCGGTTAAAGGCGCAATCAACTGGTTGGCGGGTGTGGTGACCTGCACGAAGGTCCAGAGTTCTGCGTCGCCCTGGCCCACAGCGGCGCAGATCACGGCGATCGCTATCGGCTCGCCATCCTTCGGTGTGATGACCCATTGTTTTGTCTTTCCGCTGGCGAGCTCTTCGCCTTCATTGAAGGTGTGGACGAGGAGAATCCCGCGATGCCGCGCGAAGGCGTTCCGGAAGGTCGGGAGCTGATCCACCGTCTCGGCGCGCGCATGCATATGATCCGGGCGGACCTGCGCGC
>NZ_NCJT01000522.1:780-1409 GCF_002282565.1 Hyphomonas sp. 34-62-18
GAGAAGGCGTGCACCTCCCGCCAGGAGGCCATCTGGGTGAACTTTCCGCACATGGATTATTTCCTCTGACTGCCCGTATGCCACTTCGCCGGGGCGCTGCCTGAAAGATCTGCCAATGCTCCCGCGCACTCTTCATGGAACGCGCCGCAATCTTCTCACACCGGGCAATTGCGGCGCTCTATGTATCATACGCTCTAAGGCTGGTCCCGTTAAGGCTTGCCGGGTCAGGGTATTTCGCCCACGCGCCGGTTGTGCCTGACAGACCCAGCGGGCATATACCCCCTGGGTGGGCCGGCGCAGCGATAAGAACCCTGGTTTGAAACCTGCGCCCCGTTGCTCATGCTTCGCGGTTTTCCGACGGCCCACCTTTCTTTCCTATTAGGGTTGCAACCCGGTCCGGTTTTTGAGAGACTCCCTTTAGTACCTTCTCCGGAAGGGCTCGGGGCGTCGGAAACCCTGGTTGAGCATGAACCCTGTCAAACGCATTCTTTGCGGATGGCTTCGTCGCAGGCGCTTCTGGCGTCTGCACACTTTTGCCTGCCTGCTTTCCGGCCCTGATCTGGCAATGAGGACGCGGCATGGACTCTTCAGATGCGCACCGAGACCGGCACGGGGCCGGTTGCGGAGAG
>NZ_NCJT01000252.1 GCF_002282565.1 Hyphomonas sp. 34-62-18
AACACCAGCCAGCTCTGCACGCCCACATGTTTGCGCAGGGTCTCGATATCGGCCACCAGATCCCAGGTCGTGTTCTCGCGCAGCTCCGAATGCGGGGTGGAACGGCCGCATCCCCGCTGGTCAAACAGGAAAATCCGGTAACGGTCCGGGTCGAAGAAGCGCCGCATTTCCGGGCTGGAGCCGCCGCCCGGCCCGCCATGCAGGGCCACCACCGGGATGCCCTTCGGATTTCCGGACTCTTCCCAGTAGATTTCATGCAGATCCGACACACGCAGCCGTCCGGAAGCATGCGCTTCATGCCGGTGATACAATATACGGCGGGACTGGCGTCTGTTCATGCGCTCTTCACTTATCGTCTGCCACAATGACTAGCGTGACTGGACTTATCTTATTCACACCCATAGTGTTAACAACACTTGGGGAAACTGGCTGTATGCGGTTGGCGAATTGATGCGTAGCGTTCTTGTTTGTGTATCCCTAGGACTTCTGGCGGGATGCGCAACTGTTTCAGTTGTGCCGGGCGAGACCACGGTTGAGACCGCATTAACCAAGAGCCAATCCCAGCTGCGCAAATCCTCCGATGCCTATTGCGATCACCTGGCCGAAAAGGGCTGGGCAGAGGCCGATAAAGGCCTCGCCGGCTTTGCAGACCTGCTGATCCGCGGGCGGAGCGCTTCTGATCAGATGCCGCCGGCCTATGCCTCCGATATCGGGGCAGATACGCGCGCGCCGGTGCTGGTCCTGGCCAAGATTTCCGCTGACAGCGAATCAGCCCGCAAGGGTCTGGAAGGCGTCACCCGGGAAGCGCGCGACGTGCTCGATAACTCCCGCAGCGATGCTTCGAATCGCAATGACGTGATCGCCTATGAGCGCGCACTCGTCCGTGCGCAGATGGCCCACCGGAATTTCCGCGAGGCGCTCGACATTGTATCCGCCCGCGCCGACATGGACATCACCCCCATCGAGACAGAGCTTGGAAGTTTTGCCGATGCCATTGATGACGCCCGCCGCGTCGCCGATGATCTGGCCGAGCGCTACACGGGCTCTTACGGCGCCGCATCCTGATCCCGCCGCGCCGAGGCGATGCCGCCCAGCCCGATCATCACCCAACCTGCCAGCAGGCTGATCCCGCCCACTGGCGTGACCGCGCCCAGCCAGCGCGGCGCGCCCAGCGCCATGGCATATAGCGTCCCGGCAAAAATCACGGCGCCTGCCACGATCATCCATCCGCCTGCGGCAATCTTTCCGCCCCGGCCGGATAGTCCGGCAGCGAGGGCCACGACCGCATGCGTCAGCCCGTAGAGCGTGGCCAACCAACAAACGCCGCAGCTGAGACAAGCCGGTTCATCGTAAACCCTCGCAAGGATCAGTAACGCTCAGCCCTTCCGGGGAAGGGCATAGGTCACGATAGCGTGGCTCGCCGGCTTGTCAGCGTGCTCAATCCGCACATCCACCTCGATCACCGCCAGCGCGTGGCCAATCTTCATCAGCCTGCCTTCGGCAATCACCACCTTGCCGATGCAGGGCCGCAGGAAGTTGATGTTGAGATTGCTGGTCACGGTCATCGGCTCAAGGCCCGTCACCGTCATGATCGCCATATAGGCCGCCGTGTCGCACAGGCTCATCTGCGTCGGCCCGGAGATATAGCCGCCCGGCCGCAGATGCGTCTCATCGGCTTCCAGCCGGATCACAGCGCGGCCCGTTTCCATCACCAGCACCTGGTTCTGATGGCCCCGGCCAGGAAAGGCCTTGGCCAGAAACGCATTTGCCTCCTCGGCAGTGAACTTTGTCATGGGCCCCTCCCGTCGCGGCACCGCTTGATCCGGGCGCGCCGCCTTGCAAACCTACCCCCTGAGACCCGCCCGCCAAGAGGTCACCCTAAGGAAGGACACCCCGATGCTGACTGCCGGAGACGAATACCCCATTCACCAGACGCCGGAGCCGGTCGCCTTCTCGGGCTCGGACCGCAATTTCTACGACCGGTACTTCTTCAATGGCTACAGCGCTGACGGCAAGACCTTCTTCGCCGCCGCCATGGGCGTCTACCCGCATCTCAACGTCATTGATGGCGCCGTCTCCGTGCTGCGCGATGGCAAGCAGTCCTCGGTCTTTTTCTCCCGCCCGCTCAATATGGAACGGATGGACACCTATGTCGGCGGCTTGTCGGTCACCGTGCTGGAGCCGCTGAAGCGCGTCCGCCTGAAGCTGGAAGAGACCGAAGGCATCGCGCTGGACGTTGAGTTCACCGGCCGTGCTTTCCCGATTGAGGAGCCGCGCTTCACCCGCCGCATCGGCCCGCGCATGATGATGGACCTCACCCGCATGACGCAGAACGGCACCTGGTCGGGCAAGCTGCGCATCGATGGCAAGGAAATCGCCGTGAAGCCTGAAGACTTCACCGGCACGCGCGACCGCTCCTGGGGCGTGCGCCCCATCGGCGCGCCCGACCCCCAGCCCATGTATCCGCCCGTGCCGCCGCAATTCTACTGGATCTGGGTGCCGACAAACTTTCAGAACCTTTCGATGTTCTACCATGTGAACCATGATGAGCATGGCGAGCCCTGGAACACGCGCACCTCCATCGTCATGGATGGCGCGCCTCAGGGCGCCGGCATGCATATGGGCGACGTCAACATGGACGTGCGTTACGCCAAGGGCACCCGCCGCATGGCCTCGGCCACACTCACCGCTAAGGACCATGAAGGCCGTCCGCATACGGTGGATTATGAGCCGATGGGCACCTTCCTGATGAAGGGCATTGGCTACAATCACGCCAAGTATCGCCACGGCGTCTTCCACGGCGACCAGCTGATGGTCGCCCGCGAAGATTATGACGTTGCCAAATCGCCATGGAACGAGATCGAAAACCTGCACATCCAGGAAATCGTCCGGGCAACCCATAAGGGACCGGATGGAAAAACCTCGGTCGGCGTCGCCGCCTATGAGCAGCTTTTCCTCGGCAAACACGCGCCCAGCGGCTTCAAGGACATCCTCGACGGCGCAGCCTGATAAGGTTCAGGCGCTCTGATCAGTCGGCGCGCGGGCCGGGGCAGGGCGCCTCGGCCCCAGCGCCTCGCGCAGATCGGCCAGCGCCTCGGGCGCCACCATCGCATCCAGCCGCTCGGCCGCAACGCTTGCGTCAAACTCAAACGTCACCACCAGCCCGTCGCGCCCCGTCGCATGGCCACCCATGGCCAGGAACAGGCGCCGCGCGGCCTGGTTCTCCGCCAGCGTGTCGGCGGCAAAGCGGGTAATGCCCGCCTCAATCGCATCATGCACCACCGCCGCCATCAGCAGCCGTGCCAGCCCCTTGCCATGGTGGGCGTCCAGCACCCCCATCGCCAGATCGGCCACATCGCTGTCCTCCCGGCGGATCGCGCGCACCACGCCCATCAGCGGCGCGCCCGGCATTTCCAGGTCCAAAGCGCCCCAGGCAATGTGATGATAGCCATCCACATTGACCAGCTGGTCAATCACGGCCTCCGGCACGGTCTTCGCCCCGGTAAAGAACCGCAGATACCGCGAATGATCGGAAAATCCGGCGATCAGCGCCACTTCCCGGGCACGGTCACGCGGCCCTATGGGCCGCAGATACACCGCATTCCCGGATTTGAGGCGGGTGGAGAAGGTGTGCGTGTTCATGGCTAAGGATTTGTGCACTGCACAACGGCAAGAAAAGGGCGAAAATGCACCCATGCGGCGATATGGCTGTATTGCAAAAACGGGGTGCCTTTTGCGCCGCAGCAGGGTAAAGCCCCGCCCATGCTAGAGATCAGGAACCTTGATTACCGGGTAGAGGCCCGCCCCCTGTTTGAGGGCGCGTCCGCGCGCATCTCCGCCGGCTGGAAAGTCGGCCTCATCGGCCGCAACGGCACGGGCAAATCAACGCTCCTGCGCCTCATCCGCGAGGAAATCGCCGCCCCCGCCAAGGACAGCGCCATCCGCCTGCAGAACGGTGCCCGCCTCGGCTGGGTCGCCCAGGAGGTTGCCCCCACCGATCAGACCATCCTCGATGTCGTCCTCGAAGCCGATGCCGAGCGTCATGCGCTGATGATGGAGGCCGAAACCGCGACCGATCCGGACCGGATCGGCGATATTCACGCTCGCCTGCTGGACATTGATGCCTGGTCGGCCGAGGCGCGCGCTTCGGAGATCCTGATGGGCCTGGGTTTCACCCATGCCGATCTTTCCCGCGCCACGCGCGAATTTTCCGGCGGCTGGCGCATGCGCGCGGCCATCGCCGGCGCCCTTTTTGCCCAGCCGGACCTCCTGCTGCTCGACGAGCCGACCAACTATCTTGACCTGGAAGGCGCCGCCTGGCTCGAAGGCTATCTGCGCCGCTATCCCAACACCGTCCTCATCGTCAGCCATGACCGAGAAATGCTCAACCGCTCGGTCACGCACACAATGGCGGTGGAACACCGTAAGCTGACGATCACGCCCGGCGGTTATGATGACTGGCTGAAGCTGCGCGCGGCAAAGCTCGCCCAGCTTGAAAGCCAGAAAGCCAAGCAGGATAAGGACCGGGCTCACCTGCAATCCTTCGTCGACCGGTTCCGCGCCAAGGCGTCCAAGGCCCGCCAGGCCCAGTCCCGCATCAAGATGCTGGAAAAGATGCAGGAGATTTCAATTCCGCTGGAAGAGCGCACGGCGCCTTTCAACTTTCCGGCTTCGGAGGCTGTGCTCGCCCCGCCGCTGCTGGAAATCGAGGATGCGGATATGGGCTATGGTCCGCAGGCGGTCATTCTGCGCGGCGTCCGCCTGCG
>NZ_NCJT01000049.1 GCF_002282565.1 Hyphomonas sp. 34-62-18
CGGCGATAGGCCTCCAGCCGCCATTCCAGCAGCCATTCCGGCTCGCCTTTCTTGGCGGAGATAAAGCGGACGGTATCCTCGGAGAGGCCCCTGGGGGCCATATCCATTTCGATCTCGGTGACGAAACCGGCAGAATAGTTTTCCGATTCAAGGCGCTTGGCTGCCTCGACCGTCTTTGCATCAATGCCTTCCTTCACCTTCACATCGGTGCAGTCGTCATCATGCTCTTCAATTCCGCCGCAGCATTCCATCACACGGATTCCTTTAGCACAGTTCTCCGGGCAGCGTTCAGCCAGGCGTCAGCGACGTGGCGGAAATCTTCCGGGCGGCTGTTCCAGCCAAAGCTGGTGCGGATCGCCGATTCCGCAAGGGCGTCATCTGCGCCCATGGCCATCAAGACAAGCGATCTTTTCACCTTGCCTGACGAGCAGGCCGAGCCGGCCGAGACACAAACCCCTGCCAGATCAAGGGCCATGACCTGGGTTTCGGCGCGAAAGCCGGGGCGGGCGAAGCAGGACACCCCGGCCAGGCGCGGGCTGCCCTCGCCGATAACGGTGACGCCGCCTTCGGCCTTCAGGCGCGTTTCCATCGCGTCACGATGGGTGCAAAGCGTTTCATATTGTTTCAATTCGCGCACACTTTCCATCACCGCGGCGCCAAAACCGGCGATGCCGGCGACATTCTCGGTGCCTGAGCGCAAACCGCGCTCCTGACCGCCGCCATACTGCACGGCTTTGAGCGGCGCGCCTGCCCGGTGCCAAAGCGCGCCCACGCCTTGCGGGCCGCCGATCTTGTGAGCGGAGAGGGCGAGGTAGTCGACGCCCAGCAGCGCAACATTGACTGGCACCTTGCCGAGGGCCTGGACGCCATCACAAACTGTGAGCCCGCCCGCCTCACGCACCAGGGCGGCGGCCTCCTGCACGGGCTGGAGAATGCCGGTTTCATTGTTCGCCAGCATCAGCACGAGGAGGGGCGTGCCTTTCAGGCTCCGGTCCCAGGCGGTGAGGCGGGCCTTGAGGTCGTCAAGGTCAACCTGGCCGGTAGGGAGGACATAGGCGGTCTCGACCGGAACCCCGGCATGGGCGGCGGCTTTGGTCGCGGCGTCGTGCTCTATGGCGGAGACAATGAGAGTGGCGGCGCCATCAAGCGCCGCGACCGCGCCCTGGATGGCGAGCGCGAGGGATTCGGTGCCTCCGCTGGTAAACACGATGTCTTCGGCGCGGCTGCTGATGGCAGCGCCAACCTCTCCACGCGCCTTTTCCACCACGGCGCGTGCCGCCCGCCCAGCCTTGTGGACTGAGGAGGGATTGGTGGGCCCCAGATCAAGGGCGGCGAGCATGGCCGCGCGGGCCTCTGGCCGCAGCGGGGCGGTGGCGTTGTAATCGGCGTAGATCATGACCCCTTTTATATAGTCTTTTCCGGGCAATGACGCACCCTGCAGAAAAATTTGCATTTTGAAGGCGACTTGGCCTATCTAGCCCCCCTTCTGTGGAAATAATGCCGAGGTTGCGATGGCCGAGATCATCATTCCTGGCCCTCAGGGCCGTATTGAAGCGCGTTACACCGAGCCGCCATACCCTGGCGCGCCGATCGCGCTGATCCTGCACCCCCACCCGAAAGCGGGCGGAACGATGCAGGACCCGATCACGATCATGCTGTACCAGCTGTTCGAGAAGCACGGCTTTGGCGTGCTGCGCTACAATTCCCGCGGCGTGGGCCGCAGCCAGGGCACCTATGACCAGGGCATCGGAGAACTGGAAGACGCCGCCTATGTGCTCGACTATCTGGAGAACCTGTCGGAATCGCCGCGCTTTGTCTGGTGCGCGGGCTATTCCTTCGGCGCCTGGATCACGCTGCAACTGCTGATGCGGCGGCCGGAGATTGACGGCTTCCTCGCCATCTCGCCGCCAGCCAACCATTACGACCTCTCTTTCCTCGCGCCCTGCCCGGCCTCTGGCCTGATTGTGGCCGGCGACAAGGATTCCATCGCGTCTCCCGAAGACGTGGAGCGCGCGCTGACGAAAGTCCGTGTACAAAAGGGACAGAAGGTTGACCGCGCCAAAGTGCCCGGCGCCAACCACTTCTATCAGGACAAGCGCGAAGAGCTGATCGCCGTTTGCGAGGAATACCTGCTGCGCCGTCTGGCCGAAGCCGAGCAGGAACTGCGCAACGAGGCGGAGGACGATTCCGGCGCTGATGTCGTTGAGGACGACGAGGACTTCGAGGATTGATCCTGACCGAAACGGCCCGCTCGCAAGGCGGGCCTTTTTTGTATCTGACACGAGGTTTCAAAACATGACCCGCATCCGTTTCGCGCAGGCGGCCGATACGCCTGTGATCCTGAGCTTTATCCGCGCACTCGCCGTTTATGAAAAACTCGATGCCGATTGTGTGGCTACGGAGGAAAGACTGCGGGCGACCCTGTTCGGGGAGAAACCTTATGCCGAAGTGCTGCTGATCCAAGATGAGACGGGCAAGGCGCAGGGCTTTGCCCTGTTCTTCCACAATTACTCTACCTTCCTGGCCAAACCCGGCATCTATCTGGAAGACCTGTTCGTGGACCCTGCCGCGCGCGGCAAAGGCTATGGCAAGGCGCTGCTGGTCAAACTGGCGGAGATTGCCGTGGCCCGGGGCTGCGGGCGGCTTGAATGGTCCGTCCTCGACTGGAACCAGCCGGCCATCGATTTCTATCTCTCCCTCGGCGCGCGGCCGATGGATGAATGGACGGTCTACCGGGTGGACGGCGACGCGCTGGGCGCGCTGGCGGCGCAGTCTTAGTCGCCCCAAAAAGCAAAAAAGCCCCCTCGCTGAGGGGGCTTTTCCAAATGCTTCAGTTCACCGAACCGCTTAGTGCGTGCGCACTGCGTCGGCGTCGCCGGAATTACCCGATCCGCCGCCGAGGCTCGCCTGCAGGCGGGCTTCGTCCTCTTCCGACCATTCGATCGGTGAGAGCGGGCCAGTCAGCGCCAGTTTCAGCACTTCCTGGATGTCCGACACCGGAATGATCTTCAGACCGGTTTTCACATTCTCCGGAATCTCGTCGAGGTCCTTCTCGTTCTCCTTCGGGATCAGCACCGTCTTGATGCCGCCGCGCAGGGCCGCGAGCAGTTTCTCCTTGAGACCGCCAATCGGCAGCACCCGTCCGCGCAGGGACACTTCCCCGGTCATCGCGACCTCGCGGTTGACCGGAACCCCGGTCAGCAGCGAGACGATGGCCGTGGTCATGGCGATACCGGCAGACGGACCGTCCTTCGGCGTGGCGCCATCGGGCACGTGCACGTGAATGTCGGTCGTGTTGAACACGGTCGGCTTGATGCCAAGGTCCACCGAGCGCGAACGCACCAGAGAGCTCGCCGCCTGGATCGACTCCTTCATCACATCCCGCAGGTTCCCGGTCACCTTCATCGCGCCCCGGCCCGGCATTTTCACCGCCTCGATGGTGAGGAGGTCGCCGCCCACTTCCGTCCAGGCAAGGCCGGTCACGGCGCCCACCTGATCGGTCTCGTCGGCAAGGCCATAGCGATGCTTCCGCACGCCGGCATACTGGGCGAGGTTGTCTGAAGTGATCGTCAGGCTCGGCAGGTTCTGCGTGGCAATCTCGCGCACGGCCTTGCGGGCCAGGCGGGAAACTTCGCGCTTCAGGCTGCGTACGCCCGCTTCACGGGTGTAGTAGCGGATCAGGTCGCGGATGGCGCCGTCGGTGACGATCCATTCCTCTTCCTTGAGGCCATGATCCTCCCGCACCTGCGGAACCAGGTGGCGTTTGGTGATCTCCAGCTTCTCGTCCTCGGTGTAACCCGCAATCCGGATGATCTCCATGCGGTCCAGCAGGGGCTGGGGCATGTTGAGCGAGTTCGCCGTCGTCACGAACATCACATCCGACAGGTCGTAATCGACCTCCAGATAGTGGTCGTTGAACGTCGAGTTCTGCTCCGGATCGAGCACTTCAAGAAGGGCCGACGCCGGATCGCCGCGATGGTCCATGCCCATCTTGTCGATCTCGTCGAGCAGGAACAGCGGGTTGCCGCTCTTGGTCTTCTTCAGGCTCTGGATGATCCGGCCCGGCATCGAGCCGATATAGGTCCGGCGGTGGCCGCGGATCTCGCTTTCGTCGCGCACGCCGCCCAGCGACACGCGCACAAAGTCGCGTCCCGTGGCTTCGGCAATCGAGCGGCCCAGCGAGGTCTTACCCACGCCCGGAGGCCCGACGAGGCAGAGGATCGGGCCTTTCAGGCGCCCGGTCCGCTTCTGCACGGCGAGGTATTCGAGGATACGCTCTTTCACCTTGTCGAGGCCGTAATGGTCGTCGTCGAGCTGCTGCTCGGCTTTGACGAGGTCGGTCTCGATATCCTTCCGCTTGCCCCAGGGCAGCGACAGCAGCCAGTCGAGATAATTGCGCACAACGGTGGATTCGGCAGACATCGGCGACATCTGGCGCAGTTTCTTGATCTCGGCTTCGGCCTTGGCGCGGGCCTCATGGCTGAGCGGGGTGTCGGCGATCTTCTGGTCCAGCTCGGCCAGCTCGTCGCGGTCAGAGCCCTCGCCCTGCTCGCCCAGCTCGCGCTGGATCGCCTTCATCTGCTCGTTGAGGTAATATTCGCGCTGGGTCTTTTCCATCTGCCGCTTGACGCGGTTTTTGATCTTCCGCTCCATCTGCAGCATGCCCATCTCGCCTTCCATCAGCGAGAAGACCTTCTCGAGGCGGTCTTTCACCTCGGCCATCTCCAGCAATTCCTGCTTGTCGGAGAGCTTCACAGAGAGGTTTGACGCCACCTGGTCGGCAAGCCGGCCGGGATCGGTCAGCTGGCTGATCGTGGTCACCGCTTCCGGCGGGATCTTGCGGTTAAGCTTCACATAGCTCTCGAACTGCTCCTGCACGGCGCGCATCAGCGCCTGCACATCGCCGCTCGCCGGCTCAGCCTCGGGGATGGCCTCCACCTCGGCCTCGAAATACTCCACCCGGTCGTGCAGCTCCACCAGCTTGGCGCGCGTGCGCCCTTCCACCAGCACCTTCACGGTGCCGTCGGGCAGCTTCAAGAGTTGCAGGATGGTGGCCAGGGTGCCCGTCGCATGCAGGTCATCGGCCACGGGGTTATCGATGGCCGCATCCTTCTGGGCCACCAGCATGATTTCATTGTCGGACTCGTCGATCATCTCGAGCGCGCGGACGGACTTGTCCCGGCCCACGAACAGCGGCGCGACCATGTCTGGAAAAACAACGATGTCCCGAAGCGGCAACACCGGCACTGTCTTTGTTTTTGGCATCTTAGTGCCTCCTTTGATTCGGGCCCCGCTGAGCGGCAACCCGTTATACCCTCAAAACACCCGTCACGGCATCCTTCAGGCGACAGTCAGGATGTGGAAACCCCACCTTAACCCTTCAAGCTGAACGCTGCTCAACAATGTTGTGAATATAAGTGCTCAAACGGCGCCCGGTTTTCCCGGCAGGACCGGCCCTCTGAGCCTCTCCCCTTGCCCCACCCGGCAAACCCCGCCAGATGTTCCCCCTTGGCAGAAGGCCGAAGGTTAACAAACCTTAGCGGAACGTTAAGGAATTTACCCTCCTGTCTGCCTCGACAATTCCGCCGGCATCCCCGGCGTTTTCAGAAGACGGAGAAGCGGTCCCATGTCCTCAGCGCGGCAGATGAAGCAAGACGACCTGCTGGCGGGGACTTCCGGCTATTCCGCCAAGGATATCGAGGTTCTCGAAGGCCTTGAGCCCGTCCGCAAGCGCCCCGGCATGTATATCGGCGGCACCGATGAGCGCGCCTGGCACCACCTCTTCGCCGAAGTCCTCGACAACGCCATGGACGAAGCCGTCGCCGGCCATGCCAGCCGCATCGAGATCAAGCTCACCGCCGACGGCTTCCTCACCGTCACCGACAACGGCCGCGGCATCCCGATCGACCCCCACCCGAAATTCCCCAAGAAATCAGCGCTCGAAGTCATCATGACGACGCTCCATTCGGGCGGCAAATTCTCCGATAAAGCCTACTCCACCGCCGGCGGCCTCCATGGCGTGGGCATCTCGGTCGTCAACGCCCTCTCTGAACATGTGGAAGTGGAAGTCGCCCGCGACCGCACCCTCTACAAGCAGGAGTTTTCGCGCGGGCTTCCCCTCGGCAAGCTCCAGAAGGTCGGCGCTGCCCCCAACCGGCGCGGCACATCCGTCCGCTTCAAGCCGGACTACCAGATCTTCGGCGACAAGCTCCGCTGGCGCCCCCAGCGCCTCTTCCAGATGGCGCGCTCGAAGGCCTATCTTTTCCGCGGCGTCGAAATCCGCTGGGCGTGTGATCCCGAGCTTCTGCCCGAGGACTCCAAAGTCCCCGCCGAAGCCGTCCTCTCCTATCCCAATGGCCTGGCTGACCAGCTCACCGAGGTGTTCGGCGACAAAGGCACCATCACCGAAACCCCTTTCACCGGCCTCGTCGACATGGGCGCCGAAGGCAAGGTCGAATGGGCGATTGCCTGGACGCAGGCCGGTTTCGGCGATGCTGACGGCTTCTCCCGTTCCTACTGTAACACCATCCCGACGCCCGAAGGCGGTACCCATGAGGCCGGCTTCCGCTCGGCCATCACCAAGGGTATCCGCAATTTCGGCGAGCTGACCGGCAACAAGAAAGCCTCCGAAGTCACCGCCGAAGACATCATGGGCCATTCCGGCCTCCTCCTCTCGGTCTTTATCCGCGGGCCTGAATTCGTCGGCCAGACCAAGGACAAGCTCTCCTCCACCCACGCTTTCCGCCTGGTGGAAAACGCCGTCCGCGACCATTTCGACCATTGGCTCGCCGGCTCGCCCAAGGAAGCAAACAAGCTCCTCTCCTGGGCGATTGACCGGGCTGACGAGCGCGCCCGCCGCCGCAAGGCCAAGGAAATCAGCCGCAAATCCGCCACCAAGAAACTCCGCCTCCCCGGCAAGCTCGCAGACTGCTCGGCCAAGGGCCCGGAAGGCACAGAACTCTTCCTCGTCGAAGGCGACTCGGCCGGTGGCTCCGCCAAGCAGGCGCGGGACCGCGAAACCCAGGCCATCCTCCCCCTGCGCGGCAAGATCCTGAACGTCGAAAGCGCGTCAGATGACAAGCTGATGGGCAACCAGGAGCTGTCAGACCTCTCCCTTGCTCTGGGTACGGAGCTTGGCCGCAAGTTCAACATCGACGACTTGCGCTATGATCGCATCATCATCATGACCGATGCCGACGTGGACGGCGCCCACATCGCCTCGCTGCTGATCACCTTCTTCTACCGGCTCACGCCGGGCCTGATCGAGGCCGGCCGCCTCTTCCTTGCCATGCCGCCGCTCTACCGCCTGTCGAACAAGGGCAACATTCATTACGCCATGGATGATGAAGACCGTGCCCGGATCATGAAGGAACACTTCAAGGGTAACCAGAAGGTCGAGATGACGCGCTTCAAGGGCCTCGGCGAGATGAACCCCGCCCAGCTGAAAGAAACCACCATGAACCCGGCCACCCGCACGCTCGCCCGCGTCACCCTGCCGGCCACCATGGACGACGAGATGAAGCCCGCAGACCTCATCAACACCCTGATGGGCAAGAAAGCCGAACTCCGCTTCCGCTTCATCCAGGAAAACGCCGCCTTCGTCGAAGAACTGGATATCTGATAGGGATATTCGTTCGCCTTCAGTTGCTGCTGCATATCAGGAGGTTTAAGGCCTTTGAAGATGCGAGCCTACAGCCGTCTGGCAAGCCCTAAAACTTGAACCCGCCTGCCAGCAGCTTCGCATACCGCTCCGCCGTCACCGGCGCGTAGCCGCCTTCGGCCGGATCATACATCCACAGCGCGTCACCCTCGACCTTCGCCGGGTCAAACCCTTCGGCCACCAGCTCCACCTTGCGGTATTTGAATGTGCCGGTCGTTTCCGCTTCCGGCTGTACCCGGATAAAAATTGGCACGGCATAGGATGGCAACAACGCAGTCAGCCGCTTGTAAACACCGGGCATATCCACGTCACCGTCCAGCGTCACTGCCGCCATGCCGGCTTTTCCATCCGTTCCCGGAACAGGCACGCCATAAACGTTGGCCGTCGCGATCCCGTCAATCTTCGACAGGGCTTCGCCCACCTCATTGGTCGAGACGTTCTCGCCCTTCCAGCGGAAGGTGTCGCCGATCCGGTCAACGAAGTAGATATAGCCTTCCTTGTCCATCTTCAGCAGGTCGCCGGTGCGGAACCAGAGATCGCCCTTCTCGAACACATCGCGCAGCAGCTTCTTCTCGGTCGCCTTCTGGTCGTTATAGCCTTCGAAACGCTGGCGCACATCGTCGCCAATCCGGCCGATCGCTTCGCCCGGCTCATCCAGGGCTGCGCGGATGCAGAAACCGTCCGGCCCGCGCACAGGCTCTTCGGTTTCGATGTCGAACTTGACGAAGCCGACATGCGCAAACTGGCTTTTCAGCCAGCCGGGTATACGCCCGATCGCGCCCGGCTTGCCGTCAAAATTGATCAGCGCCACATTCCCCTCGGTCGAGCCGTAGAACTCGGCCAGATGCGGAATATTGAACCGCTCAAGAAATTCTTCCCAGACTTCCGGGCGCAGGCCATTGCCAAATCCGGTGCGGATGTTGTGCGCGCGCTCCTTGGGATGGGTTGGGGAGTTCACGAGATAGCGGCAAAGCTCACCGATGTACACGATGGCGGTGGCTTTCTCATCGGCGGCGTCGTCCCAGAAGGCGCTCGCCGAAAACTTCCGCCTCAGGATGATCGTTGCCCCTGTCATCAGGCCCTGGCCAACGCCACAGAGCCCGCCTGTGCCATGATAAAGCGGCAGGGTAAGATAGATCCGGTCCTTCGGCGTGATGCGACAGGGGGCGATGAAACTTTTCATCATGCCCTGCGTGCGGGCATGGGTCAGGCGCGCGGCCTTGGGCAGGCCCGTGGTGCCGGAGGTGTAAACATAAAGGCAGAGATCCTTGCCGCGCAGGGCGGCGCGGTGGGCCCGGTCCGGCCGCTGAGGAGAGGCCGCCGCCAGCGCCGCGCCAAGGTCTTCGCCCATCTTCCCGCCCAGCGTCCAGACTTTCAGCGTGTCCTTGAACAGGCCGGCGGCGCCCGCAATCGCGGCGTCCTGCTCAGCCCCGGTCACGATCAGCTTGGCATCCGAAATATTGACGCAATGGGCCAGTGCCTCGCCTTCAAGATTGTGGTTGATCAGTGCCGTGACGACCCCGATCTTGGCAAAGCCCGCCCAGGCCGCCACGTAGTCCGGCCGGTTTTCCATGAACAGGGCGATACAGTCGCCCGCCTTCAGCCCCTGGCCCAGCGCCCAGTTGGCAAACCGGCTGGCCTGAGCGTCAAACTCGGCATAGGTCGTCGACTGGCCCTCGAACCGGAAGGCAACGTTGCCGGCAAACTGGTCAGCCGCCCGCTCATAATCGTCTGCCACGAGATTTTCGGAGTCGGGAGAAATATCCCCGGTCCATTTCTTGACGAGGAGAATATCCTGAAACAGCCGGAATTCCCGGCCAATCTTGGCGAAAAGGTTCACTGGCGGCGCCTCCCAACGCAGAGGGTCGAATGGAGTATCTGGGTTTTTGTTGAATTTAACAGATGGGAGTATTGCAGGGATTGTCAAAGAATTCGCTAACCATAACAGGGAATTTGCGGCAGGTTTGCGTTCCGTGTCAGGTCTGGTAAATGCTGCGCCGCACAAGAAACTCATAAGGAACATGGCCCATGGCGAAGGACCCGGTTGGAGACCTGCTCACCCTGCTCGACATCGAGCGTCTCGAACATGACCTCTTCCGCGGCCAGAGCCCGGACGAAGAAGAAAGCCAGCGCGTCTTCGGCGGCCAGGTCATCGCCCAGTCCCTCGTCGCCGCCTATCGCACGGTGCCGGACGACCGGCTGTGCCATTCCCTGCACGCCTATTTCATCCGCCCCGGCGACCCGTCCGTGCCGATCATCTATCAGGTCGACCATTCCCGCGATGGCGGCTCCTTCACCACCCGCCGCGTCGTCGCCATCCAGCATGGCAAGCAGATCTTCAACCTGGCCGCTTCCTTCCAGGTGCAGGAAGAAAGCTGGCACCACCAGCATGACATGCCGGAAGTCCAGCCGCCCGAAAGCCTCAGCGACCGGATCGAATGGCGCCGCAAGTTTGCCGAGAAGGTGCCCGAGCGTCATCGCGGCCATTTCCTGCGCGAACGGCCCATCGAGATGCGGGAGATCGACCCGCTGGACCCGCTGAACCCGGCCAAGGCGTCGGATGTCCACGCCCTCTGGTTCCGGGTGGCCCGCCCAATCGACGAGGCGCCCTGGATCCACCACTGCCTGATGGCCTATGCCTCTGACATGGCCCTCCTCGGCACCGGCTCGCGCCCCCATGGCGTCTCCTGGATGAACCGGGAGCTGATGTCGGCCAGCCTTGACCACGCCATGTGGTTCCATGCGCCGACACGGTTTGATGCCTGGCACCTCTATTCGATGGACAGCCCCTATGCCGGGGGTGGGCGCAGCTTCAACCGGGGCTCCATCTATGATGCCTCCGGCCGACTCGTCGCCTCCGTCGCGCAGGAAGGGCTGATGCGCCGCGTAACGCCCAAACCGCGCCAGGGCTGAGGCAAAACCGGACCGAAAGTCGCGAAACTGTCGCCCGTCCGCGCCAGATTGCAACGAAATGCAACAAACTGGCACGATCCTCACAGCTGCGGCGCCTCAGCACAGCGAAAAGCGCTTGCACCCTGCCCCCATCTCATTACACCGGGACTCCGGAGCGTAGCGCAGTCTGGTAGCGCATCTGGTTTGGGACCAGAGGGTCGTAGGTTCGAATCCTATCGCTCCGACCATCTCCCCTCGGGCGAGATTTCCTGCAAACGCTGCAGAATGGCCCATAGATACAGCCCCTTCACACCTAGCCTTCCCTGCTTTTCGTTTTGCGTCATCCCAGACAAAGCCGGACAATTTCCGACTTTCCGAGGTGGCTCAGAGGTGGCTTGGGTGGCACGCGGCTTGAAAGCCACCGTCTACAGACTCGAAGGAGCGAGACGGACCCATGGCCAACAGCCGATTGAAACTCACCCAAACCGCCGTCACCCGGCTGATCCGTGAGCATGATGGAAAGAAGAAGGCGCGGCATTGGGACACCGAAGTGCCCAAGATGTTTCTGTCCATCACACCCAATGGCAGCGCCGCCTACAAGCTCCTTATCGTAAAGCCGGACGGCTCCAAGTCAGACACAAAGCTGATCGCCACCAGTGATGGCTCCCCTGACATTGCCCGCTCGCTGGCCATCAAGGAGTTGGGCCGTATGGCTTTGGGCGGGGCTGATCCTGTCACACAGCGACGGCGAGCCAAGGCGGAAGCCAAAGAGCAACGGGAAGCAACCTTCCAAGCCCTCGCAGACCGCTTCATGGGCGCCCCTGAGAAAACCCCTCCCATTCTCTCGCAACGAACCTATGATGAGCGGGAGCGCCTGCTGCGAGAACACATCCTGCCCACGCTTGGAGAGAAGCCCTTCCGGAAGATCGCCAAGTCCGAAGTGCGCCAGCTAATCCGCGATATTCAGGCACGGGCTGCCAAACATCCCCGCGCGTTCACCTCCTCCAATCCCGGCGCCAAGCTCGCCAATGAGTGCCAAGGCGTCATCCGCGCCATCTACGGCTGGGCCATTGCCGAAGACCTCACCGAAGCCAATCCCGCCGCGTTCAAGAAGCTGTTCAAGGACACCCCTGACAAGCGCCCTGCGATGCCCGAGGAGGCGTTGCGACTGATGTGGGCCGCGCTAAGTGTCGACTTGGAGGAGGAGGCGCCAGCGGAGTCGCAGATAGCTGAAGAAAAAGAGCGGAAGCGGAGAGGCGCGCCATCTGCTCTTGCCATCATGCTCCACGCCGTCACCCTCCAGCGGCCCGCCGAGATCGCCGGCGCGAAACGGGATCAGTTCGACTGGACGCCGGGGCGGGAGTTGTGGCGCATCCCAGCCGGGCAGACAAAAACGAACGAGGTCTATGAGGTGCCGCTATCGCCGCTCGCTGTGAAGCTGTTCAAGAAGGCGCTCGCCCTCCACAATCATCCTTGGGTGTTTTCCAATGAAGTGGGCGACGGCCCCATCCGGCATGACGGCCCCAAGCAAAGGTGGATCAGGGTTCGGAAGCGCAGCGTTACCGCCGCCAAGAGAAAGGGGGAAATTTCTCCGCTCGCCACGGTCCAACTCTATGATTGCCGCCGCTTAGGACGCACATTGATGGTGGACAGGCTAGGCATCGCCCCGGCCATTGCGGAGGCATGCATCAACCACGCCCCTGATCGCTCCATGCAAAACCGCTACTACGTAGGCAACACTTCATCGGAGGTGAGGCGGGCAATGGACTTGTGGAGCGCGGAAGTGGATCGGATCATTGGTCCCCGCCGCACCACAGGCCGACAATGAATGTCAGTACACCCCATTTACAGGCGCAAGCGGGAAATGCCCGTAGGGTCCTGGATCAAGTTCGAGCCCCGAATGTCGCGTCGAACCCGCCGATGCGGCGGAGATACAGAAATTATTGCTTAACTTTCAACAGGTTATGCTGGCAGGTTCGAAGCAAGTGACGCGCGTCACACCCTCCCTTATTTCTCTTTTATTACAATGCTCTACGGCACCGCTAACTTCAAAATGTATCCCACTGTGTATCCATTTTGTATCCCAATGCGAAGGAGTTCTGGTTTCTATTCGGGCACCATGCGACTGCGTCACAATTGAATCCGATTGCCGTCTGAAACAGGGGGAAAGCGAGCCCCCGTTTGCGGTCCCAGTGGCTCATCTTCCATGATTATCATGTGGTAGCGCCGTCAATTCATACCGGGTCTTGAACGTAGACAGCCAGCGGCAGTGGTCCTGACCCTTAAAACTGGTCCGGACGGATTGCGAAAAATCGGGCACAATTCTCGATGGAGAGGAGAGTGCCGATGCCGAGAAAGAAGTTTTCAGA
>NZ_NCJT01000523.1 GCF_002282565.1 Hyphomonas sp. 34-62-18
GCAGGAGGCCAGTGCGGGCCGGGCTTCGGCGCTGGAAGGGGTGGCCCATGAGCTTCGCATCAACCTTCAGCGGATGATCAGCGAGCTGTCCCAGGTGGCCCATCATCCGGGTGTTGGTCCCGATGTGCTTTTGCCAATCCGCAGCCCGCAGCTGGACGGGGTGAACCGCTCCCTGATCAACACCAATCGCAATGGCATTGCCGTGCTCGGTTCCACCTATCAGGAGATGGAGGCCCGCAAACTCGGCCTGCGCGCCGTGCTCGCCCAGGGCAGGGTGCCTGAGACGGAGCTTGACGATGCCATGGATGCCGCCATCAATGGCATCGCAGCGCTATACATCTGGGAAGTCCACAAGGGCGCGCTGCCGGCCGAGATCGGCCGCGTGCGCAGCTGGTCTGTGCGCGATTGGATGAAGGAAAAGAATTTCCGTGCGGAGGCTTTCCCCGGAATGCATTTGCGCGATGAGGTGGTGGAGCGGCTGCGCCTTTACGGTCTGGAGCTGACGCCGCGCCCGCTGACGATGACGGCCTGGGAATACTACTCCGCGCCCGCTGACGATGACGGCCTGGGAATACTACTCCATGCAGTATGATCGCCATGCGGATGAACGCGGCCCGCTCGGCCGCCGCAGGGAAGAGAAGCCGGAAAAGGAAAAGCCGGCTGGCAAAGGCGGCTTCTTCGGCTTTGGCCGCAAGAAGGACGAAGACGTCCCAGAAGATGACGATGCAGAAACGTTCGCCCCCGCTGCCTCTGTGCCGGAGCCTGAAGAAACGCCTGCCCCGCAAGAGACCGCCTATCAGCCTGATGCCCGGGAAGAGGCGCATTACGACGATCAAGAGGACGCGCCCGTAGAGGAACAGGATGACGAACAGGATGCTCCGGCCCATGACCAAGATCCTCAGCGCACCAACTAAGATTTCAGGCCTGATCGCAGCGGCTGCGATCCTGCTCCTCGCAGCCTGCGCCTCTTCCCGTGTCAGCCCCTCGGCGCGCGCGGCAGATGAAGCGGCGATCCTCGCCTTGCTCGAAGCGCAGGACGTCGCCTGGAATGAAGGCGACATTGAAGGCTTCATGGCAGGCTATCTGCGCTCGCCGGACCTGCGTTTCGCTTCAGGTGGAAACATCACGCGAGGATGGGACGAAACGCTCGCCCGCTACAAGGCGCGGTATGGCACTGGCGCCGAGATGGGCCGCTACAAGGCGCGGTATGGCACTGGCGCCGAGATGGGTACGCTGACGACCAGCGATCACGAAATTGAAATTCTCTCGGCAGATGCCGCAATTGCGCACGGCAAATGGCAGCTGGACTGGCAGGGCAAACAGCCCTGGGGGCTCTACACGCTCGTGCTGCGTAAAACCGATGGCGCCTGGCGCATCGTATCAGATACCACAACTGCGGCCCAGTAAGCGCCCCGGCCCAAGCCCCGCCTGGATTTGAAGTCCAGACGGGGCCCACACACGGGGGGTACTCTCCCTTATGCCGCATTCCGCGGCGGGAGACTGGTGCCGGCGGTTTCAAACGCTCCGCCGAATTTGCGGTATCCGCTGCCCTTGGCTAAGTCGGCGCAGTTAAACGTAACGCCGTTCGCAGATTGGTCACGCTTGTCTCTCTCTCTCTCTCTCTCTCTCTCTCTCTCTCTCTCTCTATCTCTATACGGATGAGGCGCGTGCAAGTTCCTGAGGCTAAACAGGGTTTAACGCGGATTTATCTCGCCAAGCAGCAAACACCCGGACATTCCGAAGAATGTCCGGGTGCCGAGCACGGGGAGGGCTCTTGCGGGGGCTGGTCAGCTTACGGGG
>NZ_NCJT01000253.1 GCF_002282565.1 Hyphomonas sp. 34-62-18
ATTCCAAACAGGCCGCCGCTTGCCGCGATCAATCCCGCCTTCGCAAAGAGCTCCGGCGCATAAGAATCATAGGCGTACCACCACTGGAAAAGCCGCCAGGGCACATACACCGGCTGCTCGCCAATACTGAACCAGGGCGCGCCAAGCGCCCCCTGGTAAGCTAATGCTTCCGCCACCCACTGCGTGGCGTACCAGTTCGTCATTACAATGACGATCAGTACAATGCCGACCTGGCCAATCAAGATTTTCCCGGGATTCATAAGCGTAGACTCCAGCTTCTAAAACGAAGCCGTATCTTCCACTAACCGCATCGGCCCTGCCTAGTTGGACGCTATACAGAGATATGCAAACGCACGCAGACCTGACCAACGACGGGGCAATGCCCCGCCAGCTACTTGCTCGACAACGCGCGGAGAATTTTGGCGATCGTCTCAAGCGTCGCCAGGGAAGTCGTCCGGTCAATCAGGACGTGACACCTGCGCCGGGTCCGCAGGATCGCAGTGTCCTCAACCTCTGTATCAGCGTAGCCCTCAAACAAAGCATCGACCGGCAGCGTGAAAAACCGGGCAAACTCGAACAGCATTCCTGCAGATATGCGGTTGGTTCCGCTTTCATACTTATGAAGTTGCTGGTGACTGATCCCCATCGCCTCAGCCAGAGCGGAGAGCGTCAGTCCGGCATCCGTGCGCCGCCGGCGGATGTTCGCCCCAACGATTAGATCAGCTCCCACCGCTTTCCGTACAGAGCGTTTCCTCGCAGGCTTCTTCATCGCTCCCCCCGCACCAAACATTTGAGCGAACCATAATCGATGTGCCCTGCGCGACAATCGACAAGCCGTTCACCTCTCGCATCACTACAACGACCATCACGGCTCCTATATCCCGAAAGCGGACCTCAATCATACAACACTAAGCGTCTTCTTTCGGACGCATTCCGGACCATGCATGTTGACTTGGATGCCTCTGCTTCAGCCCAGAAGCAGAGCCTAAGCTGTTCGAACTGGAGTTCCGCTGGGCGCCATAAGCGGAAGTTAGGGGCGAGCCGCAGAGCGGAGGTTCAGCCGACGCGTGCGGGAGCCCATGAAACATGGCAGCCTACGTCGACGTGCTCAAAGAACTATTGCCATTCAATCTTGCGTTCCGGTTTGGCGAGTTAACAGGCAGCTGAGCATTTTCGCGGAAGGATCCGCACGAACTAAGGCCAGGTCAAACAAAGCTTTTCCTCTACAGCCGCTCAAAAAGCACTCCGTGGACGGGCCAGACCTCCTTTAGGTCGGTCTCTGCGCCAGTATTGTGTGTTAGAACCACTGCAGAGAAGTCCCCGCTGATCTCGAGGCTCTCAAGGATTACAGCACCTTCCTCGCCGCAACGCAAACGCTTGAAGTAACGCTCATCGGCAATATTGCTGGCGATGACCGGGCGGCCATCAAGCTGCGCAAGGGCGTCGCTGGCGGAGACCGCAGCACCGATCATCAGCATCTGTCCGTCGAGTGCGATGGGTTCGGCGCTATCGCCGACTACCTCCACGAGACCTCTGATCTCTGTGGCGTAACGGCTGATCACCGACTCGCCGCCACAGTCGCAGACCTCACCCGGCTGGATAGGATTGAATGAGCTGAAGTCGAACAGCACTCCAACAACCTTGTGTAGCTCCAAGGTTGCCTTCTTGACGACAATTGGTGACGCGATCTGACGAGGGTTTACGGACTGGGCCGTCAGCACCGCGAGGTCACTGTGATTGTCGGCCACTTCGAAGCGGCGCGCCACAACTCGGTCCTCACACCTCGCCACGACTAAGGACCGCACCGACGGCTCCCCGGCCTCTTTGACCAAGAGGAGGTCGCCTTTCCGCGCGACGGGCTCAAGCGTTGCTGCGTTTAGACGGTAAGCAAAATGCCGCCCGAGCACCAAGTGGTTCTGCGCGCCTGCGCTGAAGTCTAATTCGACCCGTCCATCAGCAACGCGCCCGTCCGTCAACGCCGCCGCGCGGCCGACTATATGAAGACGCAGACTGCTGACCTCGGGGCTATACCCCTCCGGGAGGGCGCAATCGGGTTCGGCGGCGTGGAGGGCTCGCAGCCCGCCGTGGATCAATTGGTGATCACGCGCGAGTTGGAACGCTCGCCTGAGGGCCGGGGCGAGCTCCTTACGCCAGTGCATCTCTACCGTTTCAGCCTCACCTATACCAAGGTTCACTCGGCCGGAGTGGTGCGCCATTTCCATATACTTGAGCGCGGAAATTCCGCTGTCGAGTTGTCCTGTCAACCGTTTGAACTCGGCTTTGTCCCAAGGGGCGAGTTTGGCGGCATGAAGCTCGCGAATTTTTTCGCGCGCCGCGCCCATCACAAATCCATGAGTTGCCCAGTTCACGTCAGCTGCGTGGCCTCTCAGCATCATGCGCAATAGGCCTTCGACGTAGATCCGCACCGCCCCGATATAGTCTTGCCCGGCTCCTGGCGTGTTCTCGGTTTTGGTCCTCGCCCATTTTCGGTCCAGCGAAGCACCCTCGAAAATGCCGATGTGTTTAAGCTCATGCCCCGCCGAAACGATGATGCCTTGACGACCTTCCACACCATCGACCAGAACGAGTTCCACAAATATCTCGTCGTGGGTGACGAGGACGACTTGTGCGGACGGCTCTGCCTTCTGCAGGCGGATAATCTCCCGCGCCCAACGATGGCGATGCTCGGCATCAAACGTAGCTTGGGGGTCGTCCAACACCAACAAGGGCAGCGGGTCGCAGCCGAGTTGTTTGACCGCCTCTTGCCGCAGAGCGAACAGAAATGCCCACAAGACGGCCCTAAGCCATGAAGTGTTGGCCACCAAGGTCGCGTCGATCTTGAACTCTTCAGCAAAGGCTCCGCGCACCTGCAGCCCCGCTTTCCGCTCAAGGTTGGCACCCCTGAAGCCAAGGGACTCCGTTATATGCATCCGCTTCAGAATTTCCCCGATATCGTCCGACAAGGAGTGGATCGCGAGGCGCGCCTGCGCTTCTGACAGGGCGCCTAGAGTCTTGAGGGGAGCCAGATAGTCAGCGATGGCCTGACGCTGTTCCTGCTCCTTTTCATAAGTTCGAGCCTTCCGGCCACTCGTCCAAGCACGCCCCAAAGCCTCAGCCGCCGCGCGATACGGCTCGGCTTCACTGACCGCATGAGACAATCGGGTTAGGTGTTCGGAGAAGGTCTCGCGGCGCGCGTTCGTGGACTCGGCCCCCGCCTCCTTTTCGTCCCCTGTCTGTGCAGCGCCTACCGCCTCCAGCCACCAGATCTCCCAAAGAGGAGCGTTCTTCAAGCGCCACTCTCGCAAGTCCACGAGACGGCGGACGACCGAGATACGGTCCCGAAGCATGCGCGTCGGGTCCGCGTTCTCTGTGACTGTTCCCCGTCAGCGACTGTGAGACAGATCGGCGAAATTGCTTAAGGAGGATTTCTGGCTCATCGTAACTGATACGAGGAGTGAAGATGAGACAGAAA
>NZ_NCJT01000050.1 GCF_002282565.1 Hyphomonas sp. 34-62-18
GCCACCAGCACCAGCGCCGAAATGAAATACACCGCCACGAAGACGAAGACATCCAGCACCTTCATCACCACTTCGCGCACGGACAATGCCGTCTGCATCACCTTGGTGGCGACCCGTCCGGCAAACTCGTTGCCGAAAAAGCCCATCGACTGGCCCAGCATTTGCCGGTGCATCCGCCAGCGCGCGCTCATGGGAACGTTCCCCATCAGGCCCTGATAAACGATCAGCCCCTGGATCAGCGTCGCCAGCGGAAGGCCGATCAGCAGCACGGCGCCCATGATGGCCAGCGTGCCGCCTTCCCGCTGCAGGAAGCCTTCGCGGTCAGCGGCGGCCAGCCAGTCAACGATCCCGCCCAGAAAGCCGAACAGCGCCACCTCCCCCACCGCGATCAGCGCGGTGAAGATTGACATCAGGATCAGCCAAGGCGCTGCCGGACGGATGTAATACCAGAGAAACGGCCACAGCCCCTTGGGCGGGGGCCCCTGCAGGGTCTCCGGAAACGGATCAATACGGCGTTCAAAGAAGCGAAACATGGCCCGCCCATTTGGAGAGGCAGGCCTCAAAGAACAAGGCGCCTGGAGCGAATTGTGGCTTTCCCGCAATCAATCATTACAATTCCACCGAAAGTAGATTACCTTCATCGCCGTCAGTACAATGGGGCGCCGGAATATGATAAGACCATTTATCGCCATTCTTTTCGCCAGCCTGATTAGCGGCCCAGCCTATTCTGACAATTGGCGAAATGGCCGTGCGCTCATCTCATGTTATCCCGGAGCAGGATTTTTCGAACTTCAATCTCTGCAAGTCTATCCAGAGGGCATATCCCCAGAGTTTGGGAAACCCGTCGTTCCAGAGGTATTTTCACCCGAAGAATTGGAACAGGAACCGTTTGTCTGTGAGCTGCCGGGTAGCGATATCATTGTTGAGGGCCGCAACATGGTTACAGGAACCGGCCCGTGCGGCGCGCGCAACGGCGCGGAAGTTCGGGTCTCGGTAAATGGCGTGCCCGTTGCCTTCGATTTTGAAAAAAGCCCCTCCGGCCTCACCATGGTCAGCAAATCGGGTCAGGGCTGGATCGAGCTTTCAGATTGCTTTGAAAGAGCACACTCAGTCACCATTCACAGCATAGATGGCTTCACCGAAGTGGAACTCTGCCGGCTTCAGAACGGCAAAAGGGACCCATCAACGGGGCTCACTCCAGTCAGCGGCATGTGCAAATTCTGGTCTGGCTTTGACGACACGTTCAAAGAGCCCACGCGCTGAATGAATCGTAGGCGGTAGCGTTGAGCTTAGGGCGCCGCCAAAGACCCGCCTGCTGCCTGTGCCGCAATCCAAGCCTTCACCTGCATCTCCAGCGCGTCCATCGGCACGGCGCCCTGCCCCAGCACCACGTCATGGAAGGCCCGGATGTCGAAACGGTCGCCAAGCGCGGCTTCAGCCTCAGCCCGCAGCGCCCGGATTTTCAGCTCGCCGATCTTGTAGGCCGTCGCCTGGCCCGGCCAGCCGATATAACGGGTGACTTCGGTCTGGATGTTCAGCGGGGCCAGCGCAGTATTTTCCTTGAAACAGGCCTCAGCCTCTTCCCGGCTCCAGCCATACCAGTGCAGCCCGGTATCAGAGACAAGGCGGCAGGCCCGCCACATCTCCATGGAAAGCGCGCCGAATTGCTCATATGGCGTATCCATCAGGCCGGCCTCGGTGGCGAGGTATTCGGCATAAAGGCCCCAGCCCTCCCCGAAGGCAGTGGCGTAATAGTTCTGCCGGAACCAGGGCTGATCGGCCATCTCCTGCGCCAGCGCGATCTGCAAATGGTGCCCCGGCACGGCCTCATGCGCCGAAAGGGCGGGCAGTTCATAAAGCGGGCGCTGGTCCAGCGCATAGGTGTTGACGAGATAGGCCCCCATCCGCCCCTCGCCCGGATCCCCCGACATATACCGCCCAGACGTGTAGCCCGGCGCAATCGAGGCCGGCACAGGATCCACCGTGTAGCCAAGCCGCGGCAATGAATTGAAATAGTCCGGCAGGATCGCATCAAGGCGGGCAGCGATATGCTTGGCCGCATGCATCAACTCAGCCTGACTCTGCGCATAGAATTGCGGATCGGTGCGCAGGAAAACCAGGAAATCGGCAAAGCTGCCCTCAAAGCCGGTCTCGGCAATGATTTCTTCCATCGCCGCGCGGATGCGGGCGACTTCTTCCAGGCCGATGGCGTGAATCTCTTCAGGCGAGTAGCCTGCCCCCGCCGTATGCGTCTCCACCAGCGCCGCGTACACTTCGCGCCCGCCCTCCAGCCCGGCAATCCCGGCGCTCTGGCGGGCAGCCGGCGCGTACACGTCGTCTATAAAGGCGAGTGTCTCCCGATAGGCCTCAATGGCGCGTGCCGCCGCCACCAGACCTTCTGCCTGAAGCCGGGATCTGGACTCTGCATCCACTTCACCCCCCATTTCCGCCAACGGCCGGTAAAGCTCGCTGGCAGCGACATCCTCGGTGATCTGCGCCTCAATCTGCGCGCGGGCCGTGTTCAGCGGGTCAGCATGGGCAGTCCAGCCGGTCTCGATTCCGCGCGTCATATTCGCCCGGTTCTGAGCAAAATAGCGCGGCACGTCATTCAGCCGCGCAATCCAGGCTTCAGCCTCGGCCACCGTGCGCACCCGCAGGCGCATCGCGGCAAACACCGGCTCAGCCTGAAAGCCCCAGTCCCCCGTGAACGGGATCCGCGCCGAATCAGACGCCACATCGCGGATTTCATCGGTCAGCAGCCGCGCCAGGATCGCCTGATCCAGTGTCCGGGCTGTTTCGGCTGCCTCAATTTCAGCCAGCAGCGCCTTGGCCCGGTCAGCCCGCGCTGCCAGCGCATCGGGCGAAACATCCCGCCACTGGCGCGGCAGCTCTTCGCCCGCGTCAGCGGCCTGGTCGGGGTCTCCGGCGCGGATATGGCTTTCATAGGCAGTCACCAGCGCGTCCAGCGGGTCGGCAGGCGCCGCAACGGCAACCGGGGCGAGCGATAGCAGCAAAAGGATAAAAACAGCCGGTTTCAATTTGTCGCTCCCTCATGTGCCTGCGTTGACACGACCCTAGAGGCTCGTAGAAGCGGATACCAGCTTCCCATTGCACGCGAGGAACACCCTATGTCCGGACCGCAGCGCGCCGCCACGCGCCCCTTGTCCCCGCACCTGCAGATCTGGCGCTACCACGTCACGATGCTTGCTTCGATCACCCACCGGATCACGGGGGCAGCCCTGTATTTCGGCACCTTCCTGATCGCTGCCTGGCTTGTGGCCCTCGCCATGAGCGCCGAGACCTTCGCAATGATGCAGGGCATCATCACCTCCCTTCCCGGCAAGGTGATCCTCTATCTTTGGGCCACCGCCATTCTCTACCACCTCTTCAATGGTATCCGCCACATGATGTGGGATGGCCCCGGCATCGGCTTCTCGCCCAAGGTTGCCAGCAATGTTTCCGTTGTCATCTACACGCTCGCAATCGTCGGCGCCGCTGCGCTGATGTTTGTCGCCGGCGCGTTCTGAGGAGGCCACCATGTCGCAAGGTCAGTTCCTGACCCCCACCAAGGCCGCCCGCGGTCTCGGCTCTGCCAAATCCGGCACGGCGCACCACATCCGCCTGCGCGTCGCCGCCCTCGCGCTGCTCGTCCTGGTGCCGCTCGCCCTCTACGCCATCATCAGCATCTCCAGCGCCGGCTTTGACGGCGCCCGCGCCTGGGTCGCCCAGCCCCTGCACGCCACCCTCCTCATCCTCACCGCCGGTGTCGTGTCCTATCACATGCGTCTCGGCATGCAGGTGATCATCGAAGACTACATCGCCAAAACCGGCATGCGCACTACTCTCCTCATTCTGAACACCTTTGCCACCATCGCGATGTTCATCGCCGTGGCCATGGCAGTGGTTCAGATCTGGATTGCTGGTTGAGATACGCGAGGAAGAGACAGATAAAATGAGCAGCTATAATTGGATTGATCATACCTATGACGTGGTCGTGGTCGGCGCCGGCGGCTCCGGCCTCCGCGCAGCGCTCGGCGCCGCGCAGGCTGGCCTTCGCACCGCGTGCATCACCAAGGTCTTCCCCACCCGCTCCCACACGGTCGCCGCCCAGGGCGGCATCGCCGCCTCGCTCGGCAACATGTCCGAGGACAGCTGGCAGTGGCATATGTACGACACCGTCAAGGGCTCCGACTGGCTCGGCGACCAGGACGCGATCGAATATCTCGTCCGCAACGCCCCGGCCGCCGTTTACGAGCTGGAGCATTGGGGCATGCCCTTCTCCCGTACCGAGGAAGGCAAGATCTACCAGCGCGCCTTCGGCGGCATGACCCGCAATTTCGGCGAAGGCCCCGTCCAGCGCACCTGCGCGGCGGCTGACCGGACCGGCCACGCCATGCTGCACACGCTCTACGGCCAGTGCGTGCGTGAAGAGACCGAATTCTTCATCGAATACTTCGCGCTTGACCTCATCATGGATGATGAAGGTGTCTGCCGCGGTGTCACCGCCTGGAAGCTGGACGACGGCACCCTTCACCGTTTCCGCGCCCAGAAAACCATTCTGGCCACCGGCGGCTATGGCCGCGCCTACTTCTCCTGCACCTCGGCCCACACCTGCACCGGCGATGGCAACGCCATGGTCCTGCGTGCCGGCCTGCCGCTGCAGGACATGGAGTTCGTCCAGTTCCACCCCACTGGCATCTACGGCTCAGGCTGCCTGATCACCGAAGGGGCGCGCGGCGAAGGCGGCTATGTCACCAACTCCGAAGGCGAACGCTTCATGGAGCGCTACGCCCCGTCCGCCAAAGACCTCGCCTCGCGCGATGTGGTCTCCCGCGCCATGACGATGGAAATCCGCGAAGGCCGCGGCGTTGGTCCGGACAAGGATCATATCTATCTTCACCTGAACCACCTCTCGCCCGAAACCCTGCACGAGCGTCTGCCTGGCATTTCGGAAACCGCGAAAATCTTCGCCGGCGTGGATGTCACGAAGGAGCCGATCCCAGTTCTGCCGACCGTGCACTACAACATGGGCGGCATCCCCACCAACTTCCACGGCGAAGTCCTCACCAAGAAGGGCGGCGACCCGGATGCGGTCGTTCCAGGCCTGATGGCTGTGGGAGAAGCGGCTTGTGTGTCCGTACACGGCGCAAACCGCCTCGGTTCCAACTCGCTGATCGATCTGGTCGTGTTCGGCCGCGCCGCCGGCCTGCGCTGCGGCGCCACGACAGAAGCCGGCGCCCGCCAGCCGGAACTGCCCAAATCGGCCACCGACGCCCATCTCGCCCGCCTCGACAAGATGCGCAACGCCACTGGCGACCAGCCGGTCGCCAAGCTTCGCCTTGAGATGCAACGTGCGATGCAATCGAACTGCGCCGTGTTCCGCACCGGCTCGGTCCTGAAAGAAGGCGTCGACGCCATCGAGGACGTTTACAAGAAACTGCCGGGCATTGATGTCAAAGATCGCGGCATGATCTGGAACACCGATCTCGTCGAAGCCCTCGAGTTCGAGAACCTGATCTGCCAGGCCGCCGTCACGGTGAACTCTGCCGCCAACCGCGAAGAGAGCCGCGGCGCCCACGCCCGCGAAGACTTCTCAAACCGAGACGACGAAAAGTGGATGAAGCACACCCTCGCCTGGTGCGACACGGCCGGCAAGGTCACGCTCGATTACCGCCCGGTGCATGATTACACGCTCTCCAACGAGATCGAGTACATCAAGCCGAAAGCGCGGGTATACTGACCAACTGAAGAAATGTCCGGCGCGGTGCCCAGATGAGCCAGTACAAAACGGTCTGGGTTCGCGCCGGAAAGCAGAAGAAGGAAGAGAAGAAACTCCTCGGACGGGGCAAGAAACTGGTCGACGATCCGCATCAGGCGGACATCGCAGAACTCGCCACCCTGATCGAGACCGCCTGCAACTCACTGCACGAAGAAGGCTACGACATCATCTCCATCTTGCCGTCCGTCAGCGGCCATTCGGAAAAGGGTGTCATGAGCCAGGGCGGATATGGTTTCGGCTTCAGCATTACGGATGGCGCGGTGATCACAGCGCGCCGCAGAACAACAGAGTAAGACGGCACGCACAGCCAGGGAATTAGAAGACATGGTACAGCTGACCCTTCCCCAGAATTCCAAGGTCAAGAAAGGCAAGACCTGGCCGAAGCCTCAGGGCGCGACCAATCTGCGGTCTTTCCGGATCTATCGCTACAGCCCCGAAGAAGGCGGCAATCCGCGCTGGGACACCTATTGGGTGGATATGGACCGGGCCGGCACGATGATCCTCGACGTGCTGATCTACATCAAGAACAACATTGACCCGACCCTCGCCTTCCGCCGCTCCTGCCGCGAAGGCGTGTGCGGCTCCTGCGCGATGAATATCGCCGGGCGCAACACGATTGCCTGCACCAAGGGCTTTGATGAGCTGCCCTCCGGCGAGATCGTCATCGCCCCGCTGCCCAGCCAGCCGGTGGTCAAGGATCTCATCCCGGACCTGACGAATTTCTACGCGCAGCACGCCTATGTGCAGCCCTTCCTCCAGACGGCGACCCCCACCCCGGAGAAGGAATGGCGCCAGTCGGCCGAAGACCGCGCCAAGCTTGACGGCCTCTATGAGTGCATCCTCTGCGCCTCCTGCTCCACCTCCTGCCCGTCTTACTGGTGGAATGGAGACAAGTATCTTGGGCCCGCAGCCCTGCTGCAGGCCTATCGCTGGCTGATCGACAGCCGCGACGAAGCCACCGGCGAGCGGCTTGATGCGCTGGAAGATCCCTTCAAGCTCTATCGCTGCCACACGATCATGAACTGCGCGCAGGTCTGCCCGAAAGGGCTTAATCCCGCCCAGGCCATTGCCAAGATCAAGCACATGATGGTAGAGCGCGTCGCCTGACGACAGCCGATCCGCGGCCGACCACTACGCCGAGAATTACCCCACCCCATCCCTCCCCATAGTCATGGGGAGGGGGCCTGTTGCTCCGTGGGGAGAGGAAAGTTCTCCGATGGGAAAACCTGTCCCCCTCCCCGCTTGCGGGGAGGGCTGGGGTGGGGCCGCGCACGGCGAAAAGCCTAGCCCCCTAGAGTGCATTAAGCGAAGCGCAATGCCTGCCTCCCCAGGCGAGCTCTACCCCCGCCCCTTGCGCCAATTACATTCGGCATGGGTGAGCTGCAGGTTCTCCGCCTTGTCCGATCCGCCTCGCGCTTTCGCCAAGATGTGATCGACGCTCGGCCGCCGTTTCTTCCAGAGCGTGGCATGGGCCACCTCAAACCGATGGCGCGGCATCGGCTGGCCACACAGGGCACACAGCCCGCCCTGTTTCTCCCAGAGTGCCTGGAACTGGCGTGTCTCGGGCGGTGTTGGGCTTTGGCTCACAGGCCCGCCGGCACGGCCCAGCCGCGCCGCGCGCAGGCGGCCAGCACCGTATTACGCAGGAGGCAGGCAATCGTCATCGGCCCTACCCCGCCCGGCACTGGCGTAATGAACCCGGCCACTTCCGCGCAGCTTTCATAATGGGCATCGCCCACCAGCTTCGTCTTGCCCTCGCCCTTTTCCGGGGCGGGTACGCGGTTGATGCCGACATCAATGATCGCCGCGCCCGGCTTCACCCAGTCGCCGCGCACCATCTCCGGCCGGCCAACGGCTGGCACCAGAATGTCTGCAGACCTGCACACTTCGGCCAGGTTGGCCGTCTTGCTGTGCGCAATCGTAACCGTGCAGTTCTCTGCCAGGAACAGAAGCGCGGCCGGCTTGCCCACCAGGATCGAGCGGCCGATCACAACAACATTCTTTCCCGAAAGGTCCTCGCCCAGTGCCCGCTTAGCCAGGATGACGGAACCGACCGGCGTACACGGCCGCAGGCCCGGCTTGCCAAGGCTGAGGCGCCCGGCGGAGACTTCCGTGAGGCCGTCCACATCCTTGTCTGGATTGATCTTTTCAATGGCAGCATCGGCGTCGAGCCCTTTGGGCAGCGGGAGTTGTAGCAGGATGCCGTCCACTTCCGCGTCGGCGTTCAGGCGTTCGATCAGGGTTTCCACCTCGCTTTGCGTAGCCGTTGCGGGCAAACGGTGGTGGATAGAGACCATGCCGGCAGCCTCAGTCATCTTCACCTTGTTGCGGACGTAGACTTCGCTGGCGGGGTCATCGCCGACCAGAACGACCGCCAGGCAAGGCTGCCCCGGAAGCTTCGATACTGCTGCAGCCACTGCAGATCGCACATCTGCTGCCACGGCGGTGCCGTCAATCTTTACTGCTGCCATCGCTGCCACCTGCCAGTTCGCTGATCCGGGCCGCGAGCGCTTCTGGCCCTTCGATGTCGAGGCCTTTAAGGCGGTTTTTTCCGCCCGTCACCACTTTGACGGCAGACTTCGGCAGGCCGAGCGCTTTTGCCACAAGGGCTTCAACCGCTGCATTCGCAGCGCCTTCAGCAGGAAGCGCGCGGACGCGGAGCTTCAGGAAGGGGCGGCCAGCTTCATCTGAAGCCCAGCCATCAAGCTTGTCAGACGCTGCCTTGGGCTGCACACGCACGGTCAATCTGTGCCGCATCGTGTTTCATCCGGCATCAAATGCGTTGCAGTTTGTTGCAGCGCGTTGCACGCGGACTCAGAATGGGACCAGGCCGTAGCCATAGCGCGCAATCAACTGACGCAGGAAGAAGATGATCAGCAGCACCACCAGCGGTGTCAGATCCAGCCCCTGCATCGGCGGCAGAAGGTTGCGGATCGGGCGGTAGACCGGCTCGGTCATTCGCTCGAGGCCCGACCAGATGGAGCGCACGGTGGGGTTGCTGAGGCTGATGACGTTGAAGGTGAGCAGCCAGGACAGGATCGCCTGAATGATGATGATCCAGGTGATAATGTTGAGGATCACCAGAATGACGTCGAGAATGGCGGCCATCGGACCCGTCTCCGTGAGAATGCAATGCTTCGCCCGAGACTTAGGGGGCGCCGCCCCTTGAAGCAAGCGCGGCAGTGACGCGCCCTGCCCCGGCGAGAGGGGCGGCGGAAAGGGTTTGGCAACCGGCAGGGGCCGACATAGCGTATGTCAAAAGAGGGCCGGGGAAGAACCACGACATGGCAGACACCGAAACGCCGCTGCATCCGCTGACAGCCTTCCAGCGGGGCATGCTGATGCTGGCGACCATCGCCATGGGCGCGGGCATGAGCATCAACTTCGTGGTGGTGGCCCCGCTGACCCGCAAGGCGGGGCTCGGCGAGGTGGAGGTGGCGGCCATCCTGACCCTCTCCACGCTGCTCTATGCGGTGATGATCCCCCGCTGGGGCCGGATTGCAGACCGGGTGGGCCGCAAACGGGTGATGGTGTTCTCCCTGATCGCCATGGGCGTGACCAATATGGCGTTCCTGTTCACGCTGGAAGCGGGACTGGCGGGCGTGATCACCGGCACATCCCTGATGCTGACGCTGATCTTCGTGCGGCTCTGGTTTGGCCTGCTGACACCTGGCCTTCAGCCTGCCTCGATGGCGGCGATGACGGACGCCACAACCCCGATGAACCGCGCAGCAGGCCTCGGCATGCTGGGCGCTGGGATGAGCATCGGCTCGATCCTCGGGCCCGCCGGCGCCGCTGCCCTCGCCCCGTTCGGCGCGCTTGCCCCGCTCTGGGGCACGATCGTCTTCTGTATCCTGATTGGCATCCTGCTCGGCTTCTCCCTGCCCCGCACGGTGAAACGGCCGCGCAATGCGGTGAGGCCCAAGCCGCTGTCGATGTTTGACAGGCGGGTGCGCCCGCACCTCATGTTCCTTGTCTCCTATTTCATCGGTGTGGGGATGGTGCAGCAAACGCTCGGCTGGTTCATCGAGGACCGGTATGCCCTGGCCGGGAACAACCCCGCCGCTGTCGGCCAGACGGCAGTGCTTTACACGGGAATCGTGTTTTCCTGCATGGCGGTGGCCACGATTGCGGTCCAGTTTGGCTATATCTCCCGCCTGAAGCCCGACCCGCGCAAGGTGCTCTGGATTGGCCTTGCCATGGTAGCGGTGGGCTACATAGCGGCGGATGTTTTCCACGCCTTCCCTATTCTGTGTGCGGCGTTCTTGCTGATCGGGGCAGGCTCGGCCCTCGCCATCCCGTCTGCCAATGCGCTGGGCAGCTTGTCGGTGAGCCGTGAGGAACAGGGCGCAGCGGCGGCGCTGATGTCAGCTGCCCCGCCGGCAGGGTTCATCTTCGGGCCGCTGATCGGTGCGGGGCTCTACCAGCTGAACCACGCCCTGCCGCTGATTGCGTCGGCCGTTCTGGTGGGATCGCTGGCGGTCTATGCCATGCTGGTGACCGCGCGGCAGCCTGTGGCGTAAGCCTAGCGCCGGAAAGGCGCAGTGCAGGCAGCGCCCCGCGCCGGCGTGCCGAACAGGGCGGGCGGAAGCTGAAGCGTGCCGCTGCCGAGTTCCACCTTGCCTGAGAAGGCCGCATCTGACGGAATGTGATTGCCGCCATCGGGAAGGAGCGTCAGCACGCCTTCTTCGAAGGTGTAAGTGCCCCAATAGTCGCGATAGATTTCAAAGGGCGTCCAGGTGAGCGAGAACGTATCGTCCGGGTGGAAGATCAGCTCACGGACAGGCTCTGCACCCTCATTTGCGCAGGCCTCTTCTGGCTGTGACCATCTGCCGACCAGCGGCTGGGCTTCTTCCAGATAGACGAGGATACGGCCCGAGAGGCCCGCCTCGCCAACCTTGCCTTGAACCTGCACCGCAGCGCCGGGCCCGGCATCTGCGTTGATCGTCACCGTGCGCCCGTCTGCCTCCAGCGTCGCGGGGCCGGAGAGAACGACGTCTTCGAGGCAGGCGGCAGGGACTGGCACCATGACACCCGGCTGGGTTGTGAACCAGGGTTTCAGGATGAGGCTGGCGCCGGGCGGCAGTGCCGGGGGCTCCATCCAGAAGAGGAAGCCGCCAAAGCTGGACGGCGGGGCGCAGTCAACCGGTTCGGCTTCCGTATCCGGAGGGGGCAGCGCGGCGCGTTCCTCCGGCGGATTGGCACAAGCGGCCAGAAACAGAGCGGCGAGACAGAGACCAGATTTCTTCATGGAACTCCTCCTGGAATGGCGAACGCACAATCAGGTACAAGGGTTCCTCTTCGGGTGATTTGGGCGGGGCTGTCTATAGGGAGCAAGATCCCGGATCGAGGCGGTGCCGCGTCCGGGATCAGGACGCACGGCTACATCGCGCTGATGCCGCCATCGACTTTCAGTTCCGCGCCGGTGACGAGTTTGGATTCGTCCGAGGCGAGGTAAAGGACGGCATAGGCGATGTCGTCAGGCTCTCCCACCTTGCCGAGCGGTACCTGGCGGGCGAGCTTTTCAAGGCCCTTCTCCTCACCGAACATTTCCTTGATGCCATCAAGGATCGGCGTGTTGATGAATACGGGGTGTACGGAGTTGCAGCGGATCTGGCCGCCGGTCTTGGCAAGATGCAGCGCGATGGATTTGGAGATGTGGCGCACAGCTGCCTTGGCCGTGTTGTAGGAGACGTAATTGGCGCTGGCGATGATGCCGGCGATGGAAGAGATGTTGACGATGGAGCCCAGCCCATGGGCGCGCATCAGGGGAATGGAATATTTGCACCCCAGAAAGATGGAATCCACGTCCACCGCCTGCACCTTCCTGAAGCGCTCATAGGTCTCATCTTCCACCGAGCCGAGCCCGCCAATGCCGGCATTGTTGACGAGGATGTTGAGGCCGCCCATCGCGTCATGCGCTTTCTGGGCAATCTCCTTCCACTGTTCCTCGCTGGTCACGTCATGCTGGAAGGCGAAAGCCGTGCCCGCGCCATGGGCTTCATTGATGGAGGCGGCCACCTTTGCGGCGCCTTCGCCGTTGATGTCCGTCACCGTGACCTTGGCGCCTTCGCGGGCGAACATGCGCGCGGTTGCCTCGCCGAGGCCCTGCGCCCCGCCGGTGATGAGTGCCATTTTTCCTGCAACGCGGCCCATGAAAGTTCCTCCTGATTTTTGCTGGCTTCAGCCCTAGCAGCCCGCTTCCCCACCCGCCAAGCCCGGCCTTTGCCCGATCGGTGAAATTTCAAACGATCCGTTCAGCGGGGGCTTACCTTACCCGTGATAAGGAGGCCGAATGCCAAGGCGCCTTATTTCCCTGCTCCTGACCGCGCTCGCCATCGCCTTTGCGTTCGGCGCGATGACGGCTGTGCGCTGGCCCTCCATCGTGATGGTGATGGGCTGGATCGTTACCGATGATGTGGCCGGCGGCCTCAGCGCTGTGGACTGGCGCAAGCTGGGGATCGCGCATGGCGGGGCCTATCTCTTGGCCGCTGTCTGTTATTATGCCGCCGCCGCGACGATTGCCGCGCGCAAGCCGGGCGCCGTGCTCTGGTACATCATGGGCATGGCGGCCTCTATTCCGACGATTTTCCTCGTACATTTCGACCCCGAATGGTGGCTGAACCCCAGCGCGGGCGAAGGCGCCATGGCGGGGCTGGCCGCCGCGGCCCTGCTGCTGCTGATCGCAGTGTGGGAGCTGCGCTACCGTTCGCCCGAGGAACTGGCCGAGGAGCGCGAGATGCTGGAAGCGGCGCCTGCGCCGGTGGTCTATCAGGCCGCCCCGGTGGCCGCTGCGCGCCCGCGCAAACGCCCGCCGGTATTCATCGCTGACGTTGTTGTCCAGCGCCAGCGCGCGATGTTCATTGCGCAGGCAAGGCGCAAGAAACTGCGCCGCGCCGAAGCGATGGCCCGGCGCCGGGGCCAGCTGGACATCGAAGAGGACGACGAGGACTAAGCCTCGCAGGGCGCCTCGCGCCCGTTGCAGTCCCGCCCGCTTCGCCCTACCCTTTCCGGCAACGATATGCCCGTGGGGAGGCAAGACATGCTGACAATTCGCCG
>NZ_NCJT01000254.1 GCF_002282565.1 Hyphomonas sp. 34-62-18
AGCACCTTGTCGAGCCGCTCAGGCAGCCCCGAATTACGCAGGGCCGTGGCCGCGCGTGCGGGCGTATCCTTGTGATTGCCGCCGGGACCATTCCCGACCGGGATCTTGCGTTCGATCTCTGCACGGACGGCTGAAAGGCTGTCCGGCAAATCATTCGCGGTGAGGCTGGTGCGGATCGCCATCATGCCACAGCCGATGTCGACGCCCACGGCTGCCGGAATGATCGCGCCCTTGGTCGGGATGACCGAGCCAACGGTTGCGCCGCGCCCGAAATGCACATCCGGCATCACGGCGAGATGCGAGTGCACGAAGGGCAGGCCGGCAACATTTTCCAGCTGCTCGCGCGCTTCGGGCTCCACCTCAACGCCTTTCACCCAGGCCTTGATGCGGCCGCCGGCGAAGGTCTCGAATACTTCAAACTCGCTCATCGTCTTTCCAGCTTCCTCCCGGAAGCCCCTCCTTTTCAAGCCCTCCACGCGGCCCCTTTTTTGGATTTTCGCGCCGTTTTCCCGAAAGCCGGTTCCCACTTTTCGGAACGGCGCTCGTGGATTCCAGACAGAAAAAACCCTCCGGGCGAAACGCGCGGAGGGCGGGCATAAGACCCTTTCGGGCCTTCGGGACTGACCGTCAGCCCCTATCCAGCAACCTCCATGCGGAAACGCGCGACGCCCCGTTCCAGGGCGGCGTCCTTCCTTGGCTGAGTTAAGGGCCGATACGTCATCGGGCACTCCGTTGCTGAATGGAGGCGCCCTATGATGGAGACGGATGAAACCGTCAAGCAGAAAATGAAAGGCTCCGAGCTGAAATGCCCGGAGCCTTTTGATCTGCTTACAGAAAATAATTTTATGAGAGCTTAGTTGGTGATGCGCGCGGCCCCGTCAAACCGTGCACGGAAGTCTTCCAGGGCGAGTGTGTAATCGTCGGTATTGTGGAAGGCGTCATCGCTGAGCTGGGGTTGCTCGCCGGCTTTGTACCAATCAGCGTATTCGGCCAGTTCCCGGCTCAGCTGGTCATAATGGGTCGAGTAGGTCTGCACTTTGAGGACGGGCGTCGCGGCGCCGAAATCAAACGTCATCAGACGCATCCAGCCATCGCCGATTCCCACGGGCCAGTCGGACTTGAAGCCGGTGGCCTTGAGCGTCTGGTTGCGGTCCTGATAGTCGGCGAGCACCTGCCAGACCTTGTTGCCGTTGGCGTTTTCATCGACACGCCAGGCCTGGCCATGCTGGTGGCCGCAGAGGACGAGGAAGATCTGGTCATGCTGGCTGATCAGCTTTTCCCAGACCATTTCGGGCGTGTTGTGGATGGGGTCGACGGCATTGCCATCGATGATGGCGTTGGGGACGCGCTTGCCTTCCTTGCTGAGATAGTCGTGGGTCGAGATGATTGTGGGCAGGCCTTTATGGGTCTCGATGACCGAGGCGGCCCAGGCGAGCGTATCATTCGGCGGATCGAACTGAAGGCCGATGTGCAGGAAGCGGTAGCCGCCGGCCTCGAAGATCTGGGCGCTGTCGGCGCCGCCATCATGGGAGGCGACATACCAGGGCTGGCCCTTGAAGAAGGCTGTCTCGGCGCCGAAGACGGAGCGGAAATTGTCGAGCCCGCCGGGATGGAGCACGCCGAGAGAGCCGGCGATGTCGGCCGGGTCGACTTCGGCTGGCGTCATCGCTTTGGGCGGGAACTTGGAGTCAGTCCACATCGCGTCATAGTCGTGATTGCCCGGCACCACAGAAAATGGCGTCTTCCCCGCGATGAGGGAAAAGCCTTCATGAGCCTTGGGCATCTCGACCGTTTTCACTTTATCCGTGGGCGCGAAATGCGAGTCGAGAATCGGATTGGGCACTTTACGGAAACCGCGGGCGGCGTGTTCGGGGTCCATCTCAAGCGTCTGGTGCTGCCAGACGTCCCCCAGGGAGGTGACGAAGGCGATCTCGCCGCCTTCGCTTTCCAGATTCTCGGCGATGTAGGCCATCTGTTCCAGGAAAAGCTCGCTTGCATCGAAGGGAAAGCCTTCGGCGGTCTGGTGGGTGAAATCGAGATAGTTCTGGGTGTCAGGGATGACGGCGATGGTGAAGGCCGTATCGGCGGGTGCCGGTGTTTCCGGAGCCGGCGGGGACGCGCAGGCGGCGAAGAGGCCGAGGGCGGCGAGGAGTGCGGTGGCCGGCAAGAGGTAGGGGCGTTTCATCAGGCGTGTCTCCAGAAGGTGGCCCTTCAGCGCCTAGCGGCCATGGATGACAGTTTTTGCAGGGCGCGCGCCCCTTCCCCCACTCTCCCCCGGAAAAAGCAAAACGCCCTGGAGCGGGGCTCCAGGGCGTCATGAATTCAATCTGAAAAGATCCAGCCGGAGACTAGTCTTCTGCAGCTTCCAGCTCAGCGGCGTGGCGGGCCTTGTCAGCGGCGCCCTTGGCCGATTCGTCACGGTCCACGAGTTCGAGGACGGCGATCGGGGCGTTGTCGCCCGGACGGAAGCCGGCTTTCAGAACGCGGGTGTAACCGCCGTTGCGATCCTTGTAACGCTCGCCGAAGACTTCGAAAAGCTTGCGGACAGCCGTTTCATTGCGGACTTGCGACAGCGCAGCGCGGCGGGCAGCAAGGTCGCCCTTCTTTGCGAGGCTGACGAGCTTGTCCATGATCGGGGCCATTTCCTTGGCCTTCGGCAGGGTGGTGACGATCTGCTCGTGCTCGATCAGGCTGGCAGCCATGTTGGCAAACATCGCCTTGCGGTGCGAGGTCGTCTTGTTGAGCTTGCGGTGGGCAATCTGGTGGCGCATGGCTACATTCCTTCCGAGGTGGTCAGGCCCCGGTCATTCCTGGGCTAGATGTGATCGTCGTATTTCTTGGCGAGACCTTCGATGTCTTCCGGCGGCCAATCCGGCACTTCCATGCCAAGATGCAGGCCCATGCCGGCGAGGACTTCCTTGATCTCGTTCAGCGACTTGCGGCCGAAGTTCGGCGTGCGGAGCATTTCCGCCTCGGACTTCTGGATAAGGTCGCCGATGTAAACGATGTTATCGTTCTTGAGGCAGTTGGCCGAGCGAACGGAGAGTTCGAGCTCGTCGACTTTCTTGAGCAGGACCGGGTTGAAGCCCAGATCCGTTTCATCAGCCGAGCCGCCGGTTTCGAGGGTGGGCTCTTCGAAGTTGATGAAGAGCTGCAGCTGGTCCTGGAGGATGCGGGCGGCATAGGCGACCGAGTCTTCCGGCGACAGCGAGCCGTCCGTTTCCACGTCGAGGGTCAGCTTGTCATAGTCGAGGACGGTACCTTCACGGGTGTCTTCAACCTGGTAGCCAACGCGGCGGACCGGCGAATAGATGGCGTCGATCGGGATATAGCCGATCGGGGCATCTTCCGGACGGTGTGCTTCAGCAGCGACATAGCCCTTGCCGGTGGCAACGGTGAATTCCATGCGGACTTCCGAGCCACCATCCAGCGTACAGATGACGAGGTCGGGGTTCAGG
>NZ_NCJT01000255.1 GCF_002282565.1 Hyphomonas sp. 34-62-18
ACCGATGTCAGGCCCAGCTCATGCGCCATCTCGGTCATTCGCCGCGAGAAGGCCTCCTCAGAACCGGAAATACCCTCTGCCAGCACGATACACGCATCATTGCCGGACATTGTGATGACGCCGTGCAGCAACTCCTCGACGGTGGGCGTATCCTTCGGCACAAGTCCCATGGTGGATGTGCCGGAAGGGAAACCGCCGCGCCGCCACGCATCCTCGCTCACAGTGAACTTGTCCGTCAGCGAAAGCTCGCCGCGGTCGATGAGTTCAAAGACGACGAAAGCCGTCATCATCTTCGTCATCGAAGCAGGCGTCATCGGCTCGTCGCCGCGCTTGGAATAGAGGATCTTGCCGGTCGCGTGATCCATGATCACGGCATAGCTCGCCGGCGTGTCGATCATCTGAGCCGAAACACTGGCGCCACTCAGCGCCCCGAGGGTCAGTAAGGCCGCAAACACCTTGCGAAAGGGAACCACGATGTCTTTCTCCTGTGCCGTTCTGGCGGCCGCAGGATATTCAGCGGCCTTCTGCACTGCATAGGCAGGAAAAAGGGCCGGTTTGTGGTCAGCGTCAATGGGGGCGCTGAGGGTTCCTCAGTATCCTGTGACGATCCGGCCGTCAGCAGTGCCGTCTGAGTAAAGGTTGGCGCGCACCTGTTCAGCGGCAGCATGGTCCTGGAAGGGGCCAACCCGCACCCGGAAAAAGTCGGCACCATTGACGCGGGCGGGCACGATCTCGACCGGCAGGCGCGATTCGACCTGACGCAGCATCGCTTCGGCGTTGCCAATGTCAGAGAAGGAGGCAAGCTGGACAAAGACGCCGCCGCTGGCCACAGGAACCGCATAGGTCGCAGCTTTCGGCGCAACCGTCATCGACATAAGGCGCGGCGTCTGTGCAACAGAAGAGGTGCCCCCACCCAGCAGTTCGTCTTCAGCCGGGGCGGCAAAAGCCGTCTGCGAAGCAACTGGCTGCGCAGCAGGTGTCGTCACCGGCGGCAAAACGGGAGCAGGCGCAACAGGCGTCTGCGAAACGGTCTGCGCAGCCAACACGGGCGCGGGGCTCAGATAACGCAGCCGTACGCTCCCCTTCCCTGCGCCATTCATGCCAAGGGCTTCAGCGGCCTTGCGAGACAGCTGCAGGTTGGCGCCGTCTTCAAACGGGCCACGATCATTGACGCGCACCACCACTTCGCGCCCGGTGTCCAGATTGGTCACATGCACCAGGCTTGGCAGTGGCAGGCTGGGATGAGCAGCCGTCATTTCCGTCTGGCTGAAAACTTCGCCATTGGCCGTCGGCAGGCCGGCGAATTCTTCGCCGTAAACAATAGCCACGCCGGTTTCGACAAACTCACCAGCAGCTGCAGGGGCAGTGGGCTGCGCAAAAAGCGGCGCAGGTTCGGCATAAGCCATCCCCTGCCCCACGGGTTCCGGCATCGCCTGCAACGAGGCGCTTTCCACAACCGGACGGACCGGCACAAGCATCTGCGGCGCTTCGGTCAGCGCGCTTTCGCGCATCGTGCCAGCCAGAGGTGAAGATGTGACAGAAGCCGTCCGCACTTCAGGCCCAGCGGGCTGAGAGTCCGGGTAGCGAAACTCGATCCGGGCCGTGGCCTTGTCGACCGGGGCCGAACGGGCTTGCGGCGCAGCGGCAGCAGGTGCCTGCGCAACACGGAAGGCCGCAGGCACAGGCGCATTCATGGCGTCATACTTGTAAACGATAGGCGCCCCGCGCGGTCCGGCCTCTGCCGTCACGCCGAAAGCGCAGGAGAGGGCAACAACGGAAAGGGCAACCTTGGAACGGCTCACAAAAGTCGAACGCTTGAACGGCATGGGCCGCAAATCTCCTCATTCTGAGTACCGGATCACATTCGGTGGTCCGGGCGGCTTCTGCCGCTTTCAGGATGCTGTTTACCACGCGATGGTGGAATCCCCGTCAACGCGCACAGGTAATCCAACACGCCGGATTAAGCGTGCAGTAACAGTTTTGACGCCGTTCCCCCCTTGCGTTCCCGGCAGGCTTCGGGGAAACAGCACCGGCCCGGAGGAGTGGCAGAGTGGTTTAATGCGGCGGTCTTGAAAACCGTTGAGCCTTCGCGGGCTCCGGGGGTTCGAATCCCTCCTCCTCTGCCAGCTAGACAGCAGAGCGCTACCGTCAAGTCACTGAAAGTATTGATCATATTGCTCTAGTTTGTACCGCGTTGCACACGCTCGAACTTGATCTGCTGCACAAATTGCTACACATTTTGCTGCACAAAGTCCGCTAAGTCTGACGGAGGCGTGCGTGTCGATCGTAAAGCGTGGGAGCACGTTCCAGCTGCGCCGCCGGGTGCCGCAGAGGTATCGCGCGGTCGAGCCGAGGGGCGTTATATGGATCAGCCTGCATACCGATTCCGAGACCGTGGCCCGGAGCAAGGCGGACCGCGCCTGGGGTAATCTGGTCGAGGCCTGGGAGGCTCGGCTGGCACGCGATACCGAGGACGCTGAGGCCCGCCACGCCGCCGCCCATGAGCTCGCCCGCATCCGGAGCTTTCGCTATCTTGACGTCGGCCTCGTCGCCCGCCTGCCGGTGGACGAGCTTGTGGCGCGCGTGGAGGCCATTGGCACGCGCCGGGCGGCGCCGGACACCGTGGAGGCCTCTGCCCTGCTCGGCACGGTCCCAGCGCCGTCCCTGACGCTGGAGAAGGCGCTGGAGCTCTACTGGAGCCTTGCCCGGGAGAAGACGCTCGGCAAGAGCGAGGACCAGATCCGGCGCTGGAAGAACCCACGCGTCAAAGCCGTGCGCAACTTCGTGGAGATTGTCGGCAACAAACCCATCGAGGCGATCACCCGGGACGACATGCTGGACTTCCGCCAGCACTGGCTGGAGCGGATCGAGGCGGGCGAGGTGACACCCAACTCGGCCAACAAGGACCTGATCCATCTCGGCGACGTGCTGAAGACGGTGAACACGATGAAGCGGCTCGGGCTCACCCTGCCGCTCGGCGAGCTCTCGTTCCGCGAAGGCGAGACGCGCACCCGCCCGCCTTTCAGTGCCGAGTGGATCCGGAACAAGCTGCTCGCGCCTGGCGCGCTGTCGGGGCTCAACGACGAGGCGCGCGGGCTGCTGCTCGGCATGGTCAATACAGGCTACCGCCCGTCCGAAGGCGCAGGCCTGACCGCTAAGACGATCCGGCTGGACGCGGTTGTGCCGCACATCGCCATCGAGCCTGAAGGACGGCAGCTGAAGAGCGCCTATGCAAGGCGCGTGATCCCGCTGACCGGTGTTTCGCTGGAGGCGTTCAAGGCGTTCCCTGACGGGTTCCCGCGCTACCGGGAGAGCAGCGCGGGGCCGAGCGCCACGGTCAACAAGTATCTCAAGGCCAATGGCCTGCTCGAGACACCGGCGCACTCGTTCTACTCGCTGCGCCATGCGTTCGAGGACCGGATGCTGGC
>NZ_NCJT01000256.1 GCF_002282565.1 Hyphomonas sp. 34-62-18
GTGGCGGTGAGCTTTGACGAAACGAATTTCGACATTTACGGCTCAGTCCGCTGTGAGCAGGTGACGTACATCTCCAGCCTGATCGGTCATGACAAGCTGGTGTTCAACGTCAAATCCACCTCGACCTATGGCGTCGGCAAGCTGGATGTGGCGTTCATATTCGACGTATCCGGATCAATGAACAGCTATAACCGGCTGGCGCAGCTGAAAACGGCGGCGAGCGCGGCGATTGACGAGTTGCTGCCTGATAGCCGGGAGCGGGACGGCACGGTGCGCCTGGCGATTGCGAGCTATAACCATTCCCTGAATGCCGGGCCCTACATCAATCAGGTGACCGATACCATCACCCTGTCCGCCGACGGATCAAACTCCACGGCGCTTGACCGGTACAATACCTACAACACCCGCCGGATGATCGACCAGGCGAGCGGAAAGCGCTTTTTCTACTATCAGAATGGCACCTGCAATTATAACTGCGGCTATGCCTCGAACTGGAGCTGGAATGCGGCGCGCCGTTTCTTCGACCAGACAAGCCTGTCAAACAGCTGCGTGCATGAGCGGACAGGCACGAACGCTTTCACCGATGCCGCGCCGGGCAGTGGCAGCTGGATTGGCGCGGGCAATCCGCGCTGGAATTTCTATGACAGCGCCAATGACAAGTACAATGGCTGGCAGAATGTCGAGAACCAGGGCGCGACAGGGTATGGCGTGGGCGCCTATGAAGGGCGACACGGCACCTGCATGCCCTCTGGCCCCGTGCCGCTGACCGAGGACAAGGATGCCCTGAAGGCGCATGTGAACAGCCTGGTCGCCGAAGGCGGCACGGCTGGCCATCTGGGCATTGCCTGGGGGTGGTATCTGGTCTCTCCCGAATGGGCTGGCATCTGGCCGGAGGCTTCCGCGCCCCTGCCCTACCGCCAGCCGCAGACCTCCAAGGCCGTGATCTTGATGACGGATGGAGAGTTCAACATCGAACATCCGACCGCTTCAAAGAGCTCGTTCCGCCAGTCGATGGACCTCTGTGATGCGATGAAATCGTCTGACCGGCGCATCCAGATCTATACGGTTGGTTTTCAGGTGCCCTCGGGCGTGACGCGGACGGGCGACGGGCGCACCATTCTGGAATATTGCGCGACCTCTCCAGACCACGCCTTCAACGCCGACAATGGCGAGGAACTGATTGAGGTTTACCGCTCGATTGCCCGCTCGATTTCGGACCTGCGGCTGAAAGAGTGAGCCCGGCCCATTGCCGGGGCCGCCTGCCGCTGGCAGACGGGGCGTCATGTTTGCCTGGATACCCAACGCCCTGACGATTTCGCGCTGCGTGTTTGCCGCGCTGGTTCTGTTCGCCGCCTACAAGGCCTCTGGCATCGAGCCTCTGCTGGCCGATGCGGGGGTGACCGGGCTGGAGCGGGATCGCTACGCCACCTTCCAGCAGCTGTGGCATCAGTTCGGCCTGTTGGCGTTCATTTCCGGCATGCTGACCGATTTCCTGGATGGCTGGGCGGCGCGCGCCTTCAAGGCGGAAAGCCGGTTTGGCGTATGGCTTGACCCGATTGCCGACAAGCTGCTGGTGGGCGCCGCGCTGATCGCGCTCGCCCTGGCGCTGAAGACCTGGCTGATCTACATCCCCGCCGCCCTCATCCTGGCACGGGACGTGTTCATGACCTGGCTGCGCACGCGGCCGGAAGCCTCCGGGATTGTGGCCCCCTCAAGGCTGGCGAAATGGAAGACGGCGGCGGAAATGATGGCCATCACCGGGCTGATGCTCCCGCTGGCGCTGTGGCCCCTGCCCGAAACTGGAGCCGGTGGCGGCGGAGTCTCGTGGAGCGCGCTGGTGACCGGGGCGCTGGTGCTGGGCCTCTGGATTGCGGCGGCCCTCTCGCTGATCACCGGCGCACAATATGTCAAAGCTATCCAAAGCGGCGCGCGCTGAACACGAAAACGCCGGTCTGGGGAAGCAGACCGGCGCTGACGTCGATGGGCGGGCTTATGCGCGGGAGAGTGCGGGCCGCCGATTTGCAGGGTCGTCATTCAGGTATGCCGGGAGGGGTCAACCCGACATGTGCCCAGATTACGCCTCAATTCTTAACAGCGCATTAACGCCTTCCTTTCGGTCTTTTAACCAAAAATCCTGCGGCCTCCGCTAAGGCGCCCGGCTTCAGCCATAATTGGGGTGAAGCTGGGCGCCATGATCCAGCGCCGCTTACCTCATCGCCGCCGGCCGCAGCCGAACATCTTCGCGATCCTGCTCGCGATGCTGGCCTTCCTCTGCCTGCCGGCCTTGTTTGCTTTTGCCCATGCCGAAACAGTGCCGCAGACGGCACGCTCAAAGGCGGCGTATGAGGCGCAGGTGAGCGGCGTGAAGGCAGCGCTGGCAGAAAAAGGGCTGACGCTTGGCAACCCGGTCTTCCTGCAGATCACCAAGGAGCCGGCAGAGCTGACAGCCTATGTTCAGGATGCGGACGGGCGGTTCCAGTCCTACCGGACCTGGCCGGTGTGTGCGGTTTCCGGCGATCTCGGCCCGAAGCTGCGCGAGAGCGACCTGCAGGCGCCGGAAGGCTTTTATGCGGTGCGGCCCGGCCAGATGAACCCGGCGTCGAGCTATCATCTCTCCTTCAATCTTGGCTATCCCAACGCCTTTGACCGGGCCAATGGGCGCACGGGCAGTTTCCTGATGGTACACGGATCATGTGTCTCCATCGGCTGTTTTGCGATGACTGATCCGGTGATCGAGGAAATCTGGACGCTGATGCAGGCCGCATTCGAAGGCGGGCAGCGGGACGTGAAGGTGCACATCTTCCCCTTCCCCATGACAGAGGCGAACCTGGCCGCCCATGCCGACAGCGAGCATGCTGCTTTCTGGCAGAGCCTGAAACCGGCCTGGGACAGTTTTGCGGCAAGCGGCGAGGTGCCGCGCGTGAGCGTCCGCAACGCGGCCTATCAGGTGGGCGGCGCCCAATAGGGCGAAACCGGCAGGCCCCCATAGAGCTCTTCAAGGCGCAGGCGCGTGCCTTTGGTGATGCCTTCAGGCGGCGCGGCCGGGTTGACCCAGGCCGTCTCTGCAATCTCTCCCCGTGAGGTCGCCTTGACCGGCTGCCAGCTGCCCCAGGGAACACGGTAAAGGAGGACATGGTCGTTCGGGAAGTTGTGGTGGTTTGAGTAGACGCTGACGAGGCTTGGCTCGGTTATCAGTTTGACACCGGCCTCCTCGACAAGTTCCCGTTGCAGCGCGTCCAGCGCAGGCTCCCCCTTCTCGATGCCGCCGCCGGGCATGAACCAGCCGCTCATGTAAGTGTGGCGCACCAGGAAGACATGGCCGGCCTCATTCTCCACAGCCGCGCGCACGCCGAGCGTCATCGGCCGGCTGAGACGGAACCAGGACTGAAAGAGGCGTGTACGGATCTTGGACATT
>NZ_NCJT01000051.1 GCF_002282565.1 Hyphomonas sp. 34-62-18
CTTCTTCTGGAGGGTCAGGGGTGGTGGGGTACGGACGAGAACCGGCTCTGGATAAAATCCGAGATCGACTATGATCTGGATGCTGGCAGTTTTGAAGAAACCGAACTGCAGGCACTTTGGTCCCGGCCCGTCGCGCGGTACTTCGACCTGCAGGCAGGTGTGCGTCATGATTTCGAGCCGGGCCCTTCCCGCACTTACGCGGTAGCCGGAATCCAGGGTCTCGCCCCTTATTGGTTCGAAGTCGACGGCGCAGTGTTCCTTAGTGAAGAAGGTGATCTCTCTGCCCGCTTCGAAGCCGAGTATGAATTCCTGCTGACCCAGCGTCTCGTGCTTCAACCGCGCACGGAACTGAACTTCGCGGCTGAAGATGTGCCCGAACTTGAAACCGGCGCCGGACTATCGACAGCGGAACTTGGCCTGCGCCTTCGCTATGAGTTCGATCGTCAGTTCGCGCCCTATGTCGGGGTCAACTGGAAAGCCTCGACCGGCGAGACCGCCGGCTTTGTCCGGGCCCGTGGAGGAGACACAGAAACCCTCTCCTTCGTCACCGGCATCAGGCTCTGGTTCTGAATCGTATCTCATTGAAATTCTCGGTCCGGAAAGGACATCTCATGCACACGCCCAAATTAATCGCCGTAACACTTCTGGCGCTCGCTCTCTCAGCTGCTCCCGCGCTTGCCCACATCAGTGTCAAATCGACGAGCATCGAGAATGCGGCCGTCATCGACTCCGCTCCTGCAGACTTCTCGTTCAGCTTCAGCCAGCCGGTCGGTCTGATATCATTCTCTATCCAGACACAGGCCGGAGAAAAGGTCGATCTCGGCTTCACGCCGCCAAAAGCACCGGCAGCCACATTCACGGTGCCGCTGCCGGAACTCGCGCCCGGTCTCTACACCGTCGAATGGCGGACGATGTCGAAGGATGGTCATCCGATGACCGGCAAATCGACTTTCGAACTGAAGTAGGCCGGACCCATATGCCCCTGCTGGACGCCGCCAATCTTGCAACCAAGATCCTGCTCTATGGCGCGAGCCTCGCAGGGATCGGTGCGGCGCTCCACGGAGCGATCGGTCTGCTCGTTAACCGTCGCATCTATGCAGGGCTCGCCGCCCTGGTGGCTGCCGCAGCGCTGATGCGCCTGCTCATTCTCAATGCGCAGATGGGCGGCAGCCTCGACGCAGCGCTGTCACTTGATCAGTTGGGGTGGACCTGGGCCGGCGGCGGGCGCCCTGCCCTCGCTCTCCTCGCAGGTGCTGTCCTCCTCGTCGCCGCAAGTTTGACGAAAGGGCGCGTCTTGCTGATGCTCGCGGCTGTCGGCATCAGCGCGGGCTTTAGCCTCACCGGGCATACGGCAGGACTGGAGGCGCCGGGGCTCGCTCCCTGGGTGGTGGCGGTTCATGTCCTGATCGCCGGCTTCTGGCTGGCAGCGCCTGTCACGCTCTGGCCCGGAGCCGCAATGACTCACTCTGATGTCCTCGCCCGGACCGCAGCGTTCAGCCGTGTCGCCCGGTTCATCGTGCCGGTTCTGTTTTTATCCGGCCTCTACCTCTTTTGGCGGATCAACGGCGATTTCCTGTCGGCGCTCAGCACCGGGTACGGACGGCTCCTTGCAGCAAAACTCCTGGCCGCGCTGTTGATCCTCGGACTCGGCGCGCTCAACATGACCCGCGTCTCCCGCCAGCTCATCAGCGAACCCGCCAAGGGACGCGCGAACCTGCGGACTACCCTCCGCCTTGACGCTGTACTCTTTGCATTGATCCTCGGCATGATCGCCGCCGCCACCACGATTTCTGGTCCCATGCAATAAGGAAACCCCAATGAAACCCAACCTCATCGCCTTTGCCATCGCAGCTTTCCTCAGTCTCGCAGGTCCGGCCTCTGCTGATCAGGGAACCGCGCCTGAAGCACCGGCCTCTCCCGCCCGGATCGTCGATGCGTTCGCCGCGGCGCTCGATACGGGCGACACTGCCGCCCTGTCTGCGCTGCTGGCCCCTGACGTTCAGATTGCCGAGAGCGGCGGGATCGAGCGCTCTCTGGAAGAGTACCGATCCCATCACATGGGGGCCGATATCGAGTTCTCCAAAGCCGTCGAGACAAAGGTCCTCAGCCGCCACGTCTATGAAGGGGAAGGCCTGGCAACCGTGATGACCGAAGCTGTGTCCACCGGCACGTTCCGCGGAAAGGCCGTCAACAGCACCCTGTTGGAGACGATGGTCCTCAAACAGACGGACGGCGGCTGGAAGATTGTCCACATACACTGGTCATCCGCGAGCCTCGCAGCGTATCATGAGCATTGAGTTTGCAGGTGAAAAATAAGCATTCCGGACACCGTTCTGGAATCGTTCCGTTGATCAGGGACAGTCGGTCCACGCACAAGAAATTATACCCCCACGGGGTAATTGACGGATACGGTATAGGGGTATATTTGAGCGGATAGATGCGCATACGCAGGAGCCCGTCATGACCTCTACCGAAGCCACCAAAAAATCGGATCAATCAGACCAACGCGATCCCGTCTGCGGCATGACGCCGAAGGCCGATACTCCGCACCGCCTCATGCATGAACACGCCGAGGTCGTATTCTGCAGCGCGGGTTGTAAGTCAAAGTTTGAAGCCAATCCCTCTGCCTACATGAGTCAAGCTGCGGTGCCCGAGGGGCAAATGCATGATCACTCAGGCCACGGACCTGCCTGCCAAGGTCACGCCAGCGTGACACCTTCAAAGACAGCCGCTCCGGGCAGTCAGTGGACCTGCCCTATGCATCCGGAGATCGTGCGGGATGGCCCCGGAGACTGCCCGATCTGCGGCATGGCCCTGGAACCGATGACGCCGACAGCAGGCGATGGCCCCAATCCCGAACTGGGCGACATGAAACGCCGCTTTGTATTCGGCGTGGTGCTGTCATTGCCATTGCTGGTCATCGAAATGGGCGGGCACGTCTTCGGAATTGACAGGTTCATTCCGCCAACGATCAATCCCTGGGTCCAGATGGCGCTGGCGACGCCTGTAGTGCTATGGGCGGGCTGGCCTTTCTTTGCGCGGGGCGCCGCGTCGGTCAAAAATCGCAGCCTCAACATGTTTTCGCTGATCGCGCTCGGTACCGGCGCGGCCTGGATCTATAGTATGGTCGCGGCGATAGCGCCGGGCTTGTTCCCTTCTGAACTGCGTTCAGCGCACGGCACTGTGCCGGTCTATTTTGAAGCCGCCGCCGTCATCATCACGCTGGTGCTTCTTGGTCAGGTTCTCGAACTCCGGGCGCGCGAAGCAACGGGAGGCGCCATCCGGGCGCTCCTGGACCTCGCCCCGAAAACCGCCCGCCGGATCAATGCGGATGGTACGGAAGACGATGTGCCCCTCGAGACGGTCGCGGCCGGTGACCGTCTGCGCGTGCGGCCAGGCGAAAAGATACCGGTAGACGGCGTCGTCGCCGAGGGCCGCTCCTCCATCGACGAGTCGATGGTCACCGGGGAATCGATGCCCGTGACCAAGTCGGTCAATGACCGGGTTATCGGCGCAACGGTCAATCAGACCGGCAGTCTGATTGTCGAAGCGCAGCGTGTCGGCAGCGAGACCATGCTCTCCCAGATCGTCCATCTCGTGGCCGAGGCGCAACGCAGCCGCGCGCCCATCCAGCGCCTTGCAGACCAGGTGTCGGGCTGGTTTGTTCCGGCCGTAATCGTTATCGCTGTGGCGGCCTTCTTCGGCTGGCTCATGTTCGGACCAGAGCCTGCCTTCTCCTACGGGCTCATAGCGGCCGTGTCGGTGTTGATCATCGCCTGTCCCTGCGCGCTCGGTCTCGCCACGCCGATGTCGATCATGACCGGCGTCGGTGCGGGCGCACGCGCCGGTGTGCTGATCCGGAATGCCGAAGCGCTTGAGCGCATGGAAAAAGTAGACACCCTGCTCATCGACAAGACCGGAACCCTGACAGAAGGCAAACCGGCGCTTGTCGGGATGGATATGGCGCCCGGCGCGGATGAAACCGCCGCCCTCCGCCTTGCAGCGAGTCTCGAGAGCGTCAGCGAGCATCCTCTGGCCGCCGCGATCGTCGCCGCAGCCCGCGCGAAAGGTCTTGAACTCGCCGAACCCTCAGATTTTGATTCGCCCACTGGAAAAGGCGTCGTGGGTATCGTTGGGGAACAAAAAGTGGCGCTTGGCGCCGAGCGCTTCATGAGCGAACTCGCCATCGACACAACCGCGTTGCACGCACTTGCAGAACGCCGCCGGGCGGACGGCGCGACGGCCATCTATCTGGCCGTCGATGGCGCCGCGCTTGCGGTGCTCGCAATAGCTGACCCGGTGAAGGCATCGACGCCGAATGCACTGAAAGCCCTTCGGGAGGCTGGCCTCCATATCGTCATGGCGACGGGAGATAATCGCACGACCGCTGACGCGATCGCCCGCTCACTGGGTATAGATGCCATCGAAGCCGAAGTTTTACCCGCTCAGAAAGCAGAGATCGTGAAGCGCCTGATCGCCGAAGGGCGGGTCGTTGCCATGGCGGGGGACGGCGTCAACGATGCGCCCGCCCTTGCGGCGTCCGATGTCGGCATCGCCATGGGCACCGGCACGGATGTCGCGATTGAAAGCGCTGGCGTCACTTTGCTTAAGGGCGACCTTGGAGGCATTGTCCGCGCCCGGACTATTTCGCGGGCAACCATGAGGAACATCCGCCAGAATCTCTTCTTTGCGTTCGCCTACAATGCTGCGGGCATTCCCATCGCCGCCGGCGTTCTCTATCCTATCACAGGCGCGTTGCTCTCCCCGATGATCGCGGCCGCCGCGATGGCCCTGTCCTCTGTCTCTGTAATTGCCAATTCTCTGAGGCTCAATACGCTGGAACGGCGTTGATCGTGGCCAATCCATGGTGATCTGGGCCTTAGAACGGAACGGCAGGCAGAGTGTCGCGCCAAACGCGCGCGGCGACGTTGGTGGTCAATCGAACTTTACAAGATCGAGGCCCGACAACGGCCTGCCCAGAACCTGTCCCAGCCGGGTGCCAACAGGTAACGAGCCCAGATCGGCACCAAAGAATCCCGATCGATCCATGATGCGAGCGATTTCGGCGTTCGCCGCACACGATACTGATGGCGAGCGCGGGGAATATCGCGATCGCAGGTCTGTTGGACTTTTGACGAATGCTAACCTGGGAGCCCCTTTTCGATCCGTGAAAAGACAAACCGCCGAAGAGTGAGTGACGGGGCTCAGCGCGCATTTTTTAAGCAATAATTACATAGCCATATGGAATTCCAAGCAAAATTGTATCTCAAATAGAGCTCCACAGACACACGTTGCATTCGCCCTATGGGCAGCCTGACAAACGCGGGTGCTCGCGACTGACGCGCCGCAATCCAATCTGGATTTCATTTTAATTCAATACACTAGCGGATCGATGTTATGGTTCTGGTCCCCGGTTCGGCCCGGATTTGGTCCAAGATCAACCTCGCCGAGTTCAGGAACTGGCAGTCCCGGCGCGCCTGCCTTGGAACAATGCCACTCCCGCCAGCAAACCTAGGAACGCTCGAAGGCGCGATTCGGTAATTTGGCAAACCATTCAGTCTGCGACCAGTTCACCGGACACCTGCAACTATACTGGTAGAATTGTCTCCATTAGTTTCAGATCCTGAGAAACCAACGGTTGATCGATGGATCAAAGGAGGCGTACCTCTATTGAGGCAATCAAAAACCGCCTAGGCGGGTCCGTTTGAAGCTTTGGGGGGGCGCGATATTGAAACTGCACCGATTTTTCGCAGCCTATGCGGTTCTGTTCGTACCAGTGTCGATATGCGGGTGGTTCCTCGTTATGCCTTACGGGCAGACGCCATTCATGCTGAGCGCATTCCTAGGACCCGCACTCTTTGCCTGGCCATTTGCCCTCGCTCACGACGCAAAATCCGCTTCACAAGTCAGTTCGGCATCCCGGTCGTCCCAAAGCGAGGCCCTTCAGGCCAGAGTCGCGCAGGTGATGTCCTCGGCGGCGACCGCGACACGGGAAACCCCATCATCGGGCAATCACCAAATTTCAGCGGATACGCTCCCTAGTGCCGACGTCTCCGCGACTCGGGGAGCGGTGTCGGCGGCTAACGCAAATTCCTCACCGAGACCCGCAAAGAAAGCAGGACGTCAGCAGGGTTGGGCGTCCAAAGATCAAGCGGTCGTGCTCCATGGGCGCGTTCTTCAAGGCATGGTCTACGTGGGGACGCCGCCGGTCCTCAAACGCTATGGATATGGCGAAAAATGCCGTCCTTATATCGATCCAGCACTTCCGGTTGCGCGGCGAGGTGACGACCAAGGCGGATCGCAGTTACCGTACTGGCCAAGTTACTCTGAAATCCCGCCTGTCTGTCGAGCAACTTATCTTGATTGGCTCGCGGACGGGGCTAGTGATCCAAACTACGATCCCGGCTATATGTTTCTGTATTTCTACGGGCTTGAGCGGCGCTTCTTCGTCGATGATCCAGCGCCCGAAGAGAAACGTGAACTGCTCGATGAAGTCCGCCGCCTGGCCGAACTTTATTCAGATAATCATTCGGCGCGGCGCTATCTCGGCGAATTCGTCTCTTACGCAGTCGCGGCAACTACACCCTATGAGGCAATCCAACCAGTTTTCGAGAACCCCGGCTGGGATCTTCCTTTTTCGGTTAAACTCGCCATCGGGGCGCGGATCGAGCGGGGCGAACCCTTAAATGCAGACTGGGTGCTAAGCTGGTTTTTGTGCCATCCCGAAAAGACCCTCCGCACAGCCGCCCGGCGCTGCCAGCCGGAATTTATTGCGCTCTTCAAGAAACGTTTTGATGCGCGATTTCCCAGTGGTTTGAAGATCAACAAGCCTCGCAAGAACCTTCAGACAACGTATGAAGCGGCGTCCCGAGAGTTTAGCGGCAGCGTGAACCCGCGCATTGCCGGAAAGCCTGTGCCCGATATCAGCGGCTTGAGAAAGCCGGTCGAAATCGCCCAGGAAATCGCCGATGTCGTAATGAACGACCTCGAGAAGTTCAGCCGCTATTTGGGACGCAATCCCGATGGCCGCGGCAGTGTCGAAGCCCACGCGCTTCTCCCGATAGAACTGCGTGATCTTTTCCCATCAGAAGAACTCGACGCGCTAGCGGCTTGGGCAGAGGGCGTCGTTCAAGGCGGCGGCCTCCTTCCAATCGGAGATGTGCTTGAGCGGTTGGAAGGTGAACGCTCGGAAAAACCCGGCAAGCGTCAATTAACAGGAGCAGCGGACGCGCTTGCCAGACTCGGTTTTGGGATGGCGCCTGACCCACGGTTTGGCCTGCGTGCTCCTCGCGTTGAGGAGCCGGTGGTCTTGTTCGACCTGGGCGGTCCAGTAGAGCAGCTGGAAGATGTTTCGACCGCTTTCCGTGCGTTGCTCATGGAACTCGCGCTTGCGTCGTTCATCGCACATGCGGACGGCACATTTTCCGATTCTGAACGTCAGGCGCTGACCGACAGGATCGAAAGTATCGATGGCATATCAGACCTTGAGCGTCGCCGACTGCGCGCTAACCTCGCTTGGTTCCTGGCCGTCCCACCAGACATGGCCCTGCTCCGCCGGCGCCTGAAGGATGCTGACGGCGATCAGCAGGCAGCCATCCGATCCGCGCTCGTTGCCGCCGCCCACGCCGATGGGATCGTGCATGCAGAAGAGGTCGCACAGATTGAGAAAATCTATCGAGCACTGGCGCTCGATCCCAATTTGGTCTACGCCGATCTTCACGCTGGCGAAGTCGCTGATGCGCCGCTTCGTGTGCGCGCAGCCCAGCCCGGTCCCGCAGGGGAGCCGATTCCAGCCGAACCGACGGCAACAGCCCGGCGGCTGGATGCCGCCCGGATTGCAAGCATTCGACAGGATACGGATCGGGTTTCGGCTGTGCTCGCGGACATTTTTACTGAACCAGAAGCCATCGAAGCGGGATCTCAAGGCGGCGCCCTGAAAGGGCTAGATGCAAAATACACGGCGCTCATCCGTGACATCCTCACGCAATCCCATTGGACCGAAGACGCGTTCGCCGAACTGGCCAGCCGGCACGGGCTGCTGGCGGCCGGCGCGCTGGAAACCATCAATGAGTGGGCGTTTGGGGCATATGACGAGGCCCTGTTAGAAGAATATGAGGGTTACGAAGTGTCTTCGGATATCGCCGAAGCGCTTGCAGACGAGCTCGAAAAGGAGAGCGGATATGTCCAGACTCAAACCGCGTGAACGCGACGCAATCGTTCAGGCTCTTCGAGCCGGTGTCGTGCCGAAGCTCGGCTTACGCCACATCCAGGTGGGACGCGCCCGCGAAATCGAAGAACTCGTAAAGGACATGGACCGGATCGCCGATGGTGGTTCCGCGATCCGGTTCATCATTGGCGAATACGGGTCGGGCAAGACGTTCTTCATGAACCTCGTCCGGCTCATCGCTCTGGAAAAAGGCATGGTGGTGATGTTCGCCGACCTTGCCCCCGACCGCCGTCTTCACGCCACTGGCGGTCAGGCCCGCGGCCTGTATGCCGAAATGGCGCGCAATCTATCCACCCGCACTAAGCCCGATGGCGGCGCGCTCGCGAGCGTTGTCGAACGGTTTGTTTCGCAGGCGCAGCGAGAGGCGGAAGACCGAGGCGTTGCGACCGGCGTAGTGATCCGCGAACGCCTTGGTCACTTTGAGGAACTTACGGGCGGTTTTGAGTTTTCAGAAGTGATCCGCCGCTACTGGGAAGGCCATGAAACAGGCAATGCGGACCTGACCACTGCAGCCCTCCGCTGGCTGCGCGGCGAGTACGCAACCAGGACCGATGCGCGGCAAGCTCTTGGTGTACGGACAATCATCGACGACGCCAATGTCTATGACCACCTCAAGCTCATGTCAGCCTTTGTTCGCGAAGCGGGCTATAGTGGCCTGGTGGTCGGCCTGGATGAGATGGTCAACCTGTTTAAGCTGACGTCGTCACAGGCGCGCAACGCAAACTACGAGCAGATCCTGCGGATCTTGAACGACGTGCTTCAGGGCAGTGCCGAGCATCTCGGTTTCCTGTTGGGCGGCACCCCCGAGTTCCTTATGAATACGCGCCGCGGCCTTTACAGCTACGAAGCATTACAGACGCGACTGGCTGAGAATACTTTCGCCCGCGATGGGCTGGTCGATTTATCCGGGCCGGTGGTCCGTCTGGCGAGCCTGACTCCAGAGGACCTGTTCGTCCTCCTGTGCAATATCAGGGCAGTGATGCAGGACGAGGCGGGCGCTCTTCCTGACGCAGCCCTTGAAGCCTTCATGTCACATTGCTCTGACCGGATTGGCGAGGCGTATTTCCGCACACCTCGCAACACCGTTACGGCCTTTGTCAATCTTCTCGCCGTGCTGGAGCAGAACCCGGGCGTGGCCTGGCACGAACTGATCGAAGCAGTCGAAGTAAAGCTCGACCAAGGCGACGATCTGTCGGATCTCGACGAGGCCGCCGGAACGCCCCCTGACGAGGGTGACGATCAGCTGACCAGTTTCCGCCTCTGAGGCTGACGCGGTGAGCCAAGCATTCGACAGGCTAGCACGGCCGATCCAAAAATGGATTAGGGGACAGGGTTGGCGCGAGCTGCGCGCAATCCAAGTCGATGCCATCCAAGCAATCACAGGCAGCACCGCCGACCTCATCATCGCGGCAAGCACAGCGGGTGGAAAGACCGAAGCGGCGTTCCTTCCCCTGATCTCCCAGGTCCTCGATGATCCCGCCTCCGCGACTGGGTTCGACCTTCTGTATATCGGCCCCTTAAAAGCTCTGATCACAGATCAGGCTGGGCGGCTTGAGGGCATCTGTGGCGAGGCGGAATTGCCAGTCGTCCCGTGGCATGGAGACATCTCTGCACAGGTAAAAACCCGCGCAGCCAAGGCGCCGCGCGGAATTCTACTGATTACACCGGAGTCGCTAGAGGCCCTATTTATACGCCGAGGCCTCGAAATCCCTCGCCTGTTCGGAGCTACGCGAGCCGTAGTGATCGATGAGCTTCACACTGTGCTCGATAGCGAGCGCGGCGTTCAGATGCGGTCATTGCTAACCCGGCTCGAACTCGCACTCGGCCGTTCGGTACGACGCATAGGCCTTTCTGCAACGCTAGGAGATATGGCGCTGGCGCGCGGCTACTTGCGGCCGGAACATCCAGATCGCGTGGCGTTGCTCGAAGCGAAAGGCGGCGACGCTGAGCTTCAATTGCAGGTTCGAGGGTATATCTCGGGCGACGACGATCAACGCGCGCCATCTGCGACGCAGGAGATCGCCGCCAACCTATTCCGCAATCTGAGGGGCAGCGACAATCTTGTTTTTGCTGGCTCACGCCAATCGGTCGAGATTTATGCCGACCGGCTTCGCGCAATATGTGAAGAAGAGCGCCTGCCCCAGGAGTTCTATCCCCACCATGCCAGCCTTTCACGGGATCACCGCGCCTTTGTCGAGGAACGCCTAAAGGATCCGGGCAAGCCAACAACCGCCGTCTGCACTTCAACCCTCGAGCTCGGGATCGATATCGGCGATGTAACTTGCGTCGCCCAGATCGGCGCCCCTTTCAGCGTTGCAGCCCTTCGGCAACGTTTGGGCCGCTCCGGACGGCGCGAAGGCCAGCCCGCAGTTCTGCGGCAATACTGTGTTGAGTCGCGCCTTACGCCGCAAAGTGATTATGTCGACCGCTTGCGGCTCGGCTTAGTGCGTTCAATCGCCATGATCGAACTCCTTCTGGAAGGATGGTGCGAACCACCACGGCCCGAAGCGCTCCACTTGTCTACACTCGTCCACCAAATACTGTCAGTCATCGCACAACGCGGTGGAGCTTCGGCCGAACGCCTGTACCGAACCTTATGCCAAGCAGGCCCCTTCAAACAGGTGACGCAACCCATCCTTCTCGATGTCCTCCGCGCGCTTGGCGACCCCGAGCGCGAATTGATTGAACAGCATAGCGACGGACTTCTTCACCTCGGGCGCATGGGGGAGCGGCTTGTGGAGCATTATTCATTCTATGCCGTTTTCCAGACACCGGAGGAGTACCGCCTGATTTGCGCCGGTAAAGAGCTCGGAACACTGCCCATGTTGAACGTTCTTGCTCCGAAAATGATGATTATTTTCTCCGGCCGCCGTTGGATCGTGGAAGATGTGGATGACAGGGACAAGGTCATCGTTGTGTCGCCGGGCAAGGGCGGCGTCCCCCCGAAGTTCGGCGGCGATCCGGGCGACATACATGACCGGGTGATCGAACGAATGTTTGAAGTCCTGGAGGGCGAACACCTGCCCGCCTATCTCGATACAGCCGCGCGTGATCTATTATTGGAGGCACGCGATCAATATGTGCAGTTTGGTTTTAGCGACACATCGATCATTATGCTGAGCGACCTCACCGCAGCAATTGCGACGCGCGCCGGCACCGTAAAAACGACAACGCTGGCGCTCGCTCTTCGCGCAGAGGGCTACGAAGTGGAGACCCATGATGGCTTCCTGACTGTCACGTCGAAAGACAGAATTGGTGAATTATATGATCGGTTGAAACACATCGCTGACGGCGATCACGAGCCTTTGTTCGGTGCACAAACCAACCTTGTGTTCGAGAAGTTTCACCCCTTCCTCACCCGGGACCTCTTGACGGTCGATGCGCTGACCTCGAAGCTAGACGTTTCCGGCCTTCCACGCCTTGCCGGGGCGATCCTATAGATGAGATCCTCAATGTTGCCGGTGTGGAGAGAGCAGTCAGTTCTTACAACTTAATGACAACCACCCTCAATTATCAGATTAATTCCAATCATCATTTTCGTGCGAGGCTGTTTTATGAAGTGTGGAATCCTGATCATTGGCTCCCTGTATTGGGATAATGAAAACGGGCGGAAAGACTGGCGCGAAAGGCGGCTGGTTACTGATGCCAGCATGTCAGTTAGCAGTCCTATTTATTATGGGCGCAAGTCGAGTTCGAGAGGCGACACATATACAATGACCTTTCGGCAAGGGGAGCCGACAGGTAGTGCGGTTCTCATGCCATGTCAGTGTGAGATTGAGACCATCGACGATCTGAAACGTGAGGCAGAAGCCCTTTGGAAAGCGGAAGCTCCTAACTCTCATCCAGGTGTGATCGGAAGCAACTGGGGCTGTGTCGGCGCGCTAATTCGAAGTGAAGAAGCTAAAGCGTCGTTGTCGGCGGCCTGGACCGAACATTTCCAAACGTTCCGAAAAGAAAGCTTATCTGTCGTCGGAGCAGATGGAGTTCTTGATGTCGTCTGGCCAGAGACAGCGAACAGAATGCCGGCGGATATGGATATCATTCTGGCCACCGCCACCAAACCGGCCGGAGTTGCACCCGGAGCTCATTCGGTCGCGGATGCGTGGCTCGGTCAGAGCGGCGGATATGAAAGTTACTTCCTGGAAAATGTGCGTCACGGCATCCGCACGTTTGATGATGGCGAAATTTGGCGAAGGATTGAAGAGCAGTCTCCTGACTGGCTCAATTCCGAAGACTACGCGCTAGCCATTGAGACCTTGCGGGGCGAAGCTGCCAACCGCTAGATTCATGGAGGTCGCGAAGGACTGAACCGCGCCGATAACCCCGGAGGCTGTTTGGTTGGAGTCATGCAGCGATAGCGTTTTCCTTCAGGGCTGCAAAGTAGTTGGCCTCGGCTTCTGCCGG
>NZ_NCJT01000257.1 GCF_002282565.1 Hyphomonas sp. 34-62-18
CTTGCGCGCAGCCGCCGTCAGCACCCCCTCGCCCCGCCCTGGCATGTTCGAAACCGGCCATCTCGACGCGGCTGTCCGCGCCGCCCTCGATGCGGTGCTCGACGAAGGCGCCGAGATCCATCTCGCCCGGGCGCCCCTGCCAGATGCGGCCACTCGCTGCCGCGTGATTGATATCGCTGCAGCCATCGGCCCCGGCGGGCTTGAGGCAGACTATTTGATGAGCGCAGCCGATGTTGCCGCGCGGTCCCTGCCAGATGGCGTGCTCGTGATCGCCGGCCTCGGCGCAGCGGTCATGTCCCTTGGGCTCGACTATGCGTCCGAAGCCGGCATTGCCGCGGGCGCCGCGCTCACCGCGCTGGTGCGCGCGTCCGCAACCGGCGCGGCCCTGCCGGCGGCCCATGCGCGCGTGCTTGGGCTGGAAGCCATCAAGGCGGCTGGCCGGCGCGGCTGCCAGGTGGCCATCCTGCCGCTCAGCGATCTTGGCGCCATCCTGCCCGATTGCGAAAGCGAAGGCGCCGCTCCTGTCCGCACAGTGCTGGCCTATGGCGAGGAAGCCCCCTCCCTTGGCCGCGCTGCCCGCCTCGGCCTTGCCCGCCGCGCGCCCGAACAGCTGCCTGTTCTTCTTGGCCGCCTCGCCAGCGCCGGAGAACAGGATCTTGACGCCGCCCTTGGCCGCTCCAAGCTGCGCGACCGGGGTTTCAGCGATGACGCGCTTGAACGCGTCACCCGCGCCATCGGCGATGGCCTGCCACTGAACGCTGCTTTCTCCCGCTGGGTGCTGGGGGATGAGATCCTCACCAATGACCTGCGCCTCTCGCCTGAGCGTTTCGACTCTGATGGCCGCGCGCTGCTCTCCGCAGTTGGCTTTTCGAAGAAAGACATCGCCGCCGCAGAAGCCGCCATCGATGGCGCCGTGGAAGACATTGCCGGCAAAGGTCTCGCCAATGCGGGCTTCTCGCTGAACGTCTCAATGGACGCTGAACTGCGCTTCACTTCGGCAGCTGCCCGCGCCCTGAACGGTATGGCCATGCTGCGTGTGCCCGCCCAGGAAGGGCTCACCATGGCCGAAGCGGCAATGGCAGCGGGCCTCTCCGTATTGCTCACAGGCCACCGCACCCCGCCCTCCGAAGATGTGCGTGAACGGATGGAGCAGATCCTCTCGCTTGCCGAAGAACTTGCCGAGGACGCTGAAGCCCTGCCCGCCATGCCGGTGCTGACCGAGCCCGGCCCGCCCGTCCGCCGCACGCGCCTGCCAGATCGCCGCAAGGGCTATATCCAGAAAGCCACTGTGGGCGGCCACAAGGTCTATCTCCACACCGGTGAATTCGATGATGGCAGCCTCGGCGAAATCTTCATCGACATGCACAAGGAAGGCGCCGCCTTCCGCAGCCTGATGAACAACTTTGCCATCTCCGTCTCGCTTGGCCTGCAATATGGCGTGCCGCTGGAAGAGTATGCGGACGCGTTCGTATTCACACGGTTTGAACCCGCCGGAGAAGTGACCGGGAACGACCGGATCACCAAGGCAACTTCGATTCTCGACTATATCTTCCGCGAACTCGCCCTGTCCTATCTGGGGCGTGAGGATCTTGCCGAAGCCGATGTCACCCATGATGGCCTTGGCCGGGGCGCGGGCGACGCCACCCGCAGCGGGCAGACCGCCGCCTTCACCACTGAAGCTGCCCAGATCATCTCGCGCGGCTTCTCCCGCGGCCAGCTGCCGGACAACATTGTGATTCTGAACAAGCGGCGCGCCGAGAAGGCCGCCGAGGAGCCAGAAGCTGGCGAAGACGGCACAATCGACCTCACCCCCGCCTATCTCGCCCAGGCCTGCCCGGCATGTGGCAGCTTTACCCTTTTTGAAGCGGGTCCCGATGGGCATCACGCCTGTGACACCTGCGGAGAAGAGAGCAGAGCCAGCCAATAATCCCGGCAGGCGAGTGCCTCCCCCGCATTTGCCCCTGTGAGCGGGCAATTAACCTTGCGGCGGGTGTCATGGTTATTGCACGCATGCAACAGTTACGCGGCTTTTACACTTCTTACTGTTTGTTCAGTTTAGAGTTTTCAGAATTGCCATTATCCAAGACATATGTTCGCGCCACAAATGCGTCTCATCTCACTGGCCGGTTTCATGACGGTCGCGTTTGCCAACACGGCTCTGGCACAAAGCCAGCCTGTTGCCTGGTCTCCCAGCTATATTGGTGCCTGCGCTGACTGCGACCTTTCGGGCCGCAACCTCGCCGGCTGGACCCTGAACGGGGCCAACTATTCCGGCGCCCGATTCGACTACGCCTTCATGCGCGGTGTCCGGGCGACGGCTGTGAACATGCAGAAAGCCAATGTCACGGGCGCTGACCTGCGCGGGGCTGACCTGACGAGCGGCCGCCTCGCCGATGCCGTGTTCAACAATGCCCGTATGCAGGATGTGCTCGCCTCAGGCGCAGACTTCCGCCGCGCGCGCATGCAGGGCGCAAACCTCGAAAAAGCCCGCCTCATCGGCGTGAACTTCGAAGGCGCCACACTCCTCTTCGCCCGGCTGGAAACAGCTGATCTCTCCGGCGCCAACTGCACCGATACTGTCCTGGACCGCGCCAATCTGCGCGGCACCATCTTTGACGGCGCAAACCTCACAGACGCCAGCTTTACCGGCGCAGACGTTTCCAACGCCTCCTTCCGGGATGCCCGCCTCCAAGGCGCAGACCTGACGGGCATCACTGGCGCCTCCACGGCAGACTTTGCCGGCGCTTGCGGCTCACTCACCACCCGCCTTCCGGAAAATATGAGCCTGCCCATGTGCGAAGGGGCTCTCGTCGCTGACCTCGACTGAGCCAGCTCTGACACCCATAAAAGCAAAACCGCCGGGCTCATCACCCGGCGGTTCTGTTTTGGCCCGAAGGTGAGTGAGGCTTAGGCCTTCACCACCGGCGCCAGGCGGATGTTGAGTTCCTTCAGCTGGCGCTCGTCTACAGGGCTTGGCGCGCCCATCAGCAGGTCGCGGGCCTGCTGGTTCATCGGGAACAGGATCACATCGCGCAGCGAGTCGGTTTCGGCCAGCAGCATGACAATGCGGTCCACACCGGGGGCAATGCCACCATGCGGCGGGGCGCCATAACGGAACGCGTTCAGCATGCCGCCAAACTTCGCCTCAACCACCTCTGGGCCGTACCCTGCCAGCTCGAACGCTTTCAGCATCACATCCGGGCGGTGGTTCCGGATCGCGCCGGAGGACAGCTCAACCCCGTTGCACACGATGTCGTATTGGAACGCTTTGAGGGCGAGTTGCTTCTCGACCGTATCGGCCGCCAGCAGAGCGTCCATCCCGCCTTGGGGCATCGAGAACGGGTTGTGGCTGAAGTCCACCTTCTTGTTGTCTTCGTCCCATTCATACATCGG
>NZ_NCJT01000258.1 GCF_002282565.1 Hyphomonas sp. 34-62-18
CACCGGCGGCAGCAGGGGGAGGGCAAGGCCCGTGGCCAGAAGGGCGCGGCGCGTGATCATCATGCGGATCAAACCGCGCCCTTGCGGCAGGATTTAGGCGAAGGCGGGGCTAGAACCCGCGGAACTCGGCCACTTCTTCCAGCGGCGCGCGCTCGGCCCGCAGCGTGTTGGCCTTTTCGTTCGGATCCGGCTTGCCCACGGCGACGCCGCACCAGACCATTTCCGTCGGCCCAAGCCCGAAATGTTCTTTCAGCGTCGGCCGCAGGATGCCCCAGCATTCCTGGAAACAGGTGCCCCAGCCGCGCTCTTCTGCGAGCAGCGCCAGCGTCTGAAGATACATGCCTGCATGGCCCCACTGGCCATGGCCCATCCGCTCGTCGATGACGAGGAACACGGCCACCGGCGCGCCGAAGAAGCGGAAATTGTTGGTAAACCAGCGCAGGCGCCCGGCCTTGTCCTCGCGCGGGATTTCGAGCGCTTCATACAGCATCTCGCCCACGCGGCGGCGGCGCGCTTCATGGGGCTCCCAGAGGCCCTTGGGGTAGATCGGCCGGTCGGTCGGCTCGCCGGCGGGATTGGTGGCGAGTTTTGCCTGGGCGATCTCGATCACCTTATCCTTCTCCGCGCCGGTCACGACGATGACACGCCAGGGCTGGGTGTTGCCGCCCGAAGGCGCGCGCTGCGCCGTCGTCAGCCACGCTTTGACTTCCTCAAGGGGCAGCGGATCGGGCAGGAAGCCCCGCGTGGAAATCCGCTGCTCAACGGCTTGGGTAACGTCCATGAAAAAACCTCCTGTCAGATCTGACAGGAGGTCTAATCAGGAGAGGCAGTTGCCGCCAAGCCTTACTTCGGGTGAAGCACGACCGGCATCCAGGTGTAGCCCTTCACGAAGGCGTTCTGGTTCAGCGACGGCTCGGCCAGCACTTCGACATGCTCGAACCGCTCCATGATCTCTTCCCAGAGGATGCGCAGCTGCAGCTCAGCCAGGCGATTGCCCACGCAGCGGTGGATGCCGAAGCCGAAGGAGATGTGGCGGCGGGCTTCCGGACGGTCGATGATGTATTCGTTCGGCTTGTCCCAGAACCGCTCGTCACGGTTGGCCGAAACATACCACATGGCAACCTGGTCGCCCTTCTTGATGGTCTTGCCGTGCATCTCGACATCTTCGAGCGCGGTGCGGCGCATATAGGCGAGCGGCGTCTGCCAGCGGATCGTCTCCGAAACCATGTTCGGGATGACCGAGGGATCGGCTTTCAGCTTTTCATATTCCTTCGGGAACTTGTTGAGCGCATAGACCGAGGCCGTCATCGAGTTGCGGGTCGTGTCGTTGCCGCCAACGATCAGCAGGATGACGTTGCCGAGCAGTTCCATCGGCGTCATGTTTTTCGTCTTCTCGCCATGGGCCAGCAGGCTCATCAAGTCCGGCTTCAGCGGCTGTTGCTGGCGCTCCTGGAAGATGCCCATGAACGTCATCAGACAGTTCATCATCGTGGCTTTCCACTCTTCTTCACCGCCAGGGCAGATGTCGGGGTTGTGCATACCGGTGGCCACGTCAGACCAGTGCGTCAGGTCACGGCGTTTCTCAAACGGATAGTCGAACAGCGTGGCCAGCATCATCGTGGTCAGCTCGACGGAAACCTTGTCGACCCAGTCAAACGGCTCGTTCACAGGCAGGCTGTCCAGCAGGCCCTGCGTGCGCGAACGGATCAGCGGCTCGTACACTTTCAGCATGTCGGGCGCGACGGCGGGCTGCACGGTCTTGCGCTGCTCGGAGTGGCGCGGTTCGTCCATGGCGATGAACATCGGCATTTCGAAATCGCTGAGCGGTTCGCCCAGCGTGATGCCGCCATATTCCCAGCTGGAGGAGAAGCGCTTGTGATCGGTGTCGATCGCCATCACGTCTTCATACCGGGTGATGGACCAGAACGGGCCGGGGAAGCTGTCCGGGCAATAATGCACCGGGTCTTCATTGCGCAGGCGTTCGAACCGGTCCCAGTATTTGCCCTGGCGCCAGAGTTCGCCATCGATGAGGTCGAGCGTAGCCAGGTCAATCTCGGAGGCGGGCGGGATCGTCGCGCCAAAGCGGTAATTGTGCGGGTGGAGCGGTTCTCGCTCGGTCACCTTCGGGCGCTGCAGCGCCGGGTGATTGACGAAAGAAACGGTATCGGCGGCCATATTCAATCCTCCAGGTATCCCACCCTCTTGGCGGGGCGTATCGCGTCGCTGGGGAAACTTCTAACACAGCCTTTTTGAAAAAACCATGACGCTTGCGTCATTTTTTTGCGGTTCACGCAGGGTGGCGCTCGGCTTTGGCCGCCAGCAGGGCCTGGCGGAGGGCTTTTGCCAGCGAACTGCGTTCCGGCGGCGTCAGGAAACGGCCGATCACCCAGGCGGTTTTGCCATGCTCGATTCGCAGCCAGCTTGCCGGTCCCGCCGGCTCGTCCAGCTCGATCCGGGCAAAGGCAGAGGGCACTTCAGCATGCTTTTCACGGCCCTTGGCGTCCTTGTGATGCAGGCGGATGCTCCGCGCGGTCACGATCACGCGGGTTTCCTCTCGCTGGCGCTTGTAGGAGATGTGAAAGGCCAGCCAGATTACAGCAATGTCCAGGCCCATGAAGCCAAGGATCGGCAGCGCGCCCATCGACCAGAACATCAGTCCGGTCATGAAAAAGGTGAAGGCAATGGCGGCCATGGCAATGAGGAAGCCTTGCCGGCTGAGCGACCGGTTGGGCGTCAGCACGGCATCCATATAGACCGTTTCTTCTGTCTGCTGCATGGGCGAGGAAATAACACGCCCTTGCACTGCGGAAAGGGCGCTCTATGCCTCAGGGCATGCCAGATGCTGCCAAACCCGCCAAAAAGCCCGCGCGCGCCAAGTCGCCGCGCTCGAAGTTTACCCGTGCAAAGGCAACGGAGCTGTTCGCAGCCCTCGCTACAGACCGGCCCGACCCGCGCACAGAGCTTGAATTCGTGAATCCCTTCACGCTGCTCGTGGCTGTCGCCCTCTCAGCCCAGGCGACCGACGTCGGTGTCAACAAGGCCACCCGCAAGCTGTTTGCCGTGGCCGATACGCCAGAAAAAATGCTCGCGCTGGGGGAAGAAGGCGTCGCCGGCTACATCAAGACCATAGGTCTCTGGCGCAACAAGGCGAAGACTCAAAAGCGATTACCAGCTTCCTCAACCGACACAGCTTGACGCTGCGCAACGTGCTGCTCGATCCAAAGCGTCTTACCGGCGCAGCGCTGGGCCACAGCGCCTTGCCAACCACGCTGTTCTTCGATGCGCAGGGAAAGCTTGCCGACACCCGCATTGGCGAGCTGTCGCAAGCCACGCTCACCCAACGCCTGACAATCCTTCGCGCCGACTCACCCCCGCCACAACAACTCCCT
>NZ_NCJT01000259.1 GCF_002282565.1 Hyphomonas sp. 34-62-18
CGCAGGCGAATGTCTATTTCGAACGGGGACGCAGGCGCATGGGGCTTCATGGCGTGACTCAATTCCAGAACGGGGCGGCCTCAGCCTGTGGGCCTGGCGCACCTCAGGTCAAGCGATGCTGTTTCAAAGCTCTGAAAAGTCCACGATTTCAAAGCCATGCCCCGTGGCGTCCACGAAGCGGCGGAAATCGGCCTGGCTGATCGCAGTCGTGCCCGTGTTGATCAGCGGGTGGAAATTGACGATTTCAGACCCCGCAAGAATGGTATCGACCAGAAACCGCACGCGGGCCGGGCGGTCGTTCATCAGGGCAAAGGCTGTGACCGAACCGGGCGTGACGCCGAGCACTTCGGTCATCAGATCCGGGGCGCCGAAGGAGAGGCGTTTTGTGCCGATCTTCCGGTGTAGCTGGTTCAGTTTCAGCTGGTTGTGGGCTTCCGCCGCGATGAGCACGAGTTCGCCATCAGCCGCTTTCAGGAACAGATTTTTCGTGTGAGCGCCCGGCATCTCGGCCTTCAGGGCGGCGGACTGATCGACGGTGAACATTGCCTCATGCCAGGTGGTCTGGTGGGCAATGCCGAGGCTGTCGAGATAGGCGAAGAGGTCATCAGGGCTTGCAGGCATGGTGTCCTTTGGGGCAGGACTTTGCCTGCCCGTCAAGCAGCCAGGAAGCGGAAAGCCATTCATGCGCCTTGAATGTTATAAGATTTACGACGTCGCGCCCGAGATCGTGCCCGGCCGGTCTGACCGGGAATGGATGGACGCCTTCACCGATCGCCACCCCTACCGGTGCCTGCCGCTGACGATGGCGAACTCCACGGGATGGGAAATCCTCTGCCCGATGGACATCAAGATCAAATGGAATGGCGGGCCGCGGAATGAAGACATTCAGCTTCTGACAACCGGCGATCCGCGCGCGATTCCGAGCTTTGCGGACGCCCATTTCATGCGGGGCATTGTGACCTTCCATACCGGCCACCTGTTCCGCACGCCGCCAGGCTGGGGCGTGTGGGTGACCGGGGCGCCCAACTGGCCGAAGGACGGGATTGCGCCGCTGACGGGCCTTGTGGAGACAGACTGGCTGCCCTTTCCCTTCACCATGAACTGGCAGATGACCCGGCCGGGCGAGGTGATCTTCAAAAAGGGCGAACCCTTTGCTTTCATTACGCTTATGGAGCACAAGCGGCTGGAAGACATTACCCCGGAACGCAAGCTTCTGAAGACCAATCCGGAGCTGGTGAAGGAATATGAAGGCTGGCGCGAGAGCCGGGCGGACTTCAACACGCGGCTCAAATCTGGCGAGGAAAACGCCATGAAGGAACGCTGGCAGCGCCATTATATGCGCGGCGAGAAACCCGATGGCGAGAAGGCCGAGGCCCACCAGACCAAGCGCCGGCTCAAGGCCCCGAAAGACATGTAAGGTGTTGGACAGGCGCCCGTTTATCCCCCGGATAAGGGCGCCAGAAAACTCCAACGGCACTCCAAAAAAACTCCAACCGCGCGCTTCAAAACTCCAACGCCGTTGGAGTTTTTCAGTCCTTGGGCGGGCGCGCAGCCTTCTCGGAAAGGCCAGAAGTGCCCTGGCGCTTTTCGAGGGCGGCGGCGACGGCGTCCAGCGCGACGCCGCGCGACCGGAGCGCGACGAAGACATGGTAGAGCACGTCAGCGGCTTCACTCGCCACGCGCTCATCACTCTCGCGGCGGACGGCCTCCGCCAGCTCTCCGCCTTCTTCCGCCACCTTGGCGGCTGCCGCGTCCGGGCCTTTCGCCAGCAGCTTTGCCGTCCAGCTTGAGGCGGCGTCGCCTTCGAGGGCGCGGGCGTCGATGGTTTCGGCAAGATGCGTCAGGGCAGCGCTGAGGCGCGCAGGCGAGGCGAGGGGGGCTTTGGCGGTCATGAGCTTGCTTTAACGCCATCGGGGCAAAGGGAGAAGAGCTGGCCTTGCGGCCCCTCACCCCAGGGAGGTGGTCGACATTGTTGACCAGGACGTGCAGAAGGAAGTTGATCGGCGGTGCTGTGAGGGCGGGTGACAGCCGATCCTCCTCCGGTAAGGTCAGCGCATCTCAGAAGGCGCTAAACATCACACGAACTGCTACCTAGGACCAAGGGTCACCGCGATATTTTTCCAAAGCTCATAATCTTCCGGCGGCAGCCGGTAATTGGTCTCGCCGCATTTGCGCACCGCAAGCAGGGCACGGTCAACCGCAATGCCCGAACGACCGACAGGGCGAGAGCTGGGCGTGACCAATTTTGAACTGATCAGCGACCCGTCGCGGGCCAATTGGACGTTGATCGTCACATTGATCTGATGCTCGGGCGGCAGGTCATCGACCGTTGCCCAGCATTCGCCGATCTGGCGGCGCAACAAGCTAGCGATATATGCGGGATCAGATTCTTGCTGACGCTTTTCAAGCGCTTTCCGCGCACTTTCGCGGGCAGCCTTGTCTAAGGCGGCTTTGGCAAGTTGGCGCTCAGTTTCGAAGCAATACGAGTCTGCAGCATTTGCCATTGAGATTAAGTCGGCACCCCTGATCCGGACAATGCGGTTTGCATCTCGATGCCTAACCTTCAGAATCCAATCATGGTTTTGTTTGTGCTTGCCTTGGTATTCAACAACATCTTCGAATGGAATTTGGAATGAAGATGCGCTTGCCTCAGGTTCATTGGAAAAGCAGGATTCCTTGATCTCATAGGTCTCGCGGCCTGACTCGGAAACCATTTCGTATTCTGTGCAGTATTGCCGGGCCTTATAGGCCCAAGGACCAGTATCAGGTGTTTCAAACTTGATGCTTTCCCAGACGTTGAAAACGAAATGGCCGTTAGGGACATTGCGAATCTGATACTGCTCGTATTCGCTGGCGATAATGCTGCGATCACTGACTATAAAATCGCTGAATTCTGCCCGTTCGTTTGTGCAGGAGTAAGAGACAATGCGACGATTATCGGACTCCTCGGCAAGATAGCTTATGGCGGATCTCTTGCCAGAGAACTCATCTTCGTACTCCAAAATCCTGATCGGAGTTTCAACTAGATCGATCGTTTGAGCGAAGCTGACCTGTAGAGGAGACAAGCTCGAAACCAGCAACAGAAGTGTCGATATCCATTTCAACAAAGAGCCCCCCTTTTTAGAAATTCCAGAAACTCGTGCCGCACCGACAGTTCAACAGCGATACGCAAACAGAGTTCTCATTCTGATAGAACCGCTGCGTGAAATCTAGTAGCTGATCATGATTAATGCGGCCAAATGTATGCAAACACCCGACTCTCCCCAAGGGGACTCTGCCGTTTTACCGGCGCTTGACGTCCCCTGCGGAAGGGCGCCAGCTTCATTCCCAGAGTTCCGGAGGATGCCAAGATGAAAGACCGCGTTTCGATTACCCTGCTGGATGACGGGACCGCGTTTCGATTACCCTGCTGGATGACGGCGTTGCCGATGTGCGCCTGATCCGTACCGACAAGATGAATGCGCTGGACCCGGCGATGTTTGCCGGGATCGCCGAAGCCATCAAAACGCTGAAGGAGACCAAGGGCCTGCGCGTGGTGGTGCTGTCGGGCGAGGGCAAGGCGTTCTGCGCGGGCCTCGACCTGTCAAACTTCACCGGTGGAGGCGGCGGCAGCGGCGAGAAGAAGCCGGGCGAAGGCAATGCCACCGGCAATCTGGACGGGCGCAGCCATGGCATCACCAACCTTGCCCAACATGTGGCCTGGGGCTGGCGCGAGCTGCCCGTGCCGGTGATTGCGGCGGCCCATGGCGTGGCGTTCGGGGGCGGCTTCCAGATCCTGTCGGGCGCCGACATCCGCATCATTCATCCCGACACACGCTGCGCCATCATGGAAATGAAATGGGGCCTCGTGCCGGACATGGCGGGCTTTGCCCTCTGGCGCGGAAATGTTCGCGATGATGTGATCCGTGAACTGACGTATACCAACCGTGAGTTCAAGGGCAAGGAAGCCCATGAGCTGGGCTTTGCGACCAAGGTTTCCGAAACACCGCTGGAAGATGCGCTGTGGCTGGCCAAGCTGATGGCGAGCAAGCATCCGGCGGCGATGCGCGGGGCCAAGCGCCTCTGCAATGCCATGGCCGACAGCACCGATGCCCAGCTGATGCAGCTGGAGAGCGATGAGCAGGTGAAGGTGATGCGCACGCCCAACCAGATGGAAGCGGTGATGGCGGAAATGCAGAAGCGCAAACCGGTGTTTACGGAGTAATTCCTCAATTTACGCTGGGTGAGTTTAGGAGATGGGCACTCAGATGCGCTTTCGCGCATCGAGTGTGACGAGAAACTGAAAGCTGAATTTATTTCAGACCGTTCGCACCGGTGCGCCCGCTTCGGCCAGCGCCGCGCGCGCCTCTGCCAGGGTGGCTTCGCCGAAGTGGAAGATGGAGGCGGCGAGGACGGCGCTAGCGCCGCCTTCGAGGACGGCGGGGGCGAAATCCTTCACGCTGCCGGCGCCGCCACTGGCGATGACGGGAATGGTGACGGCCGACGACACGGCTTTCAGGAGCGGGATGTCGTATCCGGATTTGGTGCCGTCGCGGTCCATCGAGGTGAGCAGGATTTCGCCGGCGCCGCGCCGGGCGGCCTCGCGGGCAAACTCGACCGCGTTAATGCCGGTGGGCTTGCGCCCGCCATGGGTGAAGATTTCCCATCCGTCGCCGGACTGGCGCGCGTCGATGGCGACGACGACGCATTGGCGCCCGGCCTTGGCGGCGCAGGCGGACCACCTTGTCTGCGCCCGCACGCAGGAGAGCGACCATATCTTCCACCGAGCGCACGCCGCCGCCGACAGTGAGCGGCATGAAGCAGGCCTCTGCCGTGCGGCTGACGGTTTCCAGCAGCGTGCCGCGGCCTTCATGGCTGGCGGTGATGTCCAGGAAGCAGAGCTCGTCTGCGCCCGCCGCGTCATAGGCGCGGGCGAGGGCGACGGGGTCTCCGGCGTCTTTCAGGTCCACGAAGTTGACGCCCTTCACGGTGCGCCCGTCTTTCACGTCGAGGCAGGGGATGATGCGCGTTTTCAGCATGGGCGCTCCTTTGCCGCCAAAGCGGGGCGAATGCAAACAATCCTTAAGGTTGTGCAGGCTGGGAAGCGGGGCCCTGCTGGCCTATATTGACGTAACGGGAGGCTGATCTCGACCGAGCGAACTGATGAAGTAAGCACAAGGAGACAGATATGGATCTGAAGCAGACAGAGCGGAAAACCGCCACGCGATTGCAGAATGATGAGGCCGAAACCCTGGCGCGGCTGGCGGCGGGATTGTCACGGCTGGAAGTGGGCGAGGCGCCCGCGCGCGGCGAGGAAAGCGATCTGGCGCACGCCCTGCGGACGCGCCGGCGGCTGCGGCGGCCCCTTTCTTCTGCGCGCTGACGCGCGCG
>NZ_NCJT01000008.1 GCF_002282565.1 Hyphomonas sp. 34-62-18
CGCCGTTTCCCGCGTCACCGCGCGGAAGGCACGGATGATGCCGGCCTGCGCGGCCCGTGCTTGAAATGCACCTGACAGCTGATCCAGCGATGTCTGCTGCGCGCGCGCAACGGCAGTCACCTCGCTCAGCGTCAGCCAGATGAACGCCGGCAGCACCACAACAGACACCAGCAGCAACGCAGCCGCCAGCCAGCTTTGCGTCGCTACCGCCGCCAGCACGGTCACTGGCCCAGCCAGCGCCATCCACTGCCCCGGCACCCAGCGCGCTGCATAGCCCGACAGCTTTGCCGTGCGATCGATCACCTGCGATGTCCGCACGCCCGCGTCAGCGCCTTCCAGCATGCCGGCGCCGCGCGCTCTCAGTGTCTCGAATACTTCGCTGCGGGCCGCCGCAACGATGGCCAGCCCTGCCCGCGCGGCGGCCGTGTCGTGCAACCAACCGGCCAGCGCCCGCGCCGGAACCGCGCCGGCAGCCATCGCCAGCAGCCCATCCGCAGGCTCGCCGCTCGACAGCCTGTCCACGCCATATCCGATGCCGAATGCGATGCCGATCCACGCCACCAAGCCCAGCAGCTGCATCAGGAACGCGCCCCCCGACGCTGCCCGCGCCGCTGCGCCCCAACGTTTCAGGCGGCTATTGGCCCGCCCCGCAACCTGTCGTCCTGCCAATGCCATCTACGTCGTTCTACTGTGGACGCTCCAAGTGACGCATGCGACTTATCGCTTCGTGACTTCATCCACGGATTACTTTAGAGATTCGTGAAATACGCAGCATGGAGCTGCCTCATAACGGAGCTGGGAAATGCCCGACCTCCTCGTAGCGGACCTGTCACGCTGGCAGTTCGCCCTCACCGCCATGTACCACTTCCTGTTCGTGCCGCTCACCCTCGGCCTTTCGATGATCCTCGTGATCATGGAAGGCGCGTATGTGATGACCGGCAAGGAAGTCTGGAAGCGTATCACCAAATTCTGGGGAACGCTGTTCGGCATCAACTTCGTGCTCGGCGTCGCGACCGGCATCACGATGGAGTTCCAGTTCGGCATGAACTGGTCCTACTATTCCCATTATGTCGGCGACATCTTCGGCGCGCCGCTGGCCATTGAAGGCCTGATGGCTTTCTTCCTCGAAGCGACGCTGGTCGGCCTGATGTTCTTCGGCTGGGACAAGCTGTCCCGCCCGGCTCACTGGCTCGTCACCTTCCTCGTGGCCCTCGGTTCAAATCTCTCGGCTCTCTGGATTCTCGTTGCCAATGGCTGGATGCAAAACCCCGTCGGTTCGGAGTTCAATCCCCACACGATGCGGATGGAAATCACCAACTTCATGGAAGTGATCTTCAACCCCGTTGCCCAAGCGAAATTCGTCCACACCGTCAGCGCCGGTTACGTCACAGCCTCGGTGTTCGTCCTTGGCGTCTCGGCCTGGTATGTGCTGAAGGGCCGCCATCTCGGCCTCGCCAAACGCTCCATGGCGGTCGCCGCCAGCTTCGGTCTCCTGTCGGCGCTGTCTGTCGTCGTCCTGGGCGATGAGAGCGGCTATGCCCTCACCGATAACCAGAAGATGAAGCTCGCCGCGCTTGAGGCCATGTGGCACACGGAGGAAGCTCCCGCCCCACTCACGCTTATCGGCATCCCGGACCAGGAAAATCACGTTACTCATTTCGAGGTGAAATTCCCTTGGATCCTTGGCCTTATCGCCACCCGTTCGCTCGATGGCGAGGTTGAAGGCATCCTGCCGCTGGTCGCCATCGCCGAAACGCGCATCGAGAATGGCCTCAAAGCCTATCAGGCGGTGCAGACCCTCAACGACAATCCGGATGACGTGGCCGCCCGCCAAATTTTCGAGCAGACCAAGCAGGACCTTGGCTACAGCCTCCTTCTGCTGCGCTATGTCGATGATCCGCTGACGGCAGACAAGGAAACCATCACCAAAGCCTCCTTCGACACGGTGCCAAATGTGATGATGGCCTTCTTCTCCTTCCGCATCATGGCCGGCCTTGGCTTCCTCTTCATCGGCATCTTTGCCCTCGCCTTCTTCTTCGTCAGCATGAAACGCAAGGTGCCCAGATGGTTCCTGCGGGTCGCGGTTCTGGCAATCCCGTTGCCGTGGATCGCTGCAGAACTCGGCTGGGTTCTCGCCGAAGTCGGCCGGCAGCCTTGGGTGATCGACGGCGTACTGCCGACCTTCCTGGGCGTCTCCAGCCTCTCGGCCTCGCAGGTCATCATGACGATGGTTGGCTTCACCCTCCTCTACGGCACACTTGCCGTGATCGAGATCAGCCTCATGCTCCGCGCCATCAAGGCCGGGCCGGGCGGGCGCATCCTTCCTGAGGGGATCACCAGCGAAGGCCCGACCGGCGGGCGTTCTGTTCAGTTCGACGTCTGAGGGAGACACAAGATGGATATCCCACTCGACTATGCCACTCTGAAAGTCATCTGGTGGGCGCTCGTCGGCATCTTGCTGATCGGCTACGCGCTGACCGATGGATATGACCTCGGCGTGGCAACCCTGCTGCCCTTCATTGGCAAGACGGACGAAGAACGCCGCCTTGTGATCAACTCCATCGGCCCGATGTGGGAAGGTCACCAGGTTTGGCTGATCACCGGCGGCGGCGCCCTCTTCGCCGCCTGGCCCTATGTCTATGCCGTCAGCTTTTCCGGCTTTTACCTCGCCATGTTTGTCGTACTGTCCGCGCTCATCCTTCGCCCGGTCGGCTTCAAGTACCGTTCCAAACGCGCGGGAAAAACCTGGCGGCGGAATTGGGACTGGGCGCTCTTTGTCGGTGGCTTCGTCCCGGCACTGATCTTTGGAGTCGCCCTCGGCAACGTCCTTCAGGGTGTCCCGTTTGACATCGACCGTACCATGCGCGCCACCTATGACGGCGGCCTTTTTGGTCTGCTCAATCCCTTTGCCCTGCTGGCAGGTCTCGCCTCGGTCGCCATGCTGGTGGTCCATGGCGCATCCTGGCTCGCCCTGAAGCTCGAACACGGCGCAGTTCTGGACCGCGCCGTCCGTTACGGCCGCATCGCCGCTCTGGCCGTCATCGCTTTCTATGCCATCGCTGGTATCTGGCTGTGGCAATCGGGCATGGGCTACCGCATCGTGTCGGACATTGATCCTCACGGCCAGGCAAACCCGCTGCGCAAGGAAGTGGTGGTTGAGGCGGGCGCCTGGATGGTCAACTATGGCAAATATCCGTTCCTTATCCTCGCCCCGCTTGCAGGCTTTGCCGGCAGCGTTCTTGCCTTCTGGGCGCTGGGGCGGAAGTCGCCGATGGCAATGGTGGGCTCTGGTCTTGCCGCAGCAGGGATCGTTGCGTCGGTCGGCGCCTCGATGTTCCCCTTCATCCTGCCCAGCAGCCTGAACCCTGCCGCCAGCCTGACCGTCTGGGACAGCTCGTCGAGCCATATCACCCTGTTCATCATGCTCATCGCCACGGCCATTCTGCTGCCTGTCGTGCTGGCTTACACGGCCTGGGTCTTCAAGGTTCTCTGGGGCCGGCTTTCCATCGAGGAAGCCACCAGCGAAGGCAAATACTGAGGAGTTATTGGAATGTGGTATTTCACCTGGATTCTCGGCCTCGGCTTTGCCCTGACCTTCGGCATCCTCAACGCGCTCTGGAACGAATTTTCCATGAGCGACGCGGGCGAAAACGATCTCGAAATCGACGGATAGGGGCGCAAATTTCCGTGGATAGGCGCCCTGCCTGTCCACGGGGCGTTTCCCTGTCCCCCAAGGGCAAATGAAGGAAAATCGCCCCCCTTATCCGCCCGGGTAGGGAACGCTTCAGACTTTGCGGCATGAACACCCGCCGCCTTTCCTCTGCGCCTCAGCGCACGCGCCCGGTTAAAAAGGCCGTATGGGTGGCGGCGCGCATGGTGCTCCTGATGCTGATGGCATCAGTTGCTTGGGCGCGGCAGATGGCGCCGGGCAAGACCCGCAACGGCCTCCTCCGTTTCGCCGCCGCGCGCACGCGCTGGCTGGAACACATTTTCCGCTGCCTGCTGATTGTGCTGCGCGCCAGCCCCGCGCCACGGAAACCTGCACCCTTTATTCCCTCACAGACACCCAAAGGTGCCCGCCGGCTCCGCAAACCCCGCCGCATGCGTGCCCGGCTCTCGCTCAGCCTCAACAGCCTGGCACGCGGCTTTGAGGAAACCGGCAAGGCGCATCCGCTGCTTGAAGAATGGAAACAACGCCAGCGCCGTCAGGTCCCGCCCGCCTGCGCGCAGACGATGCGCGACGGCCTCCCCGCCTGCCCGGTTGATCCAGCCGCCCAGCTCGAAGCGCGCCTCGCTGCGCTGAAGTCCGTCTTGAACAATCCCTACCCTTATGCCGCGCGCATGGCCGCCATTCTGAAAGCGGCTGGCTTCTGCGCCCGCCGCCTGAAGCCCAGCATTCCGAATGGAGAGCTGTGGGCTATCCTGAACCAGTCCGGCTCGCCGGAGCCCACGTCTCCTGTCTTCCATCTGCGCGCCGACACATCCTGAAGCGCCCGCCCGCGCCGCCGCTGCCAGCGGCCCTCTCTGCAACTTGCGTATTCTACCGGCCACGCCCCCGCGTGCTCCGGGCAAAGCTGCTGGCCATTAGAAACTTTCCACCTTCCCTTGCGCAAACCCCATTCTTTCTCACAGAGTAGTTGACTGGATTAACCATCACAGCGAAAGGACAGCGCCAGAACCAAGGGGCGCACTGTCTCTGCCGGAAAGCCCGGCAAAGAAAGGAGCGGGTTGAAATGTCTGGACGGGGAATGAAAACCAAACAGCTGTCGAACGGGCACGCAGGCGAGGCATCGCAGGCGTCGAAAAAGCAACGGGAAAAGGGCGCGCTGAAAGTCGCGCGCGAGATCGTCCGCCACATCCATGAAGAGCGTATCGCTGCCGGGCAGAAATATCTGTCTGAAGCCGAGGCGCTGGAGAAGTATCGCGTCGCGCGGGGCACCCTGCGGGAAGCGCTCCGTTATCTCCAGATCCAGGGCGTTCTGGAAATCCGCACCGGACCGAATGGCGGCCACTTCGTCGCATACCCGCACTGGGAAAGCCTCGCCTCCACCATGGCGCTGCTGCTTCAGTTTTCTGACGCCACGCTGGATTCCCTGATTGAGGCACGCATTGCCATCGAGCCGGGCATGGCGGCCCTGGCCGCTCAGCGCGCCACCCCGGAAGACATCAGCGAGCTCAACGCCCTGCTTGATCAACTGGACGAAAACCTCGGCGACTATGATAGCTATTACGCGCTTTATCTTGAATTCTGGGAGCAGATGACGCTCGCTGCCCGCAACCCGCTTTTCCTGTTCCTCCTCCCAGCCCTGCGCCGAATCACCTGGACCGGCGGCATCCGCCCCAATGAGGCCCAGCGAGAAGCCGCGCTGAAAGGCCTCTGCCTCATCCGCGATGCCATCGCGGCGGGGGATGCAAAGCTGGCGGCCAAAACCCTCCGCAATTTGGAAAAGGGATATCTCATAGCCATGCGCGAGGAATATCCCCGAGAAATTTCACGGCCCGTCCTCTGGCATGAGCATCGGTGATTGGGTCAGCGCCAGTTCTTCAGGCGCGATGTCTTTCCAATGCCGGGATTGAGCGTGTTGGTCGGATCGAGGTCGCGGTAGAACTCCGCCAGGGCGGGCTTCGCCTCATAGAGGTGCCCCACATTGTGCTCGGCCGGGCATTCCGCTCCGCGAGAGGCATAATGGCGCATCATTCCGCGTTTGAAGGCGGCGGCATCTGCGTCTTTCTTCAGGATGAAATCCTGATGGAACACATGGCAGAAATAGTGGCCATAGACCAATGTCCGGTCCACCATCTGCCGGAGGTGATCGGGCAGCACATACCACCACGCCTTGTCGTTCCGGCGCAGCGCCACGTCCAGCGCCACCAGTCCGCCTGAGGAGTTTCCGCGAAGCAGAGCATAGCGGATAGCCGCGCCCGCCGCCGCAAACCGGTGCAGGAAAATCTTCCGCCCCTCGCGTGGCCCACACTCATTCACGGCGCCCTTCTCCGGCGGCAGGACCTCCGCCAGAAGCCTGCGGACTGCGCTCACCTGATCGCGGTCCACCTTGATCAGCAGATGATGCTCATACCGGGCGCCCATCACCCGCACCTGCTCGGGCAGGTGCGGTGGTGCCAGCCGGCTCAATCCCTGCAGCGCCCGGTCCATCAATCGTAGCCCGCCAAAGCCAAGCTGCTCGGCAATCCCATCCACGGCCGCCTTGAAGCTGAACAGGGACGGCAGCCGGTCAACGCCGAGCAGGCGCACCGCCAGGAACGTGTCCTTCCCGTAGCGCTCCGCCATCCGGAATGTATCCCGGTGCATGTATTCCGCCGCAATCGGAACAAGCGCAGCCTCTTTCATCATCCGCCTACGGATTTCGGTCAGCATCACCGCATCATCGGTTGCCACATGGAAAACCTGGGGCTCCGCCGGCCGCGGGAAAGTGTCGAGCCGCACCCCGAACACAACCACCCGCCCGGCACTGCCGCTGGCGCCTTTGAGATAACGCGGATCGGCGTTGAAACGGGCTGGGGACGCTGAATCCACGTCGCGCACATGATCTACATAGGCCCGCGCCGAACAGGCGCGCTCATGCATATCGTTCAACACGCGCGGGAAATTACCGCGCTCCAGATTCTCCAGCTGCGTCTCCGGCTCATGACCAAGGTCGATGCCCAGCCGGTTGATCAGCCGAAGCTCACCGGTTTCATCCACCTGGGCGTAAATCGCCGCCTCGGTATAAGCCGGCCCCCGCCGGACAAGTGCCCCGCCGGAACTGTTGCATACTCCGCCGAGTACTGACGCGCCCATGCAGGAAGATCCGATCTCGGAATGGGGTTCCCGCTGCAACGGCCGCAATTCCCGGTCCAGTTCGAACAGCGTTGCGCCGGGAAGACAGACAACCTGCGCTCCAGCATTCAGCATATGGATGCCCTTGAGCCGCATCGTATTGATCAGCACAACGCCGCGGTCATACGTGCCCTCGGGCGTTGACCCACCTGTCAGCCCCGTATTGGCCGCTTGCAGGATGATGATCCGGCCTGCCCGAACACTGGCCCGTGCAACGCGCCAAAGATCGACCAGTGATCCGGGGCGGACCACGGCAACCGCAGGCCCTTCCCCGAAACGGTGTCCCTTCAGATACCTGCGCATAGTTTGTGCGCCTGTAAGGACGTGACCGGCGCCCGCAATCGTTTTCAATTCTCGAATCAGGGCGGCATCTGAAATCATGCCGATTTGGTATCATCAATATTCCGGCACACATCCCCGAGACCGGTAAAGACTGCGCAGAAAGGCGGTCAAACAGTAGAATTCCCCAGAAAAACAACAGGCGCCCACATAATGCGGGCGCCTGCACGAGTTTCTGGAATGATTATGCTGAAGTCAGCAATCGCCTCAGCCACATGGCTCAGAAGCGCACATTCACGCTGACCCAAAAGCTGCGGGCCTTGTCCTTGTTGTTGTAGTCGTCCTCGGTCGACAGGGTCCAGCTGCCATCGCCATTGTCAATGAAGCTATACTGGTAGGAGGTGAAATCCTCGTCGAGCAGGTTGTTGACCCGGCCGCTCAAGGTGACGGCATCATTCAAGCGATACTGAGCCCCCAAATTGTAGACGACATAGTCCTTGTAAAAGAGCTGCTCACCCGTAACACTGCTGACCCCGCGATACCGTTTGGAACGCAGTTCAGAAGAAAGCTGTGTGCTGAACTTATCCGTGATGGTCCAGTCCAGGGTCGCGTTGGCCATATGCTTGGCCGTGTTGGTCAGCGGCAAGCCTGCCTGAGCGCCGCTCTTCTGCTCACTGTCCGTATAGGTATAGTTTGCCCGCAGTCCCAGGCTGTCGAAGATCATATAGCGGCCGGCGATCTCAGCACCCTCGATAACCACTTTGTCGATGTTTACCGTCTTGCTGCTGTTGGCATAGCCAAGATCGGCGTAGTCTCCGGTGCTGACACAGGCGAGCGCCAGGCTGCCACCACAGGGCTGGGAGGCAATCTTGTCTTCAAACTCATTGCGGAAGACCGTGGCATTGAAATTGTGGCCTGCCGAATGCTGCCAATAAACGGCCAGTTCAGTGCTGGTGCTGGTCTCTGGCTTGAGATCCGGATTGCCAAATTGCGGTGACGTGCCCTGCCCGCCGAAGCCGACAACCCCGGCATAAAGCTGCGTCGTTTTCGGGGTCTTGAAGCCTGTGCTGACACCGCCCTTGATCGTAAGGTTTTCGGTGACCGTGTAGACCCCGTAAAGACGCGGGCTGACATGATCCCCAAAGACATCATGATTATCGTAGCGCACACCGCCCGTGATCGCGAAAGGCTCGAAGGGTGTCCAGGTGTCCTCAGCGAACAGCGAATACATATTGTGTTCCTGAGCGGCCCCTGAGCGGCCCTCCTCCAGACCGAACACGCCGTCAGTCAGCTCACCTTGAATCGCCTGACCACCGACCACGACTATATGCTCCCCACCAAACTCAAATGGCATGTCCAACTTTGCATCGAGTGTATATTGGGAGCTCTCAAGCGTCCGTTTGGGGCGCGGAAGATTGGCAAGCAGCGCGGCGTATTGATCCGCTGTCAGATTGGCCTGCATGAAGGCGAGTTTGGCGTCTTCAGGCTGATTGTTCCAGGCGTTGACGTTGGCAAATCCTGTACCTGCAGTCGGACAATATCCATTACTGCCAACGGTTCCGCCAGCATTGGCGCAGGCCGCATTCCAAAGACCTTGCAGCGCCTGGCGCTCATCGACGCTGAACGGCAGTGTACGGCCGTTATTGTTCGTCGCGATGTAAGCAAGCGACACAAAGCTGTTACCGAAGTCCCAGCTTCCATTGTGCGTCAGAGACCAGCTGTCCCGCGTAAATTCCTGCGTTTCCGAATAGCCCGCACGCGGCTCAACTCGGCCCGATCCGCCGATACGCAGCATCGAACCATAGTCATCAACCGTCCCTAGGGGAAAAGACAGGGCTCCGGTTTCGGTGACCGTAGGCGTATTGTCGTAGTCCTGTTTGGAGCCGTCATAGTCGAAGCTCAGTGTCTGATTTTCGGCAATCAGCCAATCCAGAGTCAAGCCATAGCTGATATTGGTGTTGTCCACCGTCTTGCCGCCACCACCAAACCCCAGGGAACGGGTCTGGACGACACCGGAAGGGTCGGTCACCGGCGCATATTCAGGGTTGGAGGCTTCCCGGTCATACCAGCTGCCCCGGCCGCTCAGATTGAGCTTGCCGGGAACGAGCGGGCCGGAAACGAAAAGATCTACAGTCGTATCATCCCCGAAATCGTCATTGGACTGAAAACTACGGCCAACTGTAGCCGATCCGCTCCAACGGTCGGCGGTTTTTTTCGTGATGATATTGATCACGCCGCCCAGGGCATCTGATCCATAGAGTGTAGACGCTGGCCCACGGATGACTTCGATCCGTTCGATCGTGTCGAGAGGGGGTATGTGGTTGAACTGGTTGCCGCCGAAATTGTTCGGGTAAATGTCGCCGTGATTGTTCTGCCGTTTGCCGTTGACCAGAACCAATGTGTAATCCGACCCCATACCCCGCATACTGATGGTGCGTTGGCCTGTCTTGTCAGATGTTTCCCCAACATCGACGCCCTCCAGATCTCGAACGGCATCAATGAGAGTCAGATAGGGACGCTCTTTGAGCTCCTCGACCGTTACAACGCTGATACTCGCGGGGGCATCGACCAACTTCTGCTCGAAACCGGCGGCCGTCACCACGATTTCGCTCAGACGCATGAGACTTTCAACGCCCGCCTCTTCTTCTCCCGCCGCTGCTTCTGACTGAGCTATGGCTATCTGGCTGGAGAACACGGCGGCAAAGACGGCACCGCTGAGAACGGCTTTCCGGGCGAGATAAATTTTCATGCTTGACCCCTTCAATTGAGAATTATTCTCATCCCCTGTATAGGGGTGCCGCAGAAGACTCAAGCTTTAATGATTATCATTCGCAAATTATAATTCACGTATTTTCAATGTACTAAGAATTTCACAGTCTAATTGCTTCCAGACATTCAATCGCGCCAAGCAGGCATGGGCCTATCAAAAGAAAATTGGAGGAGCTTCGCCCTTCGCATTCACTCCATCCAGCTTTCAAGCCGAGCAGATAAGCGTGCAGGAGCGTCGCGGTATTGGATGATGGTAGCGAGGCCGAGTTCTCCAGCCAGAGCGAGGCTGGGCACATCACCCATAGCGAAGAAGGCCGTGGCCCAGGCATCCGCCCAGGCACAGCATTCATGGATGACGGAGACACTTGCAAGGTTCCCGAACTGGCTGGTGCGCGATGAGGCCGGCACAATATGGGATAGTCTGTGCTGACCCCGGACAATCTGCTGCCGGTAGTCACCCGATGTTGCGACCGCGCAACCCACAAGCGCCAGCCGCCACGGCGCTTCCTCCGGTGACGGATTTTCAAGGTCTACCCACCAGGGCGAACGGTCTGGCTTGACGCCCCGGCCGACGAATTCGCCGCCGATTTCAACGAGGTATTGCGTGATGCCGAAGTTTTCGAGCGTGCGCGCCATCTGGTCAACGGCATAGCCCTTGGCAACTGCATTGAGATCCAGCGTCACGCCTCCCGGTTGGTAAAGGCGGCCAGGTTCCGGCATGAGCTTATCCCAGATGGCTGGCCCGTGCGCCCTGCCCTCTTCCCCGGCACCAGTGCCAGCAGGACCAAAACCCCACCGCATCACTTCACCGCCCAGACAAGGGTCAAGCGCGCCGCCGCTGGCCCTAGCAACCTCCAGTGCGATATCCATTACCTCCGCAAACGGAGCGTCAATGGTGAGGCTTTCACCGGGGTCAAGCCGGTTATAGCGGGAGATCAGAGAGGATGGCTCCCAAGGGCTCATGGACGCAATCATACGGGCAAAACCTGCTTCGAGCGCTGCCTTGACTGTATCTTCAGGAAGGCCGGGCGCTGCACACCAGTTGGCCGACCAGCTGGTACCCATTGTCTCCCCCTTGAGACGCAGCCCCATGAATGCATCCGGCCGCGGTGTGACATCACCGCGGCCGAAATCAGCGGGAATGAGAAGGCGGACTTCACTCAAAGAGGCAGGGCCTCAAATGTGAAGACATAGCTTGAGCGGACCGGGATTTCCTTGCCGTTGAGCATGCCCTTGCCTTCGCTGCCGGCGCTTAGCCAGTAAGCGCCAGCTTCTGTCGGCGTGAAGGTCATTGTACCGGTAGCATCCGTGGTCAGCGTCAGGCCATCTTCGGAGTTCCGGTAACGGTCACTGCCGCGAATGATATCGACTTCAATGCCCTCGGCAGGCTTACCGTCGAGAAGCAGCTGGAAGGAAACTTCTTCACCCGCATACACATCATTCGGGTGGGTGACGGGCTTCAGTTCAAGACCGCTGCCTTCGGTAGCGAAGACGGTGGTGGTGGGCGACCCGAGAGTGACGAAAGTTTCTATACGGCGCATATTGCCCGACACCTGAACACCTGGCTTGGCCTCGATGCCCTCTGATTTGAGCGTTTCAGCCGTACCGCGCCAACGCTTGCGTTCCCCGCCCTCTTCCCAGCTGGCCATGTAGCCGGCGCCACCGGATGAGATGCGGTAGGTGCCTTCTTTCACAAGCGCCACATCGAACACCGAACGGTATTTTCCGGACGCTTTGTTTTGCGCCTCCACTGGCTTTCCATCGGGGCCTGTCACGGTAACCGTATCGAGGTTCATGGCGTGGTGGTTGGGATAGAAGAGGTTATTGGAGATGGCGCCGTCCACCGTCACCCACTGGCCCTCGCCGGAAAGCGTAAAGGACGACGGCAGCATCCAGGCGCGGTGGGCGCTGGCAGAGCCCGCAATGGCAAGTGCCAGAGCAGCGGCAGCGCAGGCTTTGAAAAAGGTAGCTTTCATTTTGTAACTCCCGAGATATGTCGCCCGGCTGGGCGCTATTTTCCTGCAAGTCTGAGGGTGACTTTGCCGAGCTCGCGCTCGCCGGCCGCGGTTTGACCCGCGCCCTTCAGCGGCCAGGTGAACGGGACGCTGACAAGTTCGCGGCCGCCGACTTCGCGTGCAGCTTCCACGACCAGCTGGTAGCTGCCGGGCTTCAGATCCCCGAACGGACCTTTATCCGTTGGCAGAACGATTTCATGTGTACCCGGCGCTTTTGTGGGGCCCGAGATGCCATCCACCGGCATGGCAAGCTCACGGCCCGTACGGCGCCACCATTGGCGGATGTCCTTGAGCCAAGTTTCGCCCTTGCCCTCTCCGGTTTCGCCCTGTTGATACCAGACGGCGATGTTGGAAACGACGGAGTGATCCGGATTGGCAATCCAGATAGCGACATAGGGCCGGTGATATTCGGCGACATCCAGGCGCGGGATGCTCACTTCGATGGAGACATCATCGGCCATCGCCTGCCCTGTCAGCACGGAAATACCAGCAATTGTCAGAACTGCGCGCATACAGAACACCTCATATGTGTAGGAAGAAAAGAAGAATGACGACGGGGATAGCGAGCCCACCCAGCACGAGCGGCCAAGTGGACCCGCGCCGTTGAGAATGGATCTGGAGCAGCCAGAGCCCCGTCATGCAGAAAATGATGCAGGCCAGGGCGAACACATCGAGGAACAGAGACCAGAGAGCTCCGGTGCTGCGCCCTTTGTGCAGGTCGTTCAGGTAGGAGATTGGGCCGCGCGAGGTGACCTCGTAAAGCACGTCTCCGGTCTCCCGGTCGATGCTGAGCCAGGCGTCGCCACCGGGGCGAGGAAGGCTGACATAGACGTCTATATCGGTCCATTCGCCTTTTTTGCCGGAGAGGTTTGCGCCGATCTGGCGGCGGATTTCCGCGGCCGCTTCTTCAGGCACGGCCGCGCCGTCTGCAAACTCCAGCTCAGGCGAGAGCGCGGCGATGGCAGCTTCGGAAAGCACCATCCCCAGTTCTGTCACCTTCGGCTTGGCCGGAATCTGGTGGGCATGGTTGAGGGTTATGCCCGTCAGCGCAAATAGCAGCATACCGATGAGGCAGATGGCACCTGACATCCAGTGCCAGGTGCGCGCCTGCCGCTTCCAGAACGCATACGTCGACCACTTCTCCAGATGGCGAAGGGGTGATTTGCTCCAGACAGGAGAAGAACATGTGGCGGCAAGAAACTGTTTCAATTCGGAAGGCCCGGACCCTGTGTGAACTCAGACAGCCACTGCCGGAGTTTATCCGCGATTGCAAGTCATTCTCATCCACAACATGGTATTTGTTCAAGGAGTCGCAGGGGTACCGGCCCTCGCCCCTTCCGGCGTGTGTCCGGGCTCAAAAGAGAGATACGCTTAGGCGCATGGCCGCGCGGTCAGTATCCGCCGCCTACCGCAACGTAGAGATTGATCGCCGCCGTAAGCCGGTCGAGCCGGCCGAGGACATAGCTGTTGGCCGCGTCGAAATAGTTCTGCTGGGCGTTGAGGAGGCTGGTCAGGTCGCCCGTCCCTGCCTGATACTGGATCTCGGCGGCGCGAAGCGCGTCTTGGGCGGCGTCGCGGGCGATCAGCAGCTGTTCCTCGCGTGCAGCATTGGCTTCAACCGCCTTCAGGCTGACATCGACATCGCGCAATGCACTTAGAATCGACTGGTGATAGGCCGCGAGCTGGCCTTCGCGCCGTGCCTGGGCGCTCTCGAGCTGGGCATCGAGACGGCCTCCGGAAAAGATCGTCTGCGCAACAGAGGCCGACAGAGACCCAACAAGATCTGTACCGCCCGTGAGGACGCTCGAGAGCCCCGCCCCAAGATCGATGCTCGGGAAGAAAGCGGCACGGGCAGCGTCGATATTGGCATTGGCGGCGCGCAGGCTCGCTTCGGATTGCATCAGGTCTGGCCGGCGCAGCAGCAGGTCAGAAGGCAAACCCGGATCGGCCGAGGGCAGATCAATCGTCAGAATATCGGTCTGCGGCGCAGCATATCCCTGTGGCACGCGGCCAAGAAGAATGGCCAGAGCGGTTTCCTGGCTCGTAATCTGGGATTCAAGTTGCGGAATGCGTGCGCGGGCGTTGGCGAGCTGGGCCGCCTGGCTGGAAACGTCAAAGCCGGAAATGGTGCCCGCTTCGTAGCGGACCTGCACAATCTGAAAAATGCGTTCGGAGATTTCCAGATTGCGGCGGGCGACGGCAAGCTGCTCTCTGGCAGCAAGCAGATTGAACCAGCCAGCAGCGACATCTGACTGTACCGTCAGTTCCAGCGCGCGCTGGGCGAAGATCGCCGCATCCAGATTGGCCAGCGCGGCATTGCGGCTGGCGGCATTGGCTCCAAAGAGGTCGAGCTGATAGCTCGCCGAGAGACGGGCGCTGGCATCAACATCGTCGAGGCCAGCTTCAGTATTGCTGCTGGAGGAGAGGCTGCCGCTGGCCTGTGGGAGGAAGGCGGCATTGGCGGTTTTCAACGAAGCGCGGGAGGCGTCCACATTGGCGAGCCCCTGGGCGAGCGAGTTGTTGGCAGTGAGCGCCTCAGTGATGAGGGCGTCCAGATCGGCGGAGTTAAAGCCAGCCCACCAAACCTGTTCAGGGGCGCTCAGCCCGGCAACTTCGGCAGCATAGTCATAGCCATCGGGCATGGTGAGCCCCGCATCCGTGGCGGTTTCCCGTTGGACGGGATTGATGCTGGCGCAGCCGGCCAGGGCAAGCGCAGACGCGGAGATGAGCAGTGCGCGGATCATGAAAACTACTCCGAAGCGAGCGCTGCGACAGGGTCGAGGCGCGATGCCTGGCGGGCTGGCAGGAGGCCGAAGACAAGGCCGGTGCCGAGGGCTGAGCTGAAGGCGAGAATGGCGGGAAGCGGTGTGACGGCTACACTCATGCCGGACTGGGCAAGAATGAAGACAATGCCAAATCCAATCGCGACGCCGGCGATGCCGCCAAGACCGCCCACCACAAGGGATTCGACAATGAACTGCGTCAGGATATCAGATCGCCGCGCGCCTGTGGCCATGCGCACGCCAATCTCGCGGGTGCGTTCGGACACGCTGACCAGCATGATATTCATCACACCAATCCCGCCGACGAGCAGCGAGATGGCTGCGACAGAGCCAAGGAGAATGGAGAAGGAGTTCTGCGTTTCCTCGACCGACGCAAGGATGGACGCGGTGTTGCGTATCTGGAAATCTTCCGTTCCATGACGCGCCAGCAACAGCGCATGCGCCGCAGCTTCGGTTTCGGCGATGCGTTCTGTATCATCCACGGCAATGGTGATTGAGGAAAGGTAGCTCTGTCCGAAGAGACGCATCATGCCGGTGGTGATCGGAATGAGGGCGACATCATCCTGATCCTGCCCCCAGGAGGTGGCGCCTTTGGATTCGAGGACTCCAGCAACTTCGAAAGGTGCCCCGCCGAGAAAAACATACTGGCCGACTGCCGTTTCGATGTCGTCGAAAAGGTTTCCAGCCGTGGTGGTTCCGAGGACAACGACGCCCATCCGGCGGTCAACATCTTCTTTCTCAAAGAACGTTCCGTAGAGCATGTCGCGGTTCTGGGCGATGTGCCAGGTTTCCGACACGCCTTCAATGGAGCTGGAATAATCCTTCCCGCCATTGCGCAGCGTGGCGTTAGTGGACCGCGACGGCACCGCGGCGAGAATGTTCTCGAGTTCGCCGAGCGCCTGGGCATCTTCAAGGGTGAGGGTCGCGATGGCCCCACCGCGCATCCGCGTGCCCGGCGCGCCGGGGCGGACGAAAAGCAGGTTCGGTCCCATTGACTCAAAGCGGGCCATCACATCTGCGCGGCTGCCCTCCCCGATCGCGAGCATGGCGACCACGGCGGAGACGCCGATAACAACGCCGAGCAAAGTGAGCGCAGTACGGAAGAGATTGGCACGTAGTGAGCGAAACGCCATCTTGACCGACTCCACCACCTGGGCGAGTGCCGACGGGCCCTTACGGTCGTAGCGGTATTGAGGAACTTCTTCCGCAGCTGCCTGGTGATTTCCGGAATCGGAGACGATTTTTCCGTCGCGGATTTCGATCACGCGCTTGGCGCGGGCCGCCACTTTCTGGTCGTGCGTGATCAGAATGATCGTACGGCCAGAGGCATGCAGCTCCTCAAGCAGATTCAGGAGATCGTTGCTGGACCCGGAATCGAGGGCGCCGGTGGGTTCATCGGCAAGAATGACTTCCGCATCATTGACCAGCGCCCGGGCAACCGCCACACGCTGTTGCTGCCCACCCGACAGCTGGCCTGGCTTATGATAGATACGCTCTCCAAGGCCCAGCTTGGCAAGGAGGCTGGCTGCCTTTTCTCGCCGCTCCGAGAGTTTGAGACCGGCATAGACGGCCGGAATTTCCACATTTTCCGATGCGGTGACACTGGCGAGCAAATTATAGCGCTGGAAAATGAAGCCGAAAGTCTGACGGCGCAGGGCCGCGAGACCATCAGGATCCAAATCGGAAACATTCTGCCCGCGGATTGAATAGACACCAGTTGTAGGCCGATCCAGACAGCCGAGCATATTCATCAGCGTCGACTTGCCAGAGCCGGACTGGCCAACGATGGCAACGAACTCACCAGTCTCGATGGTCAGCGATACCCCGTCCAGCGCACGGACTTCGGTATCACCGGACCCGTAATAGCGGGTCACATCTTTCAATTCGATCAAGGGAGGGGTCATCAGGATACCTGCTGCCTTTGGGGTTTCGCGGGGCTTACATGCGGCCCGGCGGCGGCCCCATGGGCCCACGCTGCCCCTGCTGACGCTGCCCCTGTTGGGAGGCAGAACGTTCCAGCGTGACCTCTCCTGTTACAACCATCTGGCCTGGCTCCAGACCGAACAAAACTTCAGCCTGGGTGCGTGTTTTCAGACCAATCAGGACCGGGCGTGGGCGCGGCGTGCCGTCTGGCCCCATGACGAGCACGGTCGCCACTTCAGCATCGGGGTTCGCCTTGCGCGCTTCCATGAAGGCTTGCCGCCGGCCATCTTCCTGTTGCGGAGCCTCCGCACGCTCGCTCGCTTCGGCTTGCATCAGGCCACCGGCTCTACCTTCACGGGCTGTGCCCGCCTTGGCCTGTTCACGGCCCTGCCCCTGTGGGCGCTCACGGCGCTGTGGATTTGCCTGAAGCGCTGTAACAGGCACAAGAACGGCGTCCTTGGCAGAGCCTGTGATGAAGAAGACCTGGGCCGTCATTTCGGGTTTCAAGAGATTATCGGGATTTTCGATGTCTAGCAGCGCTTTGTAGAGCACAACATCATTGAGAACCTCCGGTGTCGGAAGAATTTGGCGGACCGAGGTTTCCCAGCGGCGAGTGGAATCGCCGAGTGTTGAGAACCAGGCGGCCTGGCCCGGCTTTACGCGCAGGACATCCGCTTCGGACACGTCCGTTTCAACCGTCATGATGGTAAGGTCAGCCAGCGTCAGAATGGTCGGCGCTGTCTGGTTAGCGTTCAGGGTCTGCCCCTCCACAGCCTCCAGCGACACGACCGTACCGGAGATCGGGGCGTAGATGTTAGTGAACTCCAGCGTGGCCTGTTGGGCGCGCAGGGTCGAGCTCTGGCGCGTGATCTGCGCATCGATAGCTTCCAGGCGGCCCACGGCGACGGCGTATTCCGCCTGCGCGCTTTCAAAATCGGCGCGGGCGATGGCGTCATTCTCGAACAACATCTTCGCGCGGTCCGCGTTGGCCTTTGCCAGCTCCAGAGTTGCCTGCTGCTGTTTCCGGCTGGCCTGCAGCTCCAGAAGCTGAGCCCGGCTGCCCTCCACATTGGTTTCGGCAATGGTTGCATCAATCCGCGCCAGAAGCTGTCCCTGCTCCACGATATCCCCCGCCTCGACCAACAACTCTGTCAGCTGGCCAGAGACCTGAGCGCCCACGGCGACGGTATCCTTTGGGGCAACCTTGCCGGCCGAGGAGATAGACACCTCAATGTCACCGCGGGTCACTTCCGCCGTCTGGTATTCAGGGGCTTTCTCTCCTCCCCAGATCGCCTGCCAAGCCAGCCACGTGGCCAGAACAGCCACAGCGGCAGTAATAATCCAGGTCCAGCGTGTTTTCAGCAAATTGGTCTTTGACATGGAGGCTCAACTTCAAATGAATTGTCTGGGCTTGAACGGTGCCCCGCCGGTATTCCGTCGCCCGCAACTGCCAGAAGTCCGCAATTGTGTCGCCGAAGTTCGCGCCATAGCCGATTTAACCTGTCTTTTTATTGTCGCGCGCGCGGAAGTTTGTGGCGTTGACACCATAAATGGCGACGCCTCCACCCTCTTCAGGAGGAGGAGGCGCAGTTAGCCGGAGGCTGCCTGAATGACCGGCAACCAACGCTTCAGGAGAATGCAGGCTTATTCCGACGGAGTGTTGCCGGCTGCAGCGGGCTGGGCCGGCACGCTACCAATTTCCCGCCGCGCCGACAGGAACCAGCCGAGAATGAGCGGCACCAGGATGCCCGGCAGACCTTCATAAATGCTCTCGTGCCAGCCGAGACCAAAACGCCAGAAGAGCGCCACGCTGACGCCGATAACCAGCATCAGGATTGCCACAGGTTCGGTCACGCGGCGGCGGAGCGCATACAGCGTCAGCAGCGGCGCGAAAGCGGAGGCCAGCGTGGACCAGGCGAGAATGACCAGGCTGAAGACACTCTGATTGCCAGAGAGGGCCAGACCGAGCGCAATCAGAATGGATACAGCCGTAGCAGCCTTGAGCATCAAGGGCGTCTCAAGGCGCTGGGGCGCAAGATCGTGCGTGAACGCGGCCGAACAGGAGAGAACGAGGGAGTCGGCCGTCGACATGGTGGCGGCGAAGATGCCTGCGAGGATCAATCCAACGAGGATGGGGTGCAGGAGTTCGGTGGCCATCATCGGCAGGGCCAGTTCGGGATCAATGCCGGCAAGGTCTGGCAAATAAAGGCGTGACAGCATGCCCACTCCCGTGGCCAGCAGATAGAAGATCGTGAAGTAGCCGTAGTACCAAGCCCGGGCGCGGCCCATATTGCGATCATCATCCAGCGCCATGAACCGCACCATCACATGCGGCTGCCCGACCACCGAGAAGCCCGCAAACAGCCAGCCGACAATGAACAGGACCATTCCGAGCGCGCCGGGGAAAAGCAGATCGTCCGGGAAAGGATTAAGAAACCCTGGAATGGCTCGCCAGAGATCAATTGCTCCGCTGACCCCGCCTACTCCTGCAAAAGCCGCAATGAGCAGGATCGTCATGGCAGCCATCATCGTGATCGACTGGGCGCCGTCGGTCCAGATGGACGCCCGAATACCACCGACGATGGAGTAGATCAGCACCATGGTAGCTACCATGACGGCGCCCGTCCACGGATTGATGCCGAGGACCCCCTCCAGAGCCTTGCCGCCCGCAGAAATCTGAGCAGCGGCGTAGGCGATGAGGAATACGATCATGATGACAGCGGCGATTTTTTGCCAGACGCCGAATTTCTCGCCATACCAGCGGGCAATGACAGCGGCAAAGGACGCCTCTCCGGTCTTTGCGGTCGCCTGCCGCAGGCGGCGGTGAATGAAGCTGGAGCCGATGAAATCACCGACAATCCAGCCAATCATTAGCCATATGGCCGCAAGGCCCGACTGATAGGTGAAGCCGATGACGCCGATAAACATGTAGCCTGAATTATTGGTGGCCACAGCCGACAGCCCGGCGAGCCAGGGCGCGACGCTGCTGCTGGCGAGGTAGTAGTCCTTACGCTTCCCCGTTGCCTTCCTGCCTGAAGCCAAACCGATTGCGACGAATGAGAACAGTATAAGGACAAAGCTGATGGCGGTCATCATGAGGCGGTCTCCTGAGGACCAAAGGACGGCCCGGAAAACAAGTCTGGCTGTTCCGGCTCGCCGCGCGGATCGAACTCAGCGATGGCAAGGCTTGTCGCCGGAGATACGGAGAAGGGTTCCCGCGCCTCGGTAGGCACGGGCGCCGAGACGGCGGCGCGGGAAAGACAGGCGATCGTCAACACAGCCAGCGCAAGACCTGCAAACAGGAACAGGCCGCCTCCACCCGGAATCAGCTGAAGAAAGGCACCGGCAATCAGCGGCCCGATCACAGAGCCGATCCCCCAGACAACAAGGATACCCGCCATCATCGATGTTATTTCTTCCGGGCTGGCGCGGTCAGCCGCATTGGCAACGGCAACGGCATAATAGCTGAGCGAGCCAGCACCGAAGATGGCAGCAAGCAGCAGCGTGACCTGCGGAATGTTGATTGCCGCCGTCGCGAAAAGGAAAATGGCCGCAACGGCGCCGATACCGGCGGCCGCAGCAATGACGAGGCGGCGGTCAAACTTGTCTGACACCAGGCCAATAGGCCAGAGGCCAAGCATGGCGCCGGCGAGGATGGCGCCATTGAGCTGAGCGGAGAAACCTGCTGCGTCCTCAGGCCGAATGGCAGCGGCGAAGACGGGATAAAGCTGAGCCACGGAATTGTTGACAGCGCCCGCGCAGAAGGCCGCAAAAACCGAGGCCGGGGCAAGGGACAGTAATCGTCTTGGCCCGAACGGTTTGGCAGCGACGAGTTCGGGTTGACTGCGGTTGGTGGCCGCAACTGGCAAAAGCGCGGCAATGAAGAGCCCCGCAACGACCATGAAAGCGCCCATGCCCGCCAAGGCACCGGCGACGAGGAAGGGTGCCGCAATGGCGCCGGTTTTGGAGACCATATGGTAAAAGCCCAGGATCGCGCCGCGCCTCTGGGGCGGCGCTGCATTGGCGATCCAGCTTTCTCCCGCCGTGAGCATTCCGGCCGCCCCCGCCCCTGCAAGCGCCAGCAACACGGACCAGCCGGCCAGCTCTCGGCCCACTGCAGGAAGGAACAATGCGGCGAGCGCGCAAACACCCGCAAGCAGTGTGAACGTGCGGATATGGCCGATGCGGCGGATTTCGTGCGGGGCAATCAGCGTGCCCCCCAGGAAACCCGCCGAATAAGCCGAAGCGACGACACCGATACCCGCCTCGGCGACACCAGCCGCCAGAAGCTTCAGTGACATGACCATGGCAAGCGCCGCCATGGCGCCCTGCAGCAGTGTCAGCGCAGCCACCAGAACAAGTATGTTCCGGTAGGCCGAAAAACCTCCGTGCCCAGAGAGGACCGGTCCCGGCCTGCTGGAAAGCCGGATCACGCTGCCGGGCGCAGAGGCTCTGCCAGAGCAACAGAACCGCTCTGCTGTTCGACCAGCGCTTCGTGAAGCGCGCAGATGGCCGTGTCGAAGTCCTCTTCCTGGATCACAGCCTGAATGTCTGTCTTACGCGAGACCTGTTGCAGGCCGATCAGCGAAACGCTCGCTTCGTGAAGCGCGCCGAGTGCACGCGCCGTGATGCCAGGTACGTTGATGTCCGCGCCAATGACGGAGACGATTGCCACCCGGCTCGTGGAGACAGCTGCGCCCGGAAGCCGGGCCTCGATATCGGCAGTGGCGCGTTTCAGCGCTTTACGGCTCCCCTCGACATAGTGAGTGATCGTATTGGCGTTTGAACACTTAGACACGATACGGATGGAGTGGCGCGTCAGCGCCTCAAGGACGGCGGCGTCATAGCCTTTTTCGCCAACCATATCCTGATCGAACACTTCCAGCGCAAACACCCCCTTGAGCCCCGTTACGATTTCGGCGCGTGGCTTCTCGGGCGCATAATCTGCGCTGATGACAGTGCCGCCGTCATTGGGATCAAACGTATTCTTCACACGCAGGGGTATACCCGCCTGCCTGAGTATCTTGGCAGCCTTCGGATGCACCGCCTCCATGCCCATGTTTGACAGCTGGTCTGCCACATCGAAGTTCGTCAGACCAATCTTGCAGACCTTCTCACCGCCAACAAGTTTTGGGTCAGCGCTAGAGAGGTGGAATTCTTTGTGAATAATCGCCTCGTCCGCACCGATCAACGCAGCAAGCCGGGAGAAGGTTACCTCCGTATACCCTCGTCCAAACTGGCGGACGAGGCCGTTGGGACAGCTTGCATAGCCGGTAACGATCGGAAGCTCTGTCTCCAGGTCGATCTTGTCGAGTGCGTCGCGCATACGCTCTTCCATCGTAAGGTCGCGTTCGTCTCGCCAAGCTGTAAGGTCAACTGCCTTTGCATTGACGCCGTGCTTCTGAAGCAAAAGCGCCGTATTGAAGGCTGAATGAGCCTCTCCGAGGGATGAAAGAACTTCCTTCACAGTCACCAGGTTTTCGTCGAGCCTGAACTGGCCATACGAGCATAGACGATGAAGATCGATCAGGCAGTTGCGGACATCTTCAATCCGCTCCCGCACGAAATTGTTTGCGATGGCCTGCTCAGGTTCACCGCCGAACATTTCGGCATTCTTCTCTTCCATGGCAGCGGCCACCACTCCGAGCGCTTCGGTCCATGCCCATTTGTTGCCGGCGCCCGAGAAGAGGCTGAAGACCCCCGGCTCTCCGGATTTCTTGTGCTCCAGCAGGCGGTTCGTCATGCCAGAATAGGCAGAGACGACGAAAATGCGATTGTAAAGTTCAGCGCCCTTCCGGCCGCCGATCAGCACATTCTCAAGAACAGCTTGAGTATTGGAAATCGACGTACCGCCGATCTTTTCCACAGTGCGTTTCATGTCATCGTCCTCCCAGAGGCAAGGGTGGCAGCGCCTTCAGAGGGCGGATTGGTTCTTTCACCTGGCGATGGGCAACAAATTCCGGACGTGGCTTTGTTTTTCCGAAAGGATCGCGAAGCCGGTTGCTCCAGGCATTGAACACGAAGAAGGCGTTGATGCGCTCATACGGCGTGATGTTGCTGTTGGAGCCATGCATGGTGTTGCAATCGAAGACGACGACCGAGCCCGCTTTGGGCGCGGGCCCTTCGATGCCGCCAAGTTTTGCCAGCCGGCTGAGGCTTTCCCCATCGGGTACGCCGTATTCCTGCTTCTTGAGGGAGTCCCGGTAATGTTCATCGGGCGTTTCACCGACGCAGGTGACATAGTTCATGTGGCTGCCCGGCATGAACATGGTCGGGCCGGAATGCGGGTGATTGTCCGTGAGCATAACCGACATTGAGATCGCCCGCATCCGTGGCATACCATCCTCTGTGTGCCAAGTTTCGAAGTCTGAATGCCAGTAGAAATCCTTGCCGCGGAAGGCTGGCTTATAGTTGATCCGCGATTGGTGAATGTAGACTTCATCACCGAGGATGAACTGGGCAAGGCCGGAGAGCCGCTCGTCAGCTGCCAGACGTTCAAAGACATCTGACTGGCGATGTGGCGCGAAAACCGAGCGTACGGCATCCGCACCCTCCAAGCCGCGTTCTGTGATCCGGCTTTCGGGGATGAGCCCGCCGCGCTCGCGCAGAGCGTTTGCCTCTCGGGTCAATGCCTTCACCTCTTCCGACGAGAAGACATCTTCCAGAACGACAAAACCATCTCGCACGAACTGGTCGATCAGATCACGGTCGACCGGAGGCTCCTGCCCCGGCTGGCCGTGCACGACGGGATCGCGGCGCTCAAGCCATTCGGGCCGTGGTTTCTGGCGGGAAGGATAAAGATCCTGTTCTGTGTCCGTCATCATGGAGTGTCTCCCTTCAGGCAGAATTTTCAAGGGCGGCATCGGCGGGATAGGCGCCATCTGCGCCATGCACTTCCTTGCCGGTTACCGGCGGGTTGAACACGCACGCCATCATCATCGGCGCGCCAGCGTCTGCCCGCAGAATGTGCTTGTCGTTCTTGTTGAGCGCATACATCACGCCAGGACGTATGGTATGGGTTTCCCCGGTGGCAAGGTCGGTGATCGAACCGGTGCCTTCCATGCAGAAAACGCTTTCGAGATGGTTCTTGTAGTGCATGTGCAACTCTGCGCCGGCGTGAATTGTGGTGATATGGAACGAGAACCCCATTCCATCATCTTTCAGCAGCAGGCGGACGGATGACCAGCCATCGCTGTCAACGCGGCGTTCGGTGAGGATTTCTTTTGCAAGGTCTCTTACAATCATTGTTTATATCTCCTTAGGCGGCGGACTTCTGATGTCGCGCATTCACTGCGCGCACCGCGTCCGCGAGAATTTTCAGGCCTGCATCAAGTTGCTCATCACTGATGGTGAGCGGCGCCAGCACTTTGACCACTTCATCCATGCTGCCACTGGTTTCGATGATGAGGCCGTTGTTGAAACAGACTGCGCAGATTTCGGCAGCGATGTTGCCACTTTCCATCTCGATACCCGACATCATGCCCCGCCCTTTCAGGCGGCCGGCAATCGGGGCCGAAGCAGCGATTTTTTCGAGGCCTGCCCGCAGACGGGCGGCTTTCCGGGCGGTTTCCTTCTCGAAGGCGTCATCGCCCCAGAAGAGATCAAGCGCTTTGGCTGCGGTGACAAATGCATGGTTGTTGCCGCGAAAAGTGCCATTGTGCTCGCCCGGCTTCCACATATCGTGCTGTGGACGGATGAGTGTCAGCGCCATTGGCAAACCGAGCCCCGACAGCGATTTCGCAAGCGTCACAATATCTGGGGTCACGCCCGCCTTTTCAAAACTGAAGAAGCCACCTGTCCGGCCGATGCCAGCCTGGATGTCATCAACAATGAAGAGAGCACCGTGCTTGCGGGCGATCTTCTCGATTTTGCGAAGCCAGGCACCTGACGCGACATTCAGGCCACCCTCGCCCTGCACTGTCTCAACGATGATGGCAGCCGGTTTGTCGAGCCCTGAAGAGGGATCTGAGAGACGGCGGTCAAGTTGTTCGGCTGTGTCCGTGCCTTCACCGAAATATCCGTCATACGCTTCGTGAGTAACACCGGAGAGCGGAACGCCTGCGCCACCGCGCTTGCCGGAATTACCTGTAGCGGCCAGCGCCCCAAGCGTCATGCCGTGAAAGCCATTGGTGAACGCGATCACGTTCGTCCGCCCTGTGACTTTCCGGGCCGTTTTCAGCGCTGCTTCAACGGCATTGGCTCCCGTCGGCCCCGGAAACAGGGCGCGGTAGTCCATGCCGCGCGGCTTGAGGATCCGGCGTTCAAAAGTTTCAAGGAAACGCGCCTTCGCGCGGGTGTGCATATCGAGACCATGGGCCACCCCATCCGCCTCAATGTATTCCAGCAGCGCCCGTTTCAGTTCCGGCTGGTTGTGGCCGTAATTCAGCGTGGAGCAGCCAGCGAGGAAATCGATGTAGCGTGTCCCATCCTCAGCGATCAGTTCAGCGCCGCGCGCTGACCGGAAGACTGCCGGGAACGAACGGCAGTAGCTGCGCACGCGGGATTCGCGGCGCTCAAAAATATTTGCAGGTGCAGATGCATGTTCATAGGCCATTGTTGGCTCCTTTTTTGCTCTGATTTGACAGTGGGCTGAGGGGTCAGCCCGAAGCCTTCGGCGCCTTGAATGGGCCAATGGTGACGAGGAATTCTGTGTCGTGCTGCCCAGCGAAATGCCGGTCCCGATCAAACCACGGCTCCTCACGCAGCGGCGCAGCGAGCCAACCCGCAACGCTTCGAAAAAGCGCCCACGAGGCATCGTTCGACCGCGTGATGGTCGTTTCGATCTGCGAAACACCTGACTGGGCATCTCGAGACAGGATTTCTGCCAGCATCCGCCGGGGCAACCTTTGACCCCGCGCATCGGCATGTACGGCGACCTGCCAAAGGAAGTAGGTGTTGCTTTTCCCCGGCGGCCTGTGGCCCGAAATCCAGCCCACGACTTTGCCATTCATACGCGCAACAGCGCAGTGAGCTGCAAAATGCGAACATTGAATCAGGTTCGCATAGAGCGAATTGGTATCGAGCGGCGGGCAAGCCGCAATCAACTCGTGGATTTCAGCGGCGTCTTCCGGTGACGGCGATCCAATCTGGATAGCCGCACCAGCGGTCTGACTTCGGCCTGGGACGGAATCTGGCCCATCTGATGTGGTGGCCTCATACGGCATGACGGCTCCCATTGGTTTATTATTTTGTTCGTCAAATTATTATCCTGACGGGATTGTCAACCCCGAGCAGAGCATATGGTTCCAATTCGAATGGACAATATTGCATGTAGCGGCGGGGTATCCAGGCGATATTTAGATATTCAAATTATTTGTTGATCAATCGAATTGCTCTAAACTGGAGATCATGAACGCCCAGTCTGCCCCCTTCGAATCGACCCACCCCGCGTCGGAAACGGCGCTGATTTCTCTTCGGCGGATTCTCAAGGCCGTGGAGGCGCAATCACGGTCTCTGGCCCGTGATACCAGTCTCACCCCCTCCCAACTCGTCGTATTGAAGGAATTGGCACAGCGCGGCGGGGCGCAGCCAAGCGAACTGGCGCGGGCGGCAGGCCTTAAGCAGGCAACGATCTCCATCCTGCTCGATAAACTACAGGCGCGCGGACTCGTCCTGCGCGCTCGCGGCAATGCAGACCGCCGCACGGTAATGGTGCAGATCACGGCGCATGGACGCCAGATGCTGGATGCGGCGCCCGATCTTCTGCAGGCGGAATTTGGCGCACGCTTTGCCGAGCTCCCCGGTTGGGAACAGGCCTACATCAACGCCGCGCTCATGCGGCTGGTTTCACTGCTTGGGGCTGGCGATATCGACGCGTCGCCCATTTTGGATGTTGGCCCGGTGACCGACCTGCCCGACGCCCCTGCCGAGCCAAGGTAAAGGTTGCGGGCGCTTGCCGATGCCTTCGGCGAGCACCCCGTTGACTTACTTGCCGCGAAGGCGGTCCCGGAAGTCGCGCTTGGCCGCATCCAGGTTTCCGCTGAGTTGGCTGCGCAGACCAGTGCGGAGGCTGTCCAGTTTCTGGGCCCGCGCTTCCAGAAGTTCTGAGGACACACCTATGCCTTTCATGGAGGTGGCAAGGCTTGGCCCCATCAGGCTGAAGCCTTTTGTCTCCTCAATCGCACCGATGGTCCAGAAATCTTCCTCCATCGACCAGGCATCCATTGTTTCAAACGGAATCCAGCAATAGCCCTGCTCTGCCCAGCTGGCGCTCCAGCTATTGCGGACGAGATAGGCACGTTCGTTCATGTCGTATCCGACGATGAGCATCGCATGGCCTGACGGCGGTTTTTGAGGAACAACTTGATCCGGGCGCGGCATGCGGCCTGTTTTGGCAGCGGCATCATAATACTCGCCCGGCACAAAAATGCCGAACACGATCGGCAGACCATGCGCCAGCGCTGTCAGCGCCGGTACGCCGCGCGGCGCACGGGCATATTGGACCGCGTCATAGTTGCGGGCATTCTGATAACAGGTTTCCGGCGGCTGGCTGGTTACAAGCGATTCATTGAACGGCCAAAGCGCTGCCTCACACGCACCATAAGCCAGCACAGCCGCCATGCCGTGATGAATAAAGCTGCCCTGATCGAGATGCGTCGAGTCTGATAGCTTGCGAGCGTTGTAGTAGACAAAAAGGCGTGATAGATCCGTAAGCGGACGGCCCGCTTTGAGGTGATGATATTCCAATGCGCCGATAACCGCGTTCGCAACGCAGGAGTTGGTCTGCAGCTGGTTCTCAACAGGCGAACAATGCACCCGCAAGTCCACCCGGTCCGGCAGCCGGATGGTTGGCGCCGCCAAGGTTGGCGCGGCTGACGGCTTGGGCTCGAAACGGCAGCCATTCAGGCTGAATCCAGACCAGTTACCAGACATTGGGCTTCTCCGTTGAGGATTTGAGTGAAGAGTTGGATGGAACATTCCGGCAGGAAGGCACGCTTACCGTGCCAGAGTGTTTGAGACGCATCAGGGGCATGGCGCACCCGGAGGATGGTTGACGTGGATCTGTCCCTGGCCAGCGAAGGCGCCCGCCATGTCATAGGTCTGGTAGCTGATATGGCAGCCCCGATCCCACTGCATCTGCCCTTGGTAGCTCAGCCCGGCGCTTGGCGCGTTCAGCGTGAAGTCACCAGAGGTGCCATTCAGCTTGCCGGAAATCTGGAGGCCATAGCCATAGCTGCTTTGCCCCGTTCCAGAGAAGGCGCCATTGGCCGCGACAGAAACGTTGTAGATATTTCCCCCACCATCATCCCATGTGCCGCTGAGATCGGCATATGGTGAGGCGCTGATAACACTTCCGCCACCACCCACGACCAGATCCCCTTCGTCTCCACCACCCATTGCACCCACTATGACGATGAGGAAGATTAAAGAAAAAAAGGCTGCGCTCGCAATTCCAATCCATTTGAGCGGGCCGGCGGTTCCGCCTGTCTCCGGCCGGCGATCTGGCTTGTTTTCCGGAGTGTAAACCGGCCCGACATTCACAGCGTCAACGAGCTGCTTACGATACTCTTTTGCCGTCTGCGGACGATTTGCAGGCCGGTTTGATAGGCCACGCTCAATGAGCGTATCGATTGTCTTTGGCACATCTGAGCGCCCACCCGATGGTGGCTGCCAATGCCCCTGAGGCAGCACGTCTACCAGCAATTCATAGAAAATCACCGACAGGGAATAGAGGTCGGCAGGCGGCCCGGCACTTTCAGCCGCTGTGACCTGCTCAGGTGCCATATAGCGCGGAGTGCCCAGTCCGGTGCCTGTGCCGGACTCCACCGCGCCCGATGTTGCCCGGGCGATGCCGAAATCCAGTATTTTCAGCGGCGCCAGCGTTTCGGTTGGCTCCTCGGTCAGCATAATGTTTTCGGGTTTAAGGTCCCGGTGCACCACGCCGGCGGCGTGGGCCGCAGCAAGACCGTCCAGCACCTCGGCGACAATCCGGGCCGCCACCCTCAAAGGAACATCCTGACGCTGGCGGATCTTTTCCCGGTGCCAGTCGCGCAGTGACTGGCCCTTGATGAATTCCATTGAAACGAAGGGCTGCCCCTCCGTCTCACCGACATCATAAACCGCAACAATGTTGTGATGGCGGATGTCCCGCGCCGTGATGCCTTCTGAAATTAGCCGCTTTACCGCGCCCTGTCCGGTGAGACGGTCTGGGCGGATAAGCTTCAGCGCAACGGCCTTGTCCGCCAGCTTGTCATGGGCGCGGTAGACAACACCCATGCCGCCTTTGCCGACGATGCTCTCGATCACATACCGGCCGGAAAACTCCGTACCGGGCGAAAGATCCCGCTTTCCTTCGCGCTCAGCAGGACGCACTTGAGACTGATCCATGGTCTCAAGGCCGCCAATAGTCATGAGCGCTTCGAGACGCCCAACCTGCTGATCGGTACCGCACTCAGGACAATACCGGTCTTCCTGGTTCATCTGTGCGCCGCATTTTTTGCATTTTGACATCGGGTGCCCCTATTTCCGGATCTGCGGCAAGCGCTGAAAAATTATCTGGCGGGCACTGCCATGCTCGACGCGAAAGCTGAGCCTCAGAGCCACAGTGTCCGGCGCGGAAACCAAGGGTGATATGACATCGCCATCTGCCAAGCTGACGACTTTTCCTTCGCCATAGGCATTCCCATTCACCCGCAAACCGCTGCCTGCGGTTACACGAAGGATGAGGCGATCGGATTCGATATAAAGCTCGAAATGCCTCCGCGAGATGAGCAGGCTGGAAGTCTCATCCAGTTCCCCAGAGGCACCGAAGACCAGCATTCGCACATCGCCTTCCCCTCCCTGAAGACGCGTACGGCTCCGGCCCACAGCGAGCATACCATCTTGTGTCAGGATTGGTCCGTCAAAAGGCGCATCGCCCTCACCAAAACCTTGCCAAGAGAATTCAGCATTCCGCGGCACCCACTTGTCAGCATCAAGGCCGCGCAGGCCCAAACGGCGCTCCTCACGCTCCGCACGCACAAGAGGTATCGGCACAGCCTGATCAGACTGCTGATGGGTTGGCTTTGTATCGCTTTTTCCAGAAATATAGACGAGGTTGCCATGACCGGCGCTTTCACCGCCTATGTTGACCACGGGCCCTTTGTCAGAACTGCCGTCTTCCACCATAAGGGTGAGGTTTGCGGTAAAGGCGAAGTTTTCCTGTCGCCAGCGCCAGCGGCTTGCCATTGCAACGAGCAGCTGCAGTCCGTGCGCGCCGGCCCGCTCGATCTGGTTTGCCACGACGCTGATGGGCCGGGATTCGCCTGCATCCAGACGCTCCCAGCCCAGGTTTTCTTCCCGCCATGGACCAGATGCCTCGCGGCTCCACAATCCAGTGACGAACAGCGGCCGCTGTACGCCTGACAAATTTCCGATAGACATCGGAAGCGCCACCGCGCCGCCAACCTTTGCCACAGTCAAGGCGCCCGCATCCACCTGAAGATACGGCGTAACGCAAACCGTACAAAGCCCCCTGTCATCCAGCAGGCCCGCACACTCTTCCGCCGCCATGCATCGCATCAGCGGCTTGCCGCAGTCGCCGCAGAAGGTGGCGTCCCGGCTCAGCGCAGAGGTGTAGCAACACTCTGCCTGGGTCCGTTGCGGCCCTGTATGGCGAGAGGTGACGATAGCCATGGCAATCAGGTCCGCATCTTGTGGCCGCAGCCTGTGCAGAAGTTTGCCTTGGCAGGCATGGAGCGGCCGCATTTTGGGCAATCGACTTGAGCCGAGCTATTGCTTGAAGTGTCCGTAGGCGCACCCGATTTTCCGCCCGCGCCATGCGCGACGCCGGTTGCTCCGGTCATGCCTGCCTTCAAGATATCGAGCTCATGTTGACGGCTGACGGCGCGCTCCTCCGAAGCGCCTTTGATCAGTTCCCGCATGATGTCCATGGATTCCTGGCTACTGCTTGCCTGCGCGCGGGCTTGCTCTTTCAGAACCTCGGCGACTTGCGGCGAGAGCCCCGCATTAATCGCCAGGATCTGCTCAGGCGTCATCTTTGCGCCAGCCATTAGCTGAGCAGTTCGTGCATCCGCTTCAGCTTTCATCAGAGCGACCTTGTTGTCCGTATCCGATTTGGACACGAGGATCCCGCGCTGCGCAGTCCGGTCATCCCCGGCCGCCTCAAGCTTCATCATGGTTTCGAGATTGCGGGCCGCCTGCTCCTGCGCCAACCGAGCGATCTCAAGCTCCATGCGCTGACGCCGCTCATTGAGCTCAAGATCGGTCATCACCCCCATTTTCTTCAGATTTTGGACGTGACGGGCATCAAGTTCTTCGATTTCGATCTCCGTCTTGCGAAGGCGTGCGGCCTCCTTGGTCAGATCAATCAGGTGCCCGGCATCGGCAATTTCCATCTCCACCTTGGCAGCACGTTCCGTACGCAGAACCTCCACTTCATGCGCCAGGGCCTCCATCTCATGCCGGCGTGTTACGGCCTCGCGGGCATCGATGAAACGCACCTCACTCTCAAGCACCATGTGCGAGAGTTCATCATCCGTCGCCGCCTGAACCTTGGCCAGATCTGCCGAAGTTTCCAGCTTGAACTGGGTCGCCTCTGCTTCGCGTGACATCTCGCGCTTGAGAAGCTGCAGCTGGTAGTCCAGCGCTTCCTGATCGCGGTCAATCTGAGCGCGCTTGAACGCTTCCATTTCGACACTGTTCAGGGCCCACTCAACTGAGGCGGCCCGGACGATCACGCCGAGATCACCGAGCACCCGCTCGGCCTCTTTCATCATGTCCGCCTGGATCTTGTCCTGAAGGCCGGCATTGCCCCGCATATCGCCAGCATCCGTGCGGCTTATGACAGCTTCCAGGACCCGGTCTGAAACATGCGGCGCAAGACGCTCCAGGACATCCAGGGTCGACAGGGCTTTCCGGCCAGGCAATTCGCCCTCCTCAGGCTCTCGCTCATTGCGCGCGACCCCACGCATCAGGCCGAGAATGTTGGAGGGTTTGTCCGGGTTGAGTTGAAGTTCGAATGTACAAAGGCCACCCACTTCGACATTATCCCGCGACACTCCCTGAAAGCTCATGTTGACCGAGAAAGGTTTCAGATCTGCCAGCATGATGGCGATATGAGTGGACCCGCCGACAACGCCCTTGATGGCATTTGCCAGTCCGCCGACGGAGAAGTGCGCGCCGACGAAACTATCGATCAACTGGCCATTCTTGAACAGTAGCGCAGCCAGATCCGGCGGTGTTGCAAACCGCTTTTCAAAGAATGTCTTGAACTCGGCCTCCCGCACGAATTCGGCAAGAAGGTTCGGGTCGGTCAGAACAAGCGGCATAGAGGCCATGGATTAGCCCTCCTTCTTGGGTGTCATGAA
>NZ_NCJT01000260.1 GCF_002282565.1 Hyphomonas sp. 34-62-18
GGTGCCGGGCCGGCGCTTGTCCAGGAATTGCTGGATGAATGGGGCATCAAGAGAGAGGCCGGGCGGGCACCCGTCAACGACACAGCCAAGCGCCGGCCCATGGCTTTCGCCCCAGGTGGTCACGCGGAACAGGTGGCCAAATGTATTGTGCGACATTTCTATTCCAAATCTTGGGGGCGGACGCGGAAGACCGCCTTTATGCATTCGGGGTTGAGAATGGCTAGCTGAATGTGGGTTTTGTGATGAAAGCCTGAAGATGGATAGATTGGATCGCCTTCCACGAAGACGCCTCGAACTGTGTCGAATGGCGGTTCACCCGCATGTTCCCGGATGTTGTGCAAGTGATTGATGACGGCGCAGTCCAAGTAACGTCTAAGCAAGTCTGGGTGGTTCTGAGGCAGGGCCCTATCATCGCCCGCGGCCTCAAATAGTTCGGCTAGATTCGCGTGAGCGATGGCAACAGTATCGAGGCCGGATTTTGTAGTCAGGTCGAGGCAAAAATTGAGACTAAGAACTGCACCAACAACATCTGGCGTTTCGATGGAGCTTCGTGGCGAACTCGCAAGCTCTTCTGCAAAATCAAACGCTCGCTTTGGATTTGATTCCCAGAAGTAAATTCCGCGCCCAAGCCAATCGTAGGTGTTATTGCTGGACTTGAATGCTTCGCCTGCAACAAGCCTGTCTGCGACTGATTTGTCGCAACCATGATAAGCAAGAATTAATCCCGGTGAAAGGCTATGCAAAAATCAGCCGCCGTACCGTTTGGTGAGTTTGCCAGTAGAGGTGTGTGTTCCAAGCTTTTCAAGGTACTCACGCGCCTTGGCGGGGCTTGCGGTCACTTTGCTTGAGAACGATTCAGCCTGCTTTTTGAAGTCCTCGGCATCCTTCGACGTCCAGTGACCAGACTTTCCGTTCTTGCGTGACACTTGCGACATATCTGAGATTCCCAACGTATGTGCTTTATATCGGATAATCCGATGCTAATTCCAATAGGGCATACATAATAATGACTTCCCCAGTAATTCCGCCAACGCCCAGCGCCGCTGACTATGCTGCCGAGGGCGACCGCCCGCTGGTGCCGGAGACGGATAACCCCATCGGCCTCTTTCAAAGCTGGATGGCAGAGGCCCGCGTCAGCGAACTGAATGATTCCAACGCCATGTCGCTCGCCACGGTCGATCCCGAAGGCCGCCCGGACGTGCGGATCGTGCTGCTGAAGGGCGTAGATGAGGCCGGCTTCACCTTCTTCACCAACCTTGAGAGCACCAAGGGCGTCCAGCTGGCCGCCCATCCGGTGGCCGCGCTCTGCTTCCATTGGAAAAGCCAGCGCCGCCAGGTGCGCGTGCGCGGCGGCGTCACCCCGGTCAGCGCGGCGGAAGCCGACGCCTATTTTGCCAGCCGCGCGGCGCAGAGCCGGATTAGCGCGATCGCGTCCGACCAGTCCCGCCCGCTGGCCGACCGGGCGGTGTTCGAACAGCGTGTCGCCGAAATCTCTTCCATTTATGGCGACGACAAGGACATTCCCCGCCCGCCGCATTGGGGCGGCTTCCGCCTTGCGCCCACGGAGATTGAGTTCTGGCAGGACCAGGCCTTCCGGATGCACGACCGGCTGCGCTTCTACCGCAAGGAGGGCGGAGGCTGGGCAACGGTGCGGCTTTACCCGTAAACCGCTGCCCTTTGCCGTCAGACGATTGCAGCCCCGGTCCGCTCCACGATCATGTGGGGCGCCCCGTCGCTGGTGCGTGCCTGCGATACGCCGGCGGCTGACACCGTGATGGTGACGCGGGTGCGCAGATTGGAGAAGCTGTCGAACTCAACCACATCGACCGCCTCATCAAAGTGGATTGTCACTTCAAACGCGGCCCCGTCATAGAGTTCCTTCACACCGAGCACACGGCCCGTGAAAGGCTGTTTGAGATACCGGCCCGAGACAAGATCGCCCACCTGCAGGGGCGCTTCAGGTTCGTTCGACAGGCGCGCGGACGCCGTGTTCCAGTCCCGGTAGCCCAGCTCATGGGCAACCCGTTCTAGCGCCTCAGAATGGGAAACCGGAGATCCGGATGCGGCAAGGTCTGCGCGCAGCTGGCGGGCGCGGGCTTTCGCCTGCTCGCGGTTGGTAATGGGGGAAGACATCAAAAGGTTCCTTCTGCCGCCAGTCTCAGTGAAGCAGGGCTCGCATTGCTGCAGGACTGGCAGGGAGAGGGAAGCTCTTCTGCTGTCATGATCGCGCGCCGGAGCGCGGAGGGATCTTCACCTAGAGGCTAAGCCTTGCGAGCGGCGGGCGTCCCAAACCTTGAGCGGCGCAATACGCGTGCGCGCCTGAAACGTCAAGAATTGCCAATGCGTCCGGAACGATGGAGAGATGGCATCAGAAGTGACAAAACTGAGCCCGAGTGAAACAAAATGAAACTAGCCTTGCAGATCATCCTGGGACTTTTCTCGCTGATCCCGCTCGCCTTTGCCGTGATGGGGCTGATGAATGGCGCCGCCTGGCTCTCTCCGCATGCGCCCGTCGCGGCGGCGGTGGACAATCAGTTCCGCTATTATTCGGGCATGTATCTGGTGGTGACGCTGCTGCTCTGGAGCATCATTCCGGAGATCCAGAAACACTTCCGCACGCTGGCGATCATCTGCATCGCGCTGTTCATCGGCGGTGTCGGCCGCTTCATCTCCTGGCGCAGCGGCGGCCTCGGCGCCGAGTTTCAGCTCACCGGCATGTTCATCGAACTGGGCGCGCCGCTGGTGCTGATCCTCGCCTGGCTGGTTGCCCGGCGCGCGAAGGGTTAGCGGCGCGGCCTCACGGCGTCGCGCAGGCGGCCCAGCCGTCATCATCGGCGGTCAGCCATTCGGCAACCTTGTAGGGTTCATCCGTGGCGATGAGCACCACGCCGTCATCGACAAGGCGCTGGTATTCGCTGCCATCCCCATCGGCCCAGTACTGGTCGTCGAGGCGCTCGCCCTTGCGGCCAAGCGTGCCGAAGGCGGGCTCAACCCCTTCATCCAGCAGGCGGGCGAAGGCCGGTGGGTCAGGTTCGCGCGTGCCCGTCCAGGCGATGACGCGGCTGCGGTCAACGCCCAGGCCTTCAAGGGTTTCAATGTCGCGCCCGCCCCGGGCAGAGGCGGTCATCATGGCGCCGGGGGCGACCTTGGCGATTTCGGCGGCTTCCTCATCCGAATAGGAAATCAGGATCGCGTTGCCTTCGGCCCCTGCGGCCACAACGGCGGCCCAGATATTGGCGAAGGAGGTCGTCTTCTTCCGGTCAAGCTCCACCAGCGCGCCCGTGTTGCGCGCCCAGATCAGCGCGTCGGTCAGCTTGGGCGGGTGGAACTCGGTCACTTCGCCGGTGAGGTC
>NZ_NCJT01000261.1 GCF_002282565.1 Hyphomonas sp. 34-62-18
TATGCCCTCGAACCCTTCATAGTCATGGATTGCCCATTCTTCAGCGCGGGGCACCGGGCTCTCCCCCAGCATGGCGCGCACTTCCGCGTGCACTTCATCAGGAGTGGTAACAGCGATCCACCGGCCATGCAGGATGCCGGAGTTATAGGCGGCAAGGCAGGCTACATAGATACGCGGCCGGGCAGGGGCTTCAGCCTGTACGGCGGGGGTTGGTTCAACAGGGTCAGTCATAATCCGTGCTCCTCTCTTTCCCCCGTGCCTTCCCGCATCAGGCGGGAGGGGGCGGAGAAAGGTGCGCTGGCGGGGCGTATGAGGCGGGCGCGCACGGGGTCAGGTCGGAGAGCAGCGACAATCGAGACGCTTACAATCCCGCCCCCCGTGCGCGGCCGCCGCGCCCCGGCATAAGCGACGTCCGGCCCCTCCCGCCGTATGCAGAGGCTTTGATGCTTTAAGATGCCGCCGCCAGGCGACTTGTCTCGCCTTAAACCGGGAAAACCAGGCGCCGCCTTCAGACAATGTGTGAGCGAACGCATCGCACAGGTGACCCCCTTGGCCTCGCCAATGGGAAGCGCCTGTGCGCCGCCCTGCCGGGGAGACCCCGCAGCGCCGCGATGTCCGGCAGGACAGCGCGGTGACCGGAGCCGAGCCGGGCCGATGGGCAACTGTCCATCGAGCAGCCCCCGGAAGGGGCAGGGCGGGATTATCCCTTCACACGATACCGGGGCGTAGAAGGCGCAGCGGACGAAAATTCAGACAGCCTCGTCCCGGCATGCAATCGAGATCACCGGCTAGCGTTTCATCCTCACGCCTTCGCCGCCCTTTGAGTCCTTGGGTGTGAAGCTGACACCGCCACTTTCAAGCGCTCTCTGGATCGCTTCCTGGTTGGGGCTTGTCGTGCGATCCGGCTCGCGATCACTCTCGATCCGCCGGATCGTCGCCAATGACACACCACTTTCTTCCGCCAGTTTTTGCTGGTTCCAGTCCAGAAGGGCCCGCGCTGCCCGGATTTGACCTGATGTAAGCATTATAATCACTCATATGAGTTATTTAGTTGCACGCATTTGACGCATGTGATACTTTTGCGCTCATAGATACTCGAAGGTCTGAAGAATGTCTCGACGCCCTGAAAAAGAGGCGAGCGAACCCGTTCGTCCGGAAGGTCCGACTCGCCGTCTTGTCCTCGGCGGTGGAGCTCTCCCAGTATTCACCACTCTTCAGCGAGGGGCCCCATCAGACGACATCGCCGCAGAAGTGTGCGAGAAATGGCTGGCGAACGAGGCGGAGCAGGAGCAGCTCATCCGCCGCTGGCAGCAGATTGAGACCCGAGTTTACAGAACCCTGAACTGGGCAAAACTGGCGCCAGAAGAGCGGGAGCAGTATCCCGAGAATCAGGAAATGGACCGCCTGAACGAGCGGATCCTAAAGCTGAGCGATGAGAACGCCGTCCTGCTTTCGTCTTTGCCTACCTTAGCTGCCACATCATCGCGGGGCGTCGGCCGGAAGCTCGCGGTTGCCATGATCCGGGTTTGCCCGGACGAGAACGAAGAAGCGCATCTTCTCATCGGTAGTATTCTCCGTGACTACCTGGCCCTTCATGGCGAGCAGTAAGACGGGTGCGCGCAATCCGTATAGGAACTCCGCGATCGCGCACCGCATGCGGACGGAAACGTTTGCCCCAGAGGCGTTGATTTAGCTCGCTATCCCACTAGTGCTGCTACGGCGCGTGGCCCAAGGCGATTAGGGCACACCCTTCATGGTGAATTTAGTCTGCCTGCTGGCCAACTGAGTTGGACCTTGGCGGCTCTCGAATCAAACAAATCGAACCACGTGTGCCGATCTCATCAGACGGGCATGCTGAGCAGATTAGTCATCTTGCAGCAATTTGGTGCGGACACGGTGCGGACACGGCCATTCTTGAAAAACCACAGGACCCCGTAAGTCCTTGATTTTAATGGTGCACCCAAGAGGATTTGAACCTCTGACCTTTGCCTTCGGAGGGCAACGCTCTATCCAGCTGAGCTATGGGTGCAGGCCGAGGCCGGTGTTTAGGCGAAGCCGCTGGGCTGCGCAACCGGGTTTGCCTGATGCCGGGCATAGACGGGCGGGGCGGGGCCTCTCTATGGTGGGATGAAACTACAGTTGACCCGACCTGAAAGGTTCTGTTGGCGATGAATTTGCCTTTTGCCCGATCCCTGCTGGCCGGTTGCGCCGCACTTTTGCTGATTGCGTGCGATCCGGCTGTTACGGATGCCAACGTCACGGAGGAGAGCGCTGCGCCCGTGCCGGAGGCATGTGACACGTCCCGGCGTGCCGAGCTGCGAAACGCGCGGCCCGAATTGGAAGCAGCTGCTCTGGAGGCCGCCAAGGCAAGCCGCGGTGGCGGGTCGCCGGCGCTCTGGACGATGGGTGACGAGGACACGACCATTCATCTCCTGGGAACGGTTCACCTGCTGCGGCCGGAACTGGACTGGATGTCGCCCGAGATCGAGGCGGCGATCGCCAGCGCAGATACGGTTGTGTTCGAGGCAGATACGACGAGCCCTGAGGCCCAGCGGGAGCTGATGAAGTTCTACACGACGCAAGGCTTTTTCACCGATGGCGGTCAGCTGACGAACTTCCTTTCTGAAAGCGAGACCGCTGAACTGAAGGCGGCGCTGGAAATTGTGGGTCTGCCGATTGAAGCGCTGCTCCCCCACCGGCCCTGGATGGCGGCGGTGAACATCTCGGTGACGCAGATGCTGGACGAAGGGTTTGATCCGGAAGCGGGCGTCGAGAAGGTGATTGAACGCGCCGCGCTCGAGCAGGGCGCAAGCTTTGAATATCTCGAGACCGTCGAGCAGCAGCTCGGCGGCCTGGCCGGGCTCAGCTATTGCGATCAGGTTGACTTCCTGATGGCGACTGTCGACGGGATAGATGAGGGCGTTGGCGCCCTGGATCTGCTGGTGGATGAATGGGCCGATGGAGATGTGGCCGGTATTGGCGCGTTGATGGCCAATCCCGAAATGCTTGGCTCCCAGCCCATCTATGATGTGATGATGACCGACCGGAATGCGCGCTGGGTTCCGCAGATCACCGCGATGCTGGACGCGCCGGGGACGGTACTGATTGCTGTCGGCGCTGGCCACCTCGCCGGGGAAGACAGCGTGGTCGAGATGCTGCGCGAGGCCGGCTATACGGTTGAGGGGCCGTAATCAATCAGCCGCGCGGCGCAGGGCGAGCAACGCCTGCTCCAAAATGCCTTGACTGGCGGCGCAGACGATCTGGCCGCCGAGCGCAGGAGCTTCGCCGCGCCAGTTGGTGGCAATGCCGCCTGCTCCGCGCACGACCGGGATCAGCGCCGCAGGCGTCCAGGCCATAGCGGGTGATGCGGGCTGTGGCGCGCAGATGGTTCCAGGCGCCTTGTTCCGGCGGCGTGAAGATGAAGGGATCGGTGGTGGCGATGGTGGCCGCGCGCAGGTCTGGATTGCCGGATACACGGATAGGCGTCGTGCCTGAGGCAGTTTCCATCTCGGCGGCGCCGGGCCAGCCGATATAGCGCTCACCGACGACCGGCTGATCGATCACGCCGATGACTGGCACGCCTTCGGGGTCCACCAGAGCGATGAGCGTGGTCCAGACCGGCAGACCACCGACGAAGGCGCGCGTGCCGTCGATAGGGTCGAAATACCAGCGCCAACCGCTGGAAGAGTCCGTGTCCGGAAATTCTTCGCCGGTGACGCCGTCTGCCGGGCGTTCCTGAGAGATAATTGCGCGCATTGCCAGTTCGGCGGCGCGGTCTGCTTCGGTGACGGGATCAAAACCGGATTTTGCGGTGCCGGATTTATGGTCGACGCCGTTCAGGTTCCGGAAGTGCGGGCGGATCGCGGCCCAGGCGGCATCCGCGAGCTGGCGGGCAAGGGCGATGTCGTCAGCGATGTTTCGGGTATCGGTCATGGGCGAGGCGATGCCCCGCCCATGAGATCAGGTCAAGCGGCGCCGGTGCTGGAGGTGTCCTGCTCCAGGGCTTTGGCAAGCTCGAGCAGGCGGCGGCGGGGGCGTTCGCTGAGGCGGTAATAGGCGCGTACCAGCTCCAGGGTTTCCTTCTGGGAGAGGATATCGCCTTCCATCTGCTCGGCATCATTGGCCGCGTTGGGCACAGCGCCCTGCGTGGCCATGCCATCGAAGAAATACTGGACGGAGACGTTCATCGCCCGCGCCAGATCATAAAGGCGGGAGGCGGTGATACGGTTTGCGCCGCATTCGTATTTCTGGATTTGCTGGAAGCGTACGCCCACCTGGGACGCCAGTTCCTGCTGGGTCATTCCCAGCAACCGGCGGCGGCGGCGCAGGCGTTTGCCAACGTGCAGGTCTGTTTCGTCAGCCATGATCCCTCTCCATATTGGTGCGGGACCGCCAATCAGTCCCAAAACAGGATATTCGCGCAGTTTCTACGCAAATGCCGTGCCGGAGCCGGGAAACTGCCCGAAGATTGGGCATATGCAGGGGAGGGGGCCGGGTGCGGCGAATAGGTTCTTGGTCGTTTGTGCATCGCAACATAGGTTGGTCTTGCACTTCGGTGCAGACGCCTCTGGCGTTTCCTCCCTTTGACTTTGGCCGCGCCCCTTGGCGCGGCCTTTTTTCTTTGGAAACAGGGGGATATCAGCGTGCAGGGAGTTGCTGAATGGCTTCGATCATCTCTCTGATCACCGCATCCATGATTGGCCGGAGCCGGCTGAAGCCGCTGGACCGGGTAATCGCCTGCTCATCCATATAAAGCCCGCGATTGATTTCGATCTGGATGGCATGAATGCCCCGCTTCGGGCGGCCATAGCGGCGTGTGGTGTAGCCGCCGGCATAGGGGGCGTTGCGGGCAACTGTGAGCCCGTGATTTCGGAACACCCGCTCCAGCCGGTTTACCAGGCGAGGATCGCTGCTGGAGCCGAACCTGTCTCCCAGAACAATGTCGGTGAGGTTACGCCGGCCGGGCTGCACCGAGGGCATGGAGTGACAATCGATCAGCAGCGCCCGGCCATGCAGGGCCTGGTGGGCGTTCAAGAGGCTCGCCAGCTGGGCATGGTAAACGTCATGCACCCCGGCCAGGCGCTGTTCGCCTTCGGCCTTTGACAAGAGGCGGCCATAAATGGCTTCGCCTCTGGCGCCGACTTTCGGAAGGCAGCCGAGGCCTGCCTCAACCCTTGGCGTCGGCAGGGCACAGGCGCGAGGCGGGCCGTCATGGAACATGGATGGATCAAGTTCGTGCGGGTCGCGGTTGAGATCGACAACAGAGCGGCCAAACCGGGCAGCAAGAAGGTGGGCCCCGTGGAGCGGCGCGTTGGCAAACAGCTCGTCGACAAAAGCGTCTTCCGTCCGGCGGACGTCCAGAAGCGGCACGCGCAGCGCCGAGACCATGGTTTCCGGATAGAGGCAGCCCGAATGGGGGCTGGCGAAGACAATCGGGGCCGCATTCGTTTCCGGCACCGAAAGGGTGAACGGCGCGTCCAGCCCTTCCGGACCAGGCGGCATTCCTTCATAAATCCTTAAGGCGGGCGACGTATCCGGCATCAGCGCAATGGTTTGACAATCGTTCGCAAGGTCAAGGCCTTTCAGCGCTTGCGTGTGGCATACGTCGTGCAAGCTTTTGTGTTCACCGCCGATTTACCATCGGTGGGCTTAATGTGTTAATTATATGAGTCGCATCACAGGGGACCCTGCGTGACAAAAATCCTGCTTGCTGAAGACGATGATTCGATGCGCATGTTCCTGGCTTCAGCGCTGCGCCGCGCGGGGCATGATGTGCAGGACTATGCGGACGGCGAAACAGCGCTTCAGGCGCTTGAGCGCGAAGTGTTCGACCTGCTGCTGACCGACATCGTGATGCCGGGCCTCGACGGCATTGAGCTTGCTCGCCGCGGGGCTGAACTCGATCCGGCCATGAAGATCGTCTTCATCACGGGCTTTGCTGCCGTGGCCCTTTCCTCCGGTTCGCCGACGCCGGCCGGCGCCAAGGTTCTTTCCAAGCCCTTCCACCTGCGCGAAATCGTGGAAGAGGTGGACAAGGTGATGGCTGCCTGAGGCGTGACGCGCCTTCAGCTGTGACATCTCGCAGAAAGGCCGCTTGACGCGCCAGCGCGGATTGTCCATTACGCCTCTTCTTCCGGCGCGGGCCTTTTGGGCCAGGCGGCGAAAGGGCGGTTAGCTCAGCGGTAGAGCACTACGTTGACATCGTAGGGGTCACAAGTTCGAACCTTGTACCGCCCACCATT